>CAXEFH010000167.1:0-7521 GCA_963989605.1 uncultured Roseibacillus sp. | reverse complement strand
GTCATAGCGTTCCCTGAGTTCGCCCCACTTGCCCCAGATATTGACCTTGCCGTCGTTATCCGTGTCCACGCCGACGCGGCCCTCGATAGATTCCACCCATGGGCCCGGGCTGACGTAGTCGGTGCGCTGCTGGGTGGCGAGGTAGAAGCGGCCCTCGGCGAAACAGATATCAGGATCAGGGTGGCCATTGCCGATCTTGTCGCACCAGGTGAATTGCTGGTCGATGGAAGGAGAGGTGAACCAGCCCACCGCCATCTGGTGGCCGCCGGCGGGATCGTAGTCGCCAAAGAGGTAATACTGGCCTCCGATGCAGATGGCGGCCCAGTCCCCGTAGGCTTCCTGCTCGGGTTCGTGAATCTCGTATTCGGCGATGTTGGAGGGAAAGCGCTTGGGGTCTTCCCTCATCCAGTGAGGATGTTTGTAAGTGGCTACCTTACCGGTGGGCTTGGTGCGGTTATCGACCGCAGGGGGGCCGAACTTGAACCCGCTGAGTCCGTTGCTGCTGACAGCATGCCCGGCGAGAGGAGAATCCCAGGAGCGCTTGTTGGCGGAGATGGGGCTCCAGTCCTCGATGATGACGTGCATCTTACCATCGAGATCGCGGATGAATCCGGCATCAGAGCCGTGGGACGGGTCGGCCACTGCAAGCCCCATGTTCATGCCTGGTTCGCCGTCGGTAAGATCTGAATCAACGTAGACGTGCGGGTCCTGGTCGTTGGGAAAGTCGTAGTAGATGTAGGCTTTGCCGTCGACCCACTCGGCGCTGGTGACCCATCTGGAGAAGCCCTCGGTGACGGGTCCATGATGAACCCAGGTCTTCATATCCCGGCTCTGCCAGGCATGATAGCCGCCCTTGCCTTTCTTCAGCCCCCCCGGCGCGTTGTACTGGTTCTCATCAGGCGTGGTCTGCAGGGAAGTATCGAAGCCCTCAAGCTTGGCAGGTTTCGGAGTGAAGGCAGTCTTTGGTTTCTGGCCCTTCTTGCGCTTCGGTTGCAGGCCGCCGTAGCGGCCGAACATCCAGTAGTTGCCCGGACCCACGGTGAGAAGGACGGGGGCATCGCGCAGGTTGGCAGGTCCGAGGTTTTCGATCGGGTTCCAGTTCTGCCAGATGGTGGACTGCCTGATGACCAGGGAGGAAGCAGAGCGCTTCTGGTCGAACTTGTGGATCCTGGTCCTGAGGCTACCCGTCTTGCCGGTGGGTTCGGCCACGCCGCTGCGGATGACGATACCCTCGGATGCGGAAATAGCCTTCTTCCAATCGGCCTCGGAAGCGATGGTGAGTGGATCGGCGGCGAGGAGGGAGGGGGCCAGCAGGAGGGTAGTCAAACTTGTCGTGATGATCTTCATACGGCGATGTTGGGACAGGTTACTTCCTCTGCTTCTCGATCAGGTCAACCATGGCCGTTGCGAAGGAATCCCCGAGCCGGGCAAAGAAGGTGCCGCTACCGAGGTAATGGTAGGGCCGGTCGCTACCTATCGCACGCCACACGGCAAAATTCTTGGCCCATCCCTCGTCGTAGACGGCCCGGGCTCCCAGATCGTAGACCTGGTAGCTTTCCACCGAAGCGACATTGTCCTTGAACTCCGGCGCCTTGGCGGCCTCCCGCTGGGCGACCGAAACAGCATTCTTGTCCACGCCTTCCTTGGTCATGTTGGTGCCGAGAACTCCGATGACAAAGGGCATTCCCGGGGCATTATATTCCTTTCGCACGTCCTTGATGAAGTGAACCATCATGTCGCGGTAATTGTTCCGGAATTCATCCGAGAACTGGTCGTTGAATCCCTGGAACCACACGAACCCGGCCATTTCATGCCCGGCGGCGGCATCATAGGCGGGGTGGTATTTCTTGAGGTCCTTGAGCACCGCCCCGATCGCTTCATTCATCATCCGCCAGTTGAGGCCGGCATTCTTGCGGATGTCCGCGGCGTTCTTTGCCTCCTTCTGTTTGTCGTTCAGCACGTAAGCCTCGGCGGAGGGCGGCCGGAAATCGTAATTGATGGACTTGCCTCCCCAGGACGTCTTGATCAAAAGAATGGGGCCATCCAGCTTTGCTGCCATTGAAAGGCCGAAGCTGAATTCGGGGCCGATCTTCGCGGGGTTGCCTCCGAAGCCCACCGTCAGTGGTCCCGAGCGTTTGTTGCCGTCGGCAATGGAGGAAATGTAAACTCGGTCGGATACCACGCAGGATGAGATGACCTTGTTCGTGTATGCGTCATAAGCCTCGTTGAGTTTTTTTAATTCCGCTTCCACGGCGGCCTTCTCGGGTCCATCGCTCATGGTCTTGATCTTCTCTTTGGAGATTCCGCCTGTGAGTTCATCGATCCTGCGGGCTCGTTCGAGATGTTCCTCCAACGCTTTCGGGGTGAGCCCACTATCAGGCTTGAAGACCAACCGGGTGAGCCTCTTGTCTCTCTCGTCCCCCGGGCGATAGAGAGTGGCCAGGGTGTGCTGGTTCGCGTGACCCACCGTATTGGACTGGCCAGCGAGGATGAAGATCCTCAATTTTTCCCCGGCGCCTACCGAGCTGGGGATCGAGAGAATCGAGGTTATTGCGGCTAAAATAATGCCTTGCGTGAGTGGTGTGTTGAGCATGTTCGAGTGTCTTTCAGGATGGGAGCATTGGATCTTGGGGCGGGAGAAGCTTCAAGCAAGAGTTTGTCAGATGGCGGATCGCCTTCATGGATTGCTTTCGGGTGACTTCGTCGAGGTCGGAGTCCTCACTCTTGTATGGAAGAGGATGTTGTGCTCTAACGTTTCCAATCTTTACTGAGTTTTGTGGAAAGGAAAAATATGGACGATACCGAAGACTCGATCAAATATGCAGGATTCTGGATTAGAGTCGCAGCCGCGATGATCGATTCCTTACTGTGGGCGGTGATTACAATCCCCATTCTCATTGCAATATACGGGATAGATTGGCTGCTGGGGGAGCATCCTGCTTACATGATTCACGGTACCTGGGAGCTCCTGCTCTCATACGTACTCCCTGCAATCGTGGTGATTGTCTTCTGGGTCTGCAAGTCAGCGACTCCCGGGAAAATGATAACAAGGATCAAGGTCGTTGATGCCGAAACCGGAAACAAGCTCTCAGCCGGACAATGCATAGGACGATATCTGGCATACTATCCGGCAACGCTCCCTTTGCTCTTTGGTCTGATCTGGGTGGCATTTGATAAGAGGAAGCAGGGCTGGCACGACAAGCTGGCAAGGACCCTGGTTGTAGAAGTCTGAAACCTTCAGTCATGGGAGGAGCCCGGGCCATGAGATGCATCGCAGTTTATATCGTCATTTTACACTATGGATGGCTCGGGGCCTTGTCCTTGCGTGCGGATCTGGTGCCTGTTTCCGTTGAGTCGGGGACTGAGGTGAGTTGGCAGTCTCCGAGGGGATTCGAATACCAGGTTCAATATGCCGGAGCGGACGGAGCAGATCCATGGCAGGATCTTGGTCCGCGCGTAGCCGGGAACGATGCGAGGCGCTCCGTCGTGGATCCCGGAGCGGAGGTGGCGCGGCGCTACCGTGTCCTTCAGATGCGACCAGACTTCGTTCCGGCTTCCTCGGTGGTCACGAACGGGGGTTTCGAGCAGGGGGATGCCTTTCTTGCCGATAGCTGGATCGGGGCGTCCAAGCCTCCCACCCGGAGCGCGAGGGAAGCCCGCAGCGGGTCGTTCAGCATCCATTGCAAACTGGTGAACGCAGGGATGAGCCCCCAGGAAGGACGGATTTCCCAGCGGGTCGGAAAAGAGGGAACGATGATCGAGGGGGGAGAGGTCTACAGCCTCTCATTCTGGTCAAAGAATGTAAGCGCAGGGCCTTCCTACGTGCAGCAATATCATCTCGAATGGCTGGGGAAGGCGGACGAGATTCTGGCGGCCGAAAATTATGTTTCCTTTCCGAGTCATCCCGGGGAGTGGAAAAAACATGCCGTGTCAGGTCTTCGGGCGCCGGATGCGGCCGTGGGTGCGCTCGTTCGATTTCGATTTGTGACGGGAGCGATTGCGGGAGCTCACGGAGAGGTTTACCTGGATGATGTTTCGTTTGAAACCGGGACCACCGATCCAGCCGGGCAACCAAGACCCGTCAAGTATGAGACCAGTGTGGTTTCCCGTGTCAGCTGGCCGACGAGGAAGAACTGGATTTACCTCCCTTTTGAGACCGTTCTCGACCCCTCCGGGCGAAGGTCTTTGTTAAAGCCGGTCACAAAGGGAGATGGCAGCCCCGCGTCGTTCAAGGTGCCCCCGGCCCTTGCAGCAGGTCTGGCGGGCTTTCCAGAGCCCCGGATTTCTCTTCTGCCGCCGGGTGACATTTCAGTTGGCGAGGGAGGCAGCTCAAAGCTGACCCTCGAGTGGAAAAAGGTAGAAGGAGAAGGGGTAACTTATATTATTCTTCATGGTGACCGTCCGGGATCTCTTTCCCTTTCAATTAATACCGGAGAAGCCTCTTCCGGCGTGATCGGTGGAGTAGAGGCTGGAGCGACGATTTATTTCGCGATCCTCGCCGTTGAAAGAGGGGCGTGATGAGATTGTTCGGAGAGGATGCTCCTCACGCAGGTGAGTGAGCAAATTCGCTCTCGAGGGAGGAATGCTTTGATGTTGAGTTTGTTCTCTGCACGGGGCAGGGTGCGCCCGCCCGGGGCAAAAAGCAGGTCATGATCGCAGAAGGAAAACAGGTGTCCCTTTATGACACGACTCTCCGTGATGGAACGCAGGGGGAGGGGTTCCAGTTGGCTGGACTGGACAAGTTGCGCATTGCCCATCGTCTTGACGAGTTCGGGGTGGATTATATCGAGGGCGGCTGGCCTGGTTCGAATCCCAAGGACGTTGAATTCTTCAAGGCGGCAGCTGATGAGGAATGGAGCCATGCCCGGATTGCAGCCTTCGGATCGACTCGCCGTCATGACCGGGTAGTGGAGGATGATGCCCAGGTGAAGCTTTTGATCGATGCCTCCACCCCGGTGATCACGATTTTTGGGAAGAGCTGGAAGCTTCATGTGACCGAGGTGCTCAAGACAACCCCGGAAGAGAACTTCGCCATGATCCGTGACACGGTCCGTTACCTGAAGGAGGCGGACCGGGAGGTGATTTACGATGCCGAGCACTTTTTTGACGGCTACAAGGATGATAGTGAGCATGCGTTGGAGACTCTGGAAGCCGCGGCGGAGGGAGGCGCGGAATGCCTTGTCCTCTGTGACACCAACGGAGGAACCATGCCGGATGAGATCGCCGCGATCTGCACGGTGGTGAAGGAGCGGGTCGCGGGGGTGCCCTTTGGGATCCACACCCACGACGACTGCGGTGTAGGGGTTGCCAATGCCATCTCGGCGGTGGATGTCGGGGCAGTGCAGGTGCAGGGAACAATCAATGGCTACGGGGAGCGTACCGGGAACTGCAACATGACCTCGGTCATTCCGATCCTGCAGCTCAAGCGTGGGATCGCGGTAGTCGAGGATCTCACCAAGCTAAAGGAGCTGTCCTACTTCGTGGATGAGATCTCCAATAATTCCCCCCATCACCGCGCGCCCTTCGTTGGTCGGACTGCTTTTTCCCACAAGGGCGGGATGCATGTGAACGCTGTGCAGAAGGTAGCGCACAGCTATGAGCACATCAGGCCGGGGGAGGTGGGCAACGCCCAGGTTATCCTCGTCAGTGAGTTGTCCGGGCAGTCGAATATTCTGATGAAGGCAGAGGAGATCGGCCTTCCGCTAGAAAAAGGCAGTCCGCAGGCCAAGGCGGTGCTGACCAAGGTCAAGGAACAGGAGAAGGAAGGATACTCCTATGAGGCGGCGGGAGGATCACTGGAGTTACTGATCAGGAAGGAAATTGGCAGGCACGAAAAGCGCTGGGCGTTACGGGAGTATCAATGCAATTTCCGGCAGTATCGGGATGGGCACAACCCGGTATGTGAAGCTACTGTGAAGATGGAGGTCGACGGGGTGGGAGAGTATACCGCTTCTGAGGGCCATGGAGTGGTCAATGCCCTGGACAAGGCTCTGCGGCAGGCCCTGATGCCTCATTTTCCGGCAATCGAAGGAGTCTCGCTTATTGATTACAAAGTCCGAATCGTTGACGGTCATGCGGCCACCGCGGCCAAGACCCGGGTTCAGATTGTGCACACCAATGGGGAGCGCACCTGGGGAACGGTAGGCGTTTCCGACAGTATTATTGAGGCCAGTTGGATTGCTCTTACCGATGGGATCGACCTCTTCCTCCAGCGTTAGAGACAGGGAGCATTTGCCTTGTAGACATCCCCGGCTGTTCAGGTAGAACAGAGAGATGAAATCCGCTCTTCTCTTTCTGTTAGGTTGTTCAACCTTCGCCCTTGGTGATGATCATGAAAAAGGAGGGGGCTCTCTCTTCAACGGGAAGGACCTGACGGGCTGGAAGATCCCCAAGAACAATATCTGGTGGTCCGTGGCCGATGGCGCAATCGTGGCCAAGAGTGGGCCGAAGAAGCGTGGAAGTAACCTCTGGACAGAAAAGCATTTTTCCAATTTTGACATGAGCTGTGAGTTCCGCTTTGACGGAAAGGGAGACTCCGGGGTGTTCGTGCGGGACGGAGGGCAGCAGATTCAGATTGGGATCTCAGGATCTCTCAGGCGGGACATGACGGCCTCTCCTTATATCGCGGGCAAGGGATATCCCGTTGAGGCCGAGGAAAAAGAGGGGGTCAAGGGGGTGAAGAACCTGCTGAGGATCAATGAGTGGAACACCCTGCGGATCGTAGCGGTGGGTCCGAAATACGACACGTGGCTCAACGGGGTTCATGTGATGACTTACACTTCCGAAAATGCCAAGGACGAGGGGCCTATCGGCCTCCAGCTCCACGGCAATAAGGTCATGTCCATCGACTTTCGCCACCTGAAGGTGAAGGAGCTTCCAAAAACGGAGTGAGGTCATGGGGGTGAACTCCGTCATGGTGGGTTCCCTGATGTTTCGCCATTGCTTTTCCGGGGAATCGATGCCAAGGCCCCCCGCGCATGCTGACCATCCGCAACTTAACCATGGCTTATGGTGGGCGAACTCTTTTCGAGGAGGCCGACCTGACCATTAACTGGGGTGAGCGTATTGCTCTGGTAGGACCTAACGGGGCGGGGAAGTCCACCTTGTTCCACATCATCCTGGGCGATGAGGAGGCCAATGCCGGGACGGTGGACCGCGACGAATATGCCCATGTGGGATATCTCTCGCAGGAGGCAGGAGATCCGGGCGAAGAGACAGTCCTGCAGATCGCCACCGCCATAAATCCGGAAATGCGAGAGGTTCAGAAGGTTATGCGTGTGCATGAGAAGGCGGGAACTCTGGAATCGGACGAATATGCGGAGGCGCAGGACCAGTTCACCCTTATGAACGGATTCCAGCTGGAACCGAAAGCCCGGAAAATCCTATCGGGCCTCGGATTCAAGCAGGAGGATTTTGACCGGCCGGCTCATGAGATGTCGGGGGGCTGGGTCTGTCTCTTATACACATCTCCGAGCCCACGAGACAGGCAGAAATCTCGTATGCCGTCTTCTGCTTGAAAAA
>CAXEFH010000166.1:0-7581 GCA_963989605.1 uncultured Roseibacillus sp. | reverse complement strand
ACCACCGATTTCTACACCTCTCTATTCGTCGGCAGCGTCAGATGTGTATAAGAGACAGATCCTTCGGCACCAAATCATGATCCTACGGAAAAATTCAAACTTGAGTGGGAGGCTGCTTGGGAATCCGGTGTTCTTACGACATTTCAGAGTAATGCCTCCATTCCCACGACTGCGGTCCGGTCAGGCAGGACATACAGGGCGCGTGTGCGGCATCAGGACGCGACGGGGCGTTGGAGCCACTGGTCAGATCCCTTGCAATTTACCACTACCCTGCCCGATATCTCAGATTACACCGAGGCATTGGTGATATCGGAATTCATGTATCATCCTCAAGCCCCAAGTCCTGCCGAACTTGCAGCAGGATATGATAGTGATGATTTCTTTGAGTTCATCGAACTCTACAACGCAGGAGACACTGTTCTCGATTTAACTGATCTTCGATTCACCAAGGGCATCGATTTTGATTTTTTCGGTTCGTCAGTCACCACCCTTGCTCCGGGTCAGTTCGTTCTTGTGGTAGCAGATCTGGAGGCCTTTGAATATCGCTACGGCAATCTTCTGCCAGTCGCGGGGCAATGGGAGGATGGGGATAGACTCAGTAATGGAGGGGAGCGGTTGAAGCTCTCCTTTGGAGCGGGAGACAGCATCAGGGACTTCACCTACGACGACACGGCACCTTGGCCGATTTCAGCTGATGGAGGAGGAGCTTCGCTTGTGCTGTCTAACCCGGATGCAGTACCTGATCACACCCTCGCGGCCAACTGGCGCGGTTCTGCCAGTCCGCTTGGTAGCCCCGGTGCAGCTGAGGGTGAAAGTATGTTTTCTTCATGGATGGACGAGCAGGGCAATACCAATCCGCAGTCCCCATTTGGTGATAGTGGGATCTCCCTTCTGCTTGCCTATGCAACTGGGGGAGACCTTGTCGAGAATCCACGAGAGGCATTGCCTGTCGTCAGCGTGGTGAGTGTAGGCGATGATTTGTATCCGATGTTGAGCTATCGTGTCAGGAAAGATGCTAATGACGTTTCCTACGCCGTTGAGCTATCAGAAGATCTTATATCGTGGGAGCGATCTCCTGCACTCGTGGAAGACGTTAGTTCA
Organism: uncultured Roseibacillus sp.; assembly: GCA_963989605.1. GTDB lineage: Bacteria > Verrucomicrobiota > Verrucomicrobiia > Verrucomicrobiales > Akkermansiaceae > Roseibacillus_B. The sequence goes on along the minus strand of CAXEFH010000166.1, from coordinate 6,480 downwards.
CCTGTGGACAATGATGATGGAACCCTTACCTACACTGTTCGCGCCATGAATTCGCTGGGGTCAAATTCACAGCAGTTTCTGCGACTGGTTGTTACCGTTGGTCAGTAGAGAGAAGGGGCGGAAGGTAAGATCAGTTGATGCATTGAGTTGCAGGCTGAGAACACCAGGATTAGTCTCATCGGCGAGAGCCTTCGAGAATTCGTTTTCCCCTCATGACTGGATCAACAAAGGATAGGATCTACTGCTGTGCCCAACAGGATGCCGAGCGAGTCATATCCCTCCTAGAATTCAGTTGTTAGATTCCTATTTTGGGGAAAAGATGTGTCCTTCGTATGAACTTCCCGGATTTGGCAAAACTCCTTGAAATGCGGCTTGCGGTGATTGCCGATCATCAATTCCGGGACCGTGATCCCGATGCCCACCTTGAGGCCCTGAAGGATGTGAGTGGAGCCATCGTTTCCTGGCATCAGGCGAACCGAAATAAAATTGATGGGAATCTGGATCACTTTCTCACTGGAGCCAGTTACCAAAAGGCACTTCTCTATCTTGAGACAGGGAGCCGACGGCGGTGCGGGGAGTAGGCTTTGTAGAACAATTCCGCGTTCTCATAGCAGAAGAGGCATGGTTCGAGGATAAGGAATGAGGCAAGAATTCCGGTGCTTTAACTTGCTTCAGATAAATCGGGCACGGTTGACTCCATGCCACTAATTCTACATCAGTCCATCTAGTGACCTTTAACGAAGTTATCTACCCGGACCATGGGCGTAACGGCCAGCTATTATATGGGAAATACAATCCGATTCCTGGCTTTCGACGGCGCCGGGCGGATGGTATGTATGGTGCGAGTCAGGAAACTCTGCGGAATGATGAGCACTAGAAGACACTTTTTGAAATTGAGCGGTTTGGCGGCCGCAGGAACTCAAGGAGCCTCCTACGCTGCCGAACCTTCTCCGCGGCCATTTATCCATGGGTTCAACTTCAAGTTCAAAGGAGGTGTGTGCCAAAAGAGGAGATTGCCTCCCTGATGAAGGAGCTTGCCGCATTGAAAGGAAAAATACCTGTTCTCAAGGAGTTCTTCATAGGCGAAAATATGGCCCAGAGAACACATGGGTTTCAGTATGGTGAGGTCGCGGTCTTTGACAAAAAAGAGGATCTCATGATCTATGAAAAGCATCCTGAGCATGAGAAGCTGGTTAAGAAAATCCTTCCGAGACTGGAGGTCGGAAATGGAATGGATTTTTTCCCTATCGGTCAACCGAACACGAAACTTGGTGGAGCGAGTTATAAGGGACACTTTGTTCATGCCTTCAATTTCAAGTTTAAGCCGAAGGTTCCTGAGGAGGAAATTGCGGACTTAATGAATAAGCTCGCCGGCCTTAAAGCCAAGATTCCAGTCCTCAAGGAATTGGTAGTTGGGAAAAATGAGGCGCGTTGGCACAGAGGATTTCAATACGGCCAGATTTCTATTTTCGATAAAAAAGAGGATCTCGCGACCTATGATAAACATCCCGAGCACCAAAAGCTGGTTCGCCAGATTATTCCCAGACTAGCAGGCGGAAACGCCATGGATTTTATTCCCTTGGATGTTTGAGAAAAATGTTCGGGGATATCTGATGCAGGGGCATGGTAAAGGTGACAGGTGAAGCGTGCGGGCCAACTCCGTTCCGGCCAGAAGGATGAGGCATGAGAATAATCACCCGAGTATAATCTCACTGGTTGTCCTCTGCGTTCAGAATCGCAGACAAAGGAATTGATGTATGGAGCCGGTCAGGTTGGCGAATATTCAGGAGTCCTCCTTACCGACGTTCCTAGCCTTCCTTCTAATAGAACAAAGAGGCACCAGAGCCAGCAAGCCTTTCAGTCTTGAATTAGCTGAGAGAGCTCTTCTCGTATGAGATCGCAGGGGGGAAAGGCTTCCGTTTGCCCGGGAAGAATTGCTGCCGGTTTGGTGTTCATGAGTCGACAGAATGGGAAATCGTGCTAGTAATCACCGATGAAGATTATTGATTTCATGCTGCTGGCTGAAGCTGCGCAAGAAGACTCTGGATCGTCTGGTATTGGCACTATCACGTTCTGCGTCGTCACTGTTATCGGTATTTTCCTTATCTACCGCGCCTTCAAAGGCGGATGATCCTGTTGACGGAGACGGGCTCAGTTTGGGTCGGTTTTAAGGCGAAAGCCCCGGGGTAGGTCCCCGGTGAAGTTAGGTAAAACGTTACCTGCCATCAGGTAATCGTGTTTTTCGCCGTCACTCCGGAAGGGGAATATCGATCACAATGGGCCGGTGGTCAGAAGCGATCTTCTCATCGTGGACAACTGTGAGTGGTGGCTTGTCGAAAGGAAATCCGCGTGCCATGAAATGATCGATCTCTAACCTTGGGGCTGGAGAAGGGAAGGTCCGAGGGTCCTTTGTCTTCGGAAGAAAAAGGAACCCGGAGTTTTTGAGTTTTACCAGCGAATCCGCTCCCGGTTCGGCGTTGAAATCTCCAGCCAGAATGATGGGGTGCGTGCGTTCCCTGAGGCCTGCAATGAGGTCGGATACCTGTGCTGTCCGGAAGGATTCCCTCGTCCAGTCATTGTGAATACTGACAAAAGAAAGGAGAGGGCCGGATGAAACGGGTCGGACCGTCACTTCCAGAGCACAGCGGGGTTCCGCTCCGGGGGCGAGTTGGTGACGGGTAGATTTCTGCACGGGAAAGCGCGAGAGCACGGCAAGCCCATACTGGCCTCCCTGGAAGTCCATGAACTTTCCGAAAGAGTGATGCATCCCCAGAAGATTGCCCAGTAGAGCTGCCTGGTGGACTTTTCCCGAACGGGTGCAGGAGTGGTCGACCTCCTGAAGGGCCACCATGTCAGGCTTGAGCTTCCGCAGGACAGAGGCAATCCGGTGCAGATCGACTCTGTTGTCCATCCCGCGACCATGCTTTATGTTGTAAGCCACCAATCGGAGTGTGGCAGCTTCCGTTGCCATGAGAGAACTGCTGCCTGCCCAAAAGACGCTTTGAACAAGAAGGACCGTAGTCAGAAAACGGAGTGCAAAGTGCGCACGCATAAAAGAGCTTTAGACGAATTGCGTGTATTTGTCACCGGGAAGCGCTTCTCTTGCTTCAGTCGTCGGTCGCAAGAGCAGGGTGTCACACTTTGAATCCGTGCTCATGCTTTCAAAGGCAGGTCTTACGGCTCATGTTCAATTCCTGGTAAGCATCAACGGGAGTTTGTGAGGCTCCTCCAGCCGTCCCTTCATTTACCGGATCTTATGATCTTTTCCAGTTCCCGTGCAAACTCCCCGGCCTGAGCACGGTCGTGTCTTGTTCCTTTAAGGACCGATCGAATCACGCCGCTCTTATCAATAATATAACTATCGTGTACGCGGTTTCCTTGGCTGTAGCCTGATGTTTGCCGCGTGGGAGTGTCGAGCGCCAGGGCGAAGCTTCCCTGTGTTTTGTCAGCGACCTTGCGTAAACCTCGCTGCCCGTCCTGTTCCTCACGAAAAATGACCACTATGTTCGATTCAGATTCGGTCAGGATGCCGGCCATCTTTTCTCGCAGCTGAACCAGCTGTTTCATGCATGGAGGTCACCAGTGGGCTCGTGCAAACACCAGAATCGTCGGGCCGCCACAGCTCTTCACGTGGCTCGACAGCCTCAGGAACTTGCCCCCCAAAAGTTCGACTCGAAAGTCTGGTGCCTTGTCGCCAGCGGCCAGGTGCTTCCGGGGTGCTCTCAGGAGACCCCCTTGTTCCTTGCCACCAGAAGCGGCTGGATTGGCCTGTTCCGGGGTATCCAAGTGAGATGCCGGAGGGGTTTCGTCAGGACTGTCGCAGGCCATCACAAGAGGCAAGAACAGCGGAAGAAGTTTTTTCATGCCATTTCCTACTCCGTCAACACGTAGTCCTCAAGCGGCGAGATGGGGAAGCAGAGAGTTGTGCCGTCTGACGGTGGTCACATCCTCTTTTCAAGGGCGCCAAAATACGGGATCAGATGTAAGAAAGCAGAGCTCCCAGAAAGAGGATACTTCCCGGCGATTACCTGCACGAAATGAACAGTGTTGAACTCGGCCCTGCCCTTTCGATGGCGCGAGAGACCTTCACCGCAGGTTACAATGCTTTCATTATTGTTTAGGCCGTAGACGCCGGCTTCTCGAAAAAGATCTCGCGAAAAAGGTGGTTATTCTCCCTCTGACCTCAAGGGTTATGATTCTACTTTATCGATTCTTTCTTCTGACCGTGACCATTGCGACTGCAGCGGCAGGAAAGATTCCTCATTTATGTGAGGAGCATCCGGACATTGCCGCAGCAGCGGCTGAACTCCGCAAGGAGACTGGAAATGCCGTGATAAATCCAAATGGCTCACCACAGAGGCCGAAGAACCCTCGCGGCGCGAGCCAGTGAGCGGGCGGTGTTTAGGAGACTTGTTCTCTTGGAGAGATGCCCGAAATGATAAGCGGCTCCGTGGCCTCCGATAGTGGTCGATGCTGGAGCGCTCCCTGCACAAGAGGGAAGAGATCCTGCTGTGTGCCTCGGATTCAGCCGGAGTCTGCCAGAAGATGAGATTAGTCGGAGTAAACAGAGTTCAAAAGCAGGGCACGGGCGCTATCGATTTCATCCCTGCGTGAACCATACTCCTGAGGACCCCAGTACCTGTGGGCCGATCTGATTGTAGTCATGCGCTCTTGATAGGATTCAGCCGCCATAAGTTGCCGGGCCGAGCGGGTTGCCTCTGATTGGGCTGAAGACGGCTGGGATTGTTGAGAGACGCAGGCAGGGAAAAGACCTACCAGTGCAAGAATCAAGATTGGGCCGAATTTCATGTCTTCATACCTAGCATCCACCGGGCTCCGAGGGCAAGCGTGGGAGCATCATAAGATTGGGGTAGAATCAACGAGTTCCTGGATGCTCTCCCTCAGATTTTACAGTCGGAATTGACGATCGAAATTCAGGACGGTAAGTGTAGAGGCCTCACTCGAGATTAATCCAGAACCCTGCCTTGAAAGCCAAATTCGTCCTCATTTCTCTCTTCGCGTCTGCTCTGTTCAACCCGGCAACTGCTGAAGAGGTTCAGGAGTGGCGTGGCTTCCGCGGTAGCGAGGGGCTTGCCCGATCGCCCGGGAGCGATGGAGGGGTGCTTTCTGAGCTGGGAAAGGAATCTTTTCTTTGGAAAGTACCCTCTGGATCAGGGCATTCCTCGCCTTCGATTGCGGGTGAGGCGCTGTTTCTCTCCTCCGCGGAAGACGGGGGAAAGACCTTTGTCATGACGGCTTACCGCCGGTCCGATGGTGGAGTCCTCTGGCAGCACCGGGTTTCGGGTAGGGAGAACGGGCGCTATGGGCACCGGGCGGCCAATCCGGCGGCTCCTACCCCGTGCACGGACGGAAAAAGGGTGTATTTCTACTTTGGAGGCTATGGGCTCATCGCACGGGAAGCGAAGAGTGGAGATCTGGCCTGGGAGCGGAAGCTCGCATTCCGATCCAATACCTTTGGGACGGGAACCTCCCCAATTCTACATGGGGATCTGCTGGTGCTTAATCGGGATGGTTCAAAAGAGGCAGCGATTCTGGGACTCTCGACCACGGACGGAACTACGAAGTGGGAAATTCCTCGTCCAGGCTTCCGAACAACCTATGCCACGCCTTTTGTCTGGAAAAATTCGAAAAGGACTGAACTGGTTGTTCCGGGGATGCTCTCCCTTAGGTCCTACGACCCCACGGACGGCTCCCTGCTCTGGAAGGTGGACGACCTCTGCGTCTTTCCCTGTACGACACCCGCTGCCAGCAAGGACCGCCTTTTCTTCGCCGCATGGGCAACTCCCAACGCTGACGCAAAGGAGAAGAGGGATCAGACCTTCTGGGGTGATATTCAGGTGACCCCGGAGGAAGCAGCCGATCCGAGCTGGTTTTTCAAGCGCTTCGACAAGGATGGAAACGGGCTGATCACGAGGGAGGAGCTTCCTCCAAGCCGCGCTCTGGACGTGTTCAACTTTGTCGACACCAACCGGGATGACTCCTGGTCGAAGGGAGAGTATGCGAGGATCGAGAACTCCTCTGCTCCGGGTCGCAATATTCTGGTCGCCGTTGATGCTGGTGGCAAAGATGTTCTGAGTCCCGGGAAGGGCGTGGCATGGACCTACGAAAAAGGTAAGGCGCTGCCTTATGTTTCTTCTCCTCTCCTGCTGAATAACCGCCTCTACCTGGTCAAAACTGGAGGAGTTCTTACCTGCCTTGACGCGAACGAGGGGTCGACACTTTACGGACCGAAGCGGTGCGGTGTGAGTGGGGAATATTACTCGAGTCCCATCGCGTGGGGTAACAAGATTATTCTTTGTGCGCAGCGTGGGGTTGTTCTCGTTCTGAAGGATGCTGACGAACTCACGATTCTGAAGGAGCATGATCTGGGAGAGGAGATCTATGCCACACCTGTCTCTTATACACATCTGACGCTGCCGACGAATAGAGAGGTGTAGATCTCGGTGGTCGCCGTATCAT
>CAXEFH010000165.1:0-7602 GCA_963989605.1 uncultured Roseibacillus sp. | reverse complement strand
GCGCAGAACATCTCGCCTCCCTTCTCTCACGTGAAATGATCCCCTATAGCGCTGGAGAACTGGTTGAAATCGGGAAAAAAGAACTGGCGTGGTGCGTGAACCAGCAGAAGAAGGCCGCCGCTGAACTGGGATTTGGAGATGACATCGCTGCCGCGCTGGAGCATGTGAAAAAGAAGCACGTCCCACCGGGCGAACAATCAGCTGTTATTCGTCGACTCGCATTGGAAGCAATCGATTACCTCGAGGAAAACGCCTTGGTTACCATTCCGCAGCTTGCCAAGGACAGCTGGAGGGTCGGCATGATGTCCCCCGCACGCCAGCGCTATAACCCGTTCTTCACGGGAGGATCCACTATCAGCGTTTCCTACCCCCACCTTGACATGAATCACGCAGACAAGCTGATGAGCATGCGGGGGAACAATCCTCACTTTTCGGCAGCGACTGTTCACCATGAACTCATTCCCGGACACCACCTTCAGGACTTCATGACCTCCCGATACAACACTCACCGGGGTATTTATCGTACGGTTTTCTGGACCGAGGGTTGGGCTCTCTACTGGGAAATGCTCCTTTGGGACCTTGGATTTCCAAAGACTCCGGAAGACCGAATGGGGTTTCTTTTCTGGCGTATGCATCGCTGCGTTCGAATTATTTTTTCACTGGGATACCATCTCGACCAATATACCCCTCAGCAGTGCGTCGATATGCTGGTCGAGGTTGTCGGCCATGAACGCACTCACGCAGAGGGAGAGGTCCGCCGCTCTCTCGCACCCGGCACTCCAGTCCTTTACCAATGTGCATACATGCTCGGCGGCATGCAGTTCCACGTTCTCCATAAGGAGCTGGTTCTATCGGGAAAGATGACCGCGCGGGAATTCCACGACCGGATCCTGAGAGGAAACCGGATTCCTGTCGAAATGGTTCGCGCGGAGATATCCGATCTTCCCCTGAGGAGGGATTACAAAACCAACTGGCGCTTCGCGGAAGAGTTCAAGAGCAATTGATCTGCCTCGACCGATCAACGGTCCGAAGCACTCCAGCCAGGTATGCGAACCCGGTCATAGGTCACCGTAGTAGTTACTCCGGGAAGCTGAGAACAGGCCGGCAGTCCGACGTGAATAACCCTATTCATCTTCACCTCTATTGATCCAAGGCTCTGCCATTGGATTCCATCTGGAGACATGGATCCTGAGAAGACATCTCCCATCCGCTCCAATCTGATCCAGTAAGGTGCACTGAGGCGATTCTTTTTGATCACGTAGTGGTCCCCGAGAGGCTCACGTCGACCGGCTGCCGTCTCCCCTCCTTTCTCGCTTCTGCTGATCAGACCTCCTTGCCAGTGAGGATGCAGGAGGACGGACACATGCGGCGAGTCAGGAAGAAGATTCGCACGCATCATCACTCCCGGCGTAGCCCATTGTGAACTCATGGGACGTGTGACGCGCGCGGTGATGGCTCCATCCCCCTCCATCTTCGCGTAAAGGTAATGCAAGGCGTCGGCCCTTCCTCCAATTTTCCTACCTTCACCCTCCATCGAAAACGCGTCTCCATCATATTCCACGAATCCCGGAACAGTGATCGCTCCAATATCCGAGGAGCTCCATTGCCCCGGCAAACCGGCGCAGGCGGCGATGACCGCGGAGGGCGGGCTCTTACCCGCCTTGTTGCTTGCCGTCGCCCTGTAGTAATAGACCTCACCCCCCGTCACGGACGAATCCAGAAATTCGGACATTATCAGCGGGGGAGCAATGCTAAGAAAGGGACCCTCGGGTCGCGATGCTCTCATTAATTGGTAAGTCTCCGCATTACTGCAACCCAGCGGATCAACGGACCGGACCCAGGAAACTTGAATCCCCTGATCAGAACTCCGCATGACAAACCCAGAAGGCACTCCTGGTATTGAGAGCATGGCGGGGGCCGCTCTCTTATCTCGTCTGTGGCAGAGAGTCCCAAGCCCCACATGATCCATGTTGAAGCCCTCAGGTCCCTTGAGCTCAATCACCCGGGAAGAGTATGGCGCCGGGACATCCCGGCGTTTCGTGTAATGATTAAAAATCCGCTCAAAGATGGGCCAGAAACTTCCGCGGCTTAAAGGAGAGATCCTGTCATAGTCATTGTTTCGACCACCACGTCCATACTTACCCGTCCGATCAAGGTAGTGCTGAAAGGGCACATCCTCGCCCAGACCGTACTTCGCGGTATATTCGAACCCTTTCAGTATCCGGTTTTGATCCCATCCATAAAGGTCCACTCCCTGATTCCAGGCTACCTCTGCAGTACAACCCAGCAATCCGAGTCCCAGTTGCGCGTAGTGCTGTGCGCGGGTCGTCTCCTGGCACTGGCCACTGGGGAAGACGATCATATGCGGAATACTTCCATTACCCGCCCCTGCTACAGCGTATCGAACGGTCTCTTCAAACATCTTCCTGTCACTGCAATAGACCGCGATTGCCATCCGGGTCTGGAGAGCCGCCGTTTCCCAGTTTCCATTAGCAAAATACGCGTAGTGCTCGAGCGGAGGATCCCACACCTCACGAAACCATTGTTCACAGAGCAGCGCCTCCGCCTCTGTCCATCCGGATCCGGTGTAGCGGAGAATCTCAGCCGCGTTCGCGAACATGAAGCCCTGGAGACCCGCCGCTAGGACTCCGTCGATTCCCCCTACCCTCTTGAGAGTCATGATCCACGCATTGAGAATCTTTATCGCTTTTTGCGCATGCTCCTTCTTCCCCGTCACCGCCCACATCAAGGCGTTCTGGTATACTGCCAGGGCATCACTCTCCGCCTCACCCTTACGAATATTGGGTGCCCTTCCCCACTCCGGAAAAGGCCCCTTCAAGGCATAGTCCGAGCGTGCGTGCGAACTATTCTCGAGAACTTTGAATCCCTCATAGACGGGACCTGTTCCCGCGGAGACCGCCCTGCGAATACGCTCAAGATCTCCCGAGGTGTGAAGCAACCCAGGGTGGATGAAAGATTCCCCTGCCCTCGAGGCAATTACCCCCGCTGATACGGACAACATTAAGCAAATCAGGAATTTCATGGTTCCGACACGACAGCTTTGAAGACTTCGGTCGCAAATTGCAGCACATCAGGATGACGAGGGAAACATCAACAATTAGGAATGTTTTTGTTTCTCCCTGCATACCTGTCAGCCTCCAACCTCCGGCAACACTCGTTCATGAAACAAGGCTCTATCAATGCGGGCTGCGGGGCCCTTCTCCTCCTGCTGTCCTTCCTCGGCGACGCATCGGCAGATATCAGCGCCCCATCAAGCCAACTCACCCTTGAGAGAATTCACGACAAGGAGGAACTCAGGGAGAAACGTTTCGAACTGAAATGGCTCAAGGATGGGAACCATTATACCTTCCTGCAGAAGGTCGATCAGGGAGAATACAAGAACAGTAAGGAGATCTGGATCGCCAACGCCGCTGATCCAGATGACTCCAGGGTTCTCGTTACCGCAGGGGAACTGGTAACGGCTGATTCGGAAACCCCACTTGAGGTTGATGGCTACGCTTTTTCTCCAGACCGTACGCTCCTTCTCATCTACACTAACTCCCAACGCGTCTGGCGCCGTAACTCTCGGGGTGACTACTGGGTCTACAGTCTGCAGAACAAAACCCTGAAGAAACTCGGAGGAGCAAATGCAGCTCCTTCGTCACTCATGTTCGCGAAATTCAGCCCCGACGGAAAATACGTGGCTTATGTTCGAGACTCCCACATCCACGTCGAAAACCTTGGAGACCAGGCTATTCGAACTCTGACGACCAGCGATAACAGCATGATCTTCAATGGACGTTTTGACTGGGTCTACGAGGAAGAGCTGGGTATCCGGGATGGATTCCGCTGGAGCCCTGACGGCAGTGCCATCGCCTACTGGCAATTCGATGAAACCGGGGTTCGAAGGCAGACCCTGGTGGACAACGTTTCGGCTCTCTACCCAAAGGTCACACGGTTCGGATATCCGAAGGTCGGACAACAGAATGCCTCATGCCGTATTGGAGTGGTTGAGGTCGAAACCGCAGAGACCACTTGGATTAAGGTTCCTGGCGACCCCCGGGAGAACTACCTCGCCAGGATGGAATGGGCCGGTCCCAAAAATTCCGATCAGCTCGTCATTCAGCAACTAAACCGCGCACAAAACAAGAAACTGGTCATGATCGCTGAACGGCGGGGTGGCGCAGTGACGACCGTTCTTACTGAGAAGGATTCGACGTGGGTTGTCGTAAATAACGATCTCAACTGGACTCCGGACGGAAAAAGCTTCACGTGGACAAGCGAGCGCGATGGCTGGGAGCAACTCTACAGGATCTCCCGGGACGGGACGAAAACGACTAAGCTCACCACCGACAACTTTGACATAGACCTCCTTCACGTGGACACCTCGGGGCTCTGGGCCTACTTTCTTGCCAGCCCTCAGAACCCTGCCCATCGCTATCTCTACCGGGTCGGACTTGATGGAGAAGGGTTGAGACGCCTGACTCCCGAAAGCGAAAGAAGGGGCACTCACTCTTACCGCATTTCACCATCCGGAGACTTTGCAGTATGGACTCGATCCGATGCAGATACTCCATCAATTACCCGCCTCGTCAGCCTCCCGGATCATGCCGTGATCAAGACTCTCGAGGGCAATTTGGAGCTGCATGCAAAGATCCGTGCTCTCAACCTTGCTCCCGTAGAATTCTTCGATGTTCAAATTGAGGAGGGCGTTCGTTTGCCGGCTCGCTGTATACATCCCCGCAATCTGGATCGTACGCGCAGGTATCCCCTGCTGGTCTACGTTTACGGCGAGCCTGCCGGACAAGTGGTTCGGGACAGCTGGGGCGGACTCTGGCATCACATGCTCGCACAGCAGGGCTATGTCGTGATGAGCTTTGACAACCGCGGAAGCAGGTCTCCACTGGGCCGGGCGTGGCGCCGGGAAGCCTTCCAGAAAATTGGAATACTACCTCCGAAGGACCAAGCCTCTGCCGTCAGGACAGTCCTGAAGGAAAGACCGTGGTTGGACGCAGAGAGAGTCGGCTCGTGGGGTTGGAGCGGGGGAGGATCGATGAGTCTTAATGCCATCTTCAAATTCCCTGATCTTTATCACACCGCAATTGCGGTTGCGTCTGTCCCCGACCAGAGACATTACGACACAATCTACCAGGAACGATATATGGGGCTTCCGAGCGAAAACCGTAAAGCCTTCCGGGAGGGTTCCCCAATCAACTTCGTAGAGAACCTGAAGGGCAACCTCCTGATAATCCATGGTGCCGCAGACGATAACTGCCACTACCAGACCTACCTGCGGCTCGTTGACAGGCTCATCGAACACAACAAGGTCTTCTCAATGATGACCTACCCAAGAGGAACCCACTCGATACGGGAGGGAAAAAATGCGCGCCGTCATCTGTATGAGACAATGACCCGCTTCCTGCATGAAAAAATGCCGCCCGGGCCCCGTTAGGGGCCTTGATGAATCTCCCTGAGCCATGCCCCCGCCGGCCGATCAAGCCTAGGCCTGGCTTGCAACATTCCTTGGGGTATGTAACGTCACGATATGCCCCGTGTGCGTGATCCAAAGCGGACCCGACGCAAGATCCTTGAAGCAAGCTATCGCGAATTCTATCGCCATGGGTTTCAGGGAGGGAGCATCAATCGGATCGTAGACGCAGCGGGAATCACAAAAGGCGCGCTCTTCCACCACTTCTCCGGGAAGAATGAGCTAGGCTACGCCGTCCTCGATGAACTGATGATTCCCGCTATCAAGAACTGGTGGGTGGAACCCTTGGAAAAAGGAGCGGATCCCCTCGGGACCCTCAGAGATATTTTGGAGCGGTTCATCAAGCGGGTCGAAGGCGAGGTCCCCGAAACAGGATTTCTCTTTAATGGGAGTCCAATTTGTAATTTTGCGGTGGAAATGTCACCCCTCGAGGAGGGCTTTCGAAAGCGCCTCTGTGAAATCTATAAGATCTGGAGCGGGTGCATCAGCGATGCCCTCAAACGAGGTCAGGAAAAATCAATCGTGCGCCCCGACATCGAACCAACTGCCGAGGCCTCGTTCCTTGTAGCCATCATGGAGGGAAGCGCCAGCGTAGGGAAGGTGGAACAGGATATCGTGTTTTTGCGCTCCTGCATCGCTACCGCCCGGAATCACCTCGATTCTCTTAGCGCGTCCCGCACTCTGTGACCTAATCCAGCGTCTTGGTTATTCGCTGTCTTCAGGATGGTTTCCATCCTCCAAGTTTGCAGATCCTGCGGAAGTGCTTTCGTTCGACAGGAGTAATCGAGAGCCGGTTGCCCTTCCTCAGGCACAGCATGCCAGCCAACCTTGGGTCTGCCTTCATCGCTGCAAGACTCACCTTCTCGGTAAGTTCGGTCACAAATTCAAAGTCTACAAGGATCCATCGTGGATCTTCCTTCTTCGATTTCTCATCGTAATACTTTGAACGCTTCTGGAACTGCGTTGGATCAGGATAGGGTTCACTGGCAACTCTCGCGACACCGACCACACCAGGCTCAGCGCAGTTGGAATGATAATAGAGAGCAAGATCGCCAATCTGCATATCGTCCCGCATCATATTCCGCGCCTGATAGTTCCTTACCCCATCCCACTCGGCGCGCTTCTCCTTTTTCAGCTGCCCTATTCCATACACATGGGGCTCGGATTTAATGAGCCAGTATTGCATGGGGGATCTTTAGCCCGGTTATCCTTGCCAGACAACAATTTCAGTTTACTTAACGAGCACTGATACAGCATCAGCACTCCTGCGACCATCCAGTGCTGCTGAAACTATGCCGCCCGCATAGCCCGCCCCCTCCCCACACGGGAAGAGCCCTTTCAAACCGGGATGCTGCAGGGTATTCTTATCTCGCGGGACGCGAACAGGTGAACTGCTGCGGGTCTCAAATCCAACCAGCAAGGCCTCACCACTGTGGTAGCCCTTCATCAACCTGCCGAAGCGTAGCAGACCTTTCCGCAAGGAGCTCGCTATGAATCCCGGTAGAATCTTGTCGAGACGGGCAGCACGTAATCCGGGGAAATAACTGGTCTCAGGCAGATCCTGAGAAGAACGCTGCGCAAGGAAATCCACCATCCTCTGCGCGGGAGCCACCTGCCCGCCTCCTCCTGCTCTCTTGGCGGAACGCTCCACCTCCAACTGGAGCGCTACACCAGCGAGGACTCCATGTTCTGCCTGCCACGGCTCCGTGTCATCCGGATCAACACCGACAACGATACCACTGTTCGCGTAGGGAGAATCTCTCCGCGAGAGAGACATCCCATTGACCACAACCTCATCATCATACGTTGCACAGGGCACAATAAATCCTCCGGGACACATGCAGAAAGAATGTACACTGCGTCCCTTCACAGTAGCCGCGAACCTGTAACGAGCGGCAGGCAGGGATGGGGGGCGTTCGGCATCTCCCGGGAGATGATACTGGATTCCATCGATCAGGGGTTGGGGGTGCTCAATACGCACTCCCATGGCAAAGGGCTTCTGCTCGAGGGCAACCCGGTGCCGGAGCAGAAGGGAATAGACATCTGTCTCTTATACACATCTCCGAGCCCACGAGACAGGCAGAAATCTCGTATGCCGTCTTCTGCTTGAAAAA
>CAXEFH010000164.1:0-7641 GCA_963989605.1 uncultured Roseibacillus sp. | reverse complement strand
TACGGCGACCACCGAGATCTACACCTCTCTATTCGTCGGCAGCGTCAGATGTGTATAAGAGACAGATACAAATGTTACCGGGAAACCCACGATAACCGAGGAAGGTCGGGATTCCACCAAGATCAGCTATCAACTCGGCAGCGAACGAATCCACTTCTGCCGTAGTTCGTCCCGGCTGAATAAATTGCGCAGTCGCCTGCAGAACCCTACTGGCCGCTTCACCCGCAATCCGCATCTTACTAATCTCCGACTCACTTTTAATCGGCATCTTGATACGTTTAGCCATAACACTATTTGAGTTCCGACTGGAGGCTTGCAAAGACTTGCTCCGGCGTCCCGCCTCCACATACCTTCAGGAGACGTCCTGATTCCTCATAAAAAGCGACCAGCGGCAATGTCAATTTCTGAAACTCGTCGAGTCGTTTCCTGAAGTTCTCCGGATTGTCATCCAATCTACGATGCAAAGCACCGCCACAGGAAGGACACAAACTCACGGACGGATTCCCCGCGGACACATTGCCGGTCCACGAACATTCCTGACATTCTCTGCGCCCGAGGACTCGCCTTTCCAACTCGTCGGATTTCACCTCAAACAGGACCGCTCTCAGACGCGCCTGGTCACCGGCGAGGATGCGATCCAGTTCCTCCGCCTGGGCGAGGGTCCGCGGAAAGCCGTCTAGAACCCAGCCGCCGTTGACTCGATTGATCCACTCACTTACCAGATCCAACACAAGCTGGTCAGGAACAAACTGGCTTACTGCAAGGTATGGTTCCGCAAGTCTCCCGAGGTGAGTGTTATCAGCCACCTCCTTACGCAACTGCCGGCCAGTACTGAGATAACTGAGCCCCGCAGCATCGGAAAGTAGCCGCCCCTGTGTGCCTTTTCCCGAAGCGGGGGCGCCCAGCAGAACTATCGCCTTGCCTAGCAACGGACCGAGAGACAATTCACCGGTTTATAAGCCACGCGCACAAGGCGAGTATTATCAGGAAGGCCGCAAAGACCCAGAGATATACCAGCGCCGAGCCAGAAGCAGCCGCACCTGTTCCCTGAACCCGACCTCTCCCCTTGATTTTACCTTTGCGCAGGAAACCATCATAATGCCTCTGTAGGAGATGGGTCTCTGTCTGACGCAGCATGTCCAAGAGGACACCAACAAGGATGAGAAGACTCGTGCCACCAAAGAAGCTGGTCACGACAAAGTTCAAATCGAGAGCCACGGTCAACAACATCGGAAGGATGTAAATCATGGTGAGGAAGAGAGCTCCCGCGAAAGTCAGCCTCGTCATTGTGAAGTCAAGGAAGTCGGCCGTCGGCTTGCCGGGGCGAACACCTGGAACATAGCCCCCGCTCCGTTTCAGGTTCTCTGCAACTTCACTTGGCTGAAACATCGTTGCCACCCAGAAGTAACTGAAGAAAAAGATCATTGCTGCCGAAATCACAAAATAGGAAATGCTCGGTGGATTCAGATTCGTCGTAAGCCATGCAACCCAGGCCTTGTCCCCGAATGCAGGGATAGAACTGAGAAGCATGGTGGGAAGGGACAGGATTGCACTCGCGAAAATAATAGGCATGACTCCCGAATAGTTCACCTTGAGCGGCAGATACTGGGTCTGTTGGCCAGTCATCTGCTGACCCCGCACCCGCTTCGCATACTGAATTGCGATACGGCGCTGTGCCTGCGTGATCGCAATCACAGCCGCGATGGTTACGAGCAGAAGGGCAAACAATCCAACGAGAACCATGGGCTTGAACGGATTATCCTCAGCACCTTGAACATAGGTGTTAAAGGCCTGCACCAGCGCGCCCGGGAGCGCCGCAATGATGTTAACGGAAATAATCAATGATATTCCATTACCGATGCCACGTTCTGTAATCTGGTCACCGATCCACATGAGGAGCATCGTGCCTGCAAGAATGGTGAGAACGGTTAACCCTACGAAGGCAGGACCCTGCTCAGGAACAAGATCGCCACCCCCATGCTCGGCGATACCCTCCATGTATGGGATATTCGCCGGATTCTGAAGGGTTTGCGCCAACAGGAACCCCTGAACCACAGCGATCGCGATGGTGATGAACCTCGTATACTGGTTGATCTTCTGCTGACCACCCTCTTCCCGGCGCAGCTTTGCCAATTTCGGCACGACAGCCGACATCAACTGCATCATGATCGAAGCCGAGATATACGGCATGATTCCGAGGGCAAAAATGCCGCACTGCTGGAGCGCACCACCGGAGAAGACATTCAGCAGAACTCCGATCGCATTACCACCCTCATCGTTTTCCACCCTCCACTCGAGCCAACGGTCAATAACACTCGCGTCAACTCCAGGCAAAGTAATAGCCACCCCGAGGCGGACAATCACAACCATGACAAGTGTGAAAAGAATCCGGTCTCGAAGTTCAGGGACCTTCCAGATGTTAGCAAACGCCGTGATCATGTCTTGGAGATTGAAGAGATATGATTTTTTGTTTCAGCCGCACACTTATTCCGGGAAGGTGTTACTTCCGGGACGATCAAGCTCCAGTTTCAGCTGACCCTCCGGCTTTTTCAACCTTGGCAAGGGCGGAGGCACTTACCGCGTCGACAACAACCTTGAGTTTTCGCTCGAGCTCCCCCTGCCCGAGAACCTTGATCGCATCACAGCGACCAGATACCAACCCAGCCGCGCGTAGTGCTTTCTCATCAACAGTGGCATCGTCCGCAAACTTCTCATTGAGCTGACCCACGTTCACGATCGCAACCTTGTCCTGGAATTGCACATTGTTGAATCCTCTCTTTGGAAGGCGCCGATGCAGAGGCATCTGTCCTCCCTCGAAACCAGGACGAACGCCTCCTCCGGACCGGGACTTTTGTCCCTTGTGACCACGCCCACAGGTCTTTCCGAGCCCGGAACTTTCCCCGTTTCCGACACGTTTGCGGCGATGCTTGGCACCTTGATTGGGTTTGAGATTGTGAAGTTTCATGCTGTGTTTTGAAAGTTGAATTTGTCAGGTGGTGCGGCACCAGGCCCCGCAGGGTTTTGTGGATTACGGCCGGCTGCCTGGAATTTAGATGCCTTACGTCTTTCAGAATCTAGATCGCCTTTTCCTTCTTCTTTCCCCTGAGACTCATAACCTCATCACGATCACGAAGCAGTGAGAGAGCCTTCAAAGTGGCTTTAACGACATTGGCGTGGTTGTTTGAACCGAGAGACTTCCCAAGGACGTCCTTGATTCCTACCGCTTCGCAAACTGCACGCACGCCACCACCTGCGATGATCCCGGTTCCCGGCGAAGCCGGTTTCAAAAGCACTTTCCCACCACCAAATTCCGCAGTGATTTCGTGAGGAATGGTATGTCCTGCCAAAGTCATGCTCTTGAGATTTCTTTTCGAGTTGTCGCCAGCCTTGCGGATACATTCAGCAACTTCATTCGCTTTACCAAAACCATACCCTACTTTCCCCGCGTGATCACCAGAGACTACCAGGGCGGAGAAGCTAAAACGTCGGCCCCCTTTGACTACTTTCGCACAGCGGTTGATAAAAACTACCTTCTCCGTCAATTCCTCTCCCTCCTCATTGCTTGATGGAGGTGGCCCACCAAAACCGGATTCCTGACGAACAGGTGCCGCAGCAACAGCGGTAGCATTTCCTGATGAAGCAGCCTGCTCTGGAGCGGCGGGTGCTGCCTCCGCTGCGGGTGCTGCCTCCTCTGCGGGTGCTGCTTCCTCTGCGGGTGCTGCTTCCGCTGCGGGTGCTGCTTCCTCTGCGGGTGCTGCTTCCTCTGCGGAAGCGACCTCCTCCGCAGGAGCTTCTGTTTCGGGTGAAACTTCCTCGGGTGTGGACGCATCCTGATCCGAAGCTTGGTTGTCGTTACTTGTAACCATGATTTGAAGAACGTTAAAATTTCAATCCACCTTCCCGAGCCGCCTCCGCCAAGGCCTTGATTTTTCCATGATAGAGATGACCCCCCCGGTCAAAAACCACACTTCCAACGCTGGCTCCTCCGGCGCGATTCGCTATCAGCGTGCCCACTTTTTCCGCGGTAGCGACATTTGATCCGGAGGCCTCTACCTCCTTGTCGAGACTGGAAGCGGCACAGAGCGTGCGACCCGCCTCATCATCGATGATCTGCGCATAAATATTCTTATTCGAGTAGTGCACGGCCAGCCGCGGACGACTCGCAGTTCCTGCCACTTTTTTCCGTATTCGGCGATGAATCTTCCGACGAGACTCTTTTCTATTCAGAATGCTCATGATCTATTTTTTGATAGTGGTTTCTACTTCTGAACACTCTTACCCGCCTTCCGGCGGACATATTCACCTACATAGCGAACTCCTTTTCCCTTGTAGGGCTCGGGTGGGTAATAGTTCCGAACTTCGGCAGCAAACTGGCCTACCACCTGCTTGTTTGCTCCCTCGACCTTGATCTTGGTGTTGTCTGTAACAGTGACAGTCACTTCGCTGGGTATGGGGTGCAGAATGGGATGAGACTTTCCGAGACTCAGATCGAGCTTGTCTCCCTTCACTGCTGCTCGAAATCCAACACCTTGGATCTCCAGTTCCTTCATGAACCCATTGGAGACGCCTTCCACCATGTTATTGATCAGGCTACGTGCTGTTCCATGAATGGCCCGCATTTGCCTCTGATCGTTTTCACGCTTCACCGCGAGAGCGCTCTCCTCCTGGTCGATAGATATCCCCTTGGGCAACCGCCATTGTAATTTTCCCTTAGGTCCCTCTACCGTAACTTCTCCCTCCGAGCCGACATTGATCGAAACCTTGTCGGGAAGGGCTATAACTTTCTGGCCAACTCGTGACATTGTTCTCTTTCTGGTTTGAGTTTACCAAACAAAGGCCAGCAGTTCGCCGCCTACTTTCTGACGCCTCGCCTGCGCCCCGGTCATGATCCCTTTTGACGTGGAGACAATTGAAATACCCAGCCCGTTGAGAACTCGCGGGATTTCCTGCGACCCGGCATAGTGCCGCCGGCCCGGCTTGGAAACTTTTTTGAGATCGGTCAGCGCAGGAGTTCCGTCCACGAATTTAGTCTTCACTTGCAACTGGGGAAACTTGCCCGAGGTATCAACCTCATAGTTCCAAATATACCCTTCCTCCTTAAGGATCCGGGCGATCTCTGCCTTGACCTTGGAGAAGGGTGCTGCGAATTGATCATTCCCGGCCCGTGATGCATTCTTGAAACGGGTGAGGAAATCCGAAATAGGATCTGAGAGAACAGCCATGGTTAATTCTGGTTAGTCGTTAGATATTTTCAGGCAGCAGCCTCTGAACTCCCTGGGTTTTCCTGCTCCTGTGGCTTCCGGAAAGGAAATCCAAGAGCATCGAGCAGTGCTTTACCATGCTCGTTGGTAGTTGCGGAAGTGACGAGGATGATGTCGAATCCCAAGTTCCGCTTGATTTTGTCCAGTTCGACCTCGGGGAAAATCGATTGGTCGGAGATACCTAGGGCGTAATTCCCCTGGCCGTCAAAACTCTTTGGTGAAAGTCCCCGGAAGTCGCGAATATTGGGCGCCGTGATATGGATGAATCGATCAAGAAATTCCCACATGTGGCTCCCTCGAAGCGTCACACGCGCACCTACTGCCTCCCCTGCACGAACCTTGAAGTTCGCAACGCTTTTACGGGCATAAACTACACTGGGTTTCTGTCCCGTTATACGCGAAATTTCTTCAACAGCATCCTCCGTGGCATTCTTCCGCTCAGCTTGAGCGTAACCGACGTGGGTAGTGACGACAATCTTGGTAAGCTTGGGGACCTGATTCACATTGGTCAGGCCGAGTTGTTCCTGAAGCTCCGGAACAACTGCTTCCTTATAGTGTTTCTGAAGTGTTGGGGTCATGATTGCGGGTCAGCTTTGTTTCTCGCTTAAGCGCGTTGGTGGCGAATGCCTTATCCAGCCTTCAATCGGCTGATTTAATCTTTTTAACGTTTGAAATGTGAATCGGACCATCCTTCTCGATGATACCTCCATCGGGGTTCGCCTCGGATCGCCGCACTGATTTCTTCATGATCCTGACACCCTCGACAATGACCTGCTCTTTCTCGGCATGTACTTCGAGGACTTTTCCTTGTTTGCCCTTATGGTTACCCGCAATGACTTGTACGTCGTCGCCGGGGTTTACATGTGTCTTTTTGCGGGACATGGGATCAGTATCTATCGTTTGGTTCGTTACAGGGATCAGAGGACTTCAGGGGCAAGTGAGACAATTTTCATGAAATTCTTTTCCCGAAGTTCGCGGGCCACCGGACCGAAGATCCGTGTTCCCCGGGGATTTCCATCCTTGTCAATAATCACGATCGCATTTCCATCGAAGCGAAGAATTGATCCATCACGCCGCCTGATCGGGGCAGCAGTCCGGACCACCACGGCCTTGACTACTGAACCCTTCTTAATCGCAGCAGTGGGTATGGCCTCCCTGACATGAGCAGTGATAACGTCTCCCACGTCCGCACTTTTATTGCCGCCCTTGCCGATGACTCCAATCATCTTGGCGCTACGGGCGCCGGTGTTGTCAGCGACCTCGACTTTGGATTCCATCTGGATCATGGCTCTATCTAGGTAAATTGGTTTAAAACAGGAAAACTAGTGGCTGAGAACCTTAGTGAGGCGCCACCGCTTGGTCTTGGAAATTGGACGCATCTCCTCGATTCGAACTCGATCGCCTACGGAAGCCTCTCCCTTCTCATCGTGAGCGTAGAACTTCTTGGTCCGCTTGATGATTTTCTTGTACTTTGTATGCGGCACTCTCGCATCGAACTAGACCACAATCGTCTTATCCATTCCCGTGGAGACTACGTTGCCTACTCGCTGCTTTCGCAGACCTTGCTTCTTTTCTGTATCGGACATTGGTTGAGAAATTATTGTTGCTTGAGATCCTATTCAGCAGACGCTCCTTGAAGACGACGCTCGCTCAATGCGGTCATTACCCGTGCTGCTTCACGACGAACCAGACGAAGACGAGCACTATTTTCCAGTTGTCCGGTCGACTGCTGCAATCGGAGGTTAAGTCTCTCCTGCTTCAGGTCACGGAGGCGCACCTGCAATTCCTCCGTACTCAGTTCGCGGATTTCAGTGATCTTGATCTGGGGCATCTTTATGGCTTTTGGTTGGAGGGATAAAAACTTCTTTTAGGCGGAGTGATGAGATCGCGAGATAAACCTGGTTCGGATTCCCAGTTTGTACGAGGCCAAACGCATGGCTTCCCGGGCGGATGCCTCGGGCACGCCCGCTATTTCAAAGATCATTGTTCCGGGTCGGATAACCGCAACCCAGCCCTCGACTGGCCCCTTACCCTTACCCATCCTTGTCTCCGGAGGGCGCGCGGTAATCGGCTTGTGCGGAAACACACGGATCCACACCTTGCCTTTTCTCTTTAGATAGCGATTGATCGCGACCCTGCATGCCTCGATCTGACGGCTACTCATCCACCCCCGATCAAGGGCCTGCAGTCCAAAGTCACCGAAGCTGACATCGACTCCACGACTGGCGTTGCCGCCGCGGTTTCCTCGCTGTGACTTACGGTATTTAACGCGCTTGGGTATTTGTGCCATCGTTCTAGTTTCTTTTAATTCTGTCTCTTATACACATCTCCGAGCCCACGAGACAGGCAGAAATCTCGTATGCCGTCTTCTGCTTGAAAA
>CAXEFH010000163.1:0-7691 GCA_963989605.1 uncultured Roseibacillus sp. | reverse complement strand
GGATTACAGGGTTCCGATAGCAGGGGATACTGGAACTTTCTGACGCGGAGCGATGTGGTCCGGGTAGTCGTGCAGGAGGAGGGAGGTGATGACCTGGATGCAGAGGTCTCTCTTCTCATCTTTGATGCCCGGCGTGGGAGGCCTGTGAGCCTTATCCGTTTCGTTCTTCTGTATGTCGGAAAGCGCTGGACTATTGAGTTGCCGAGCGGCTTGCGTCTCTCGAACGAAAGCCGTGAGACCTTCCGCAGAGCGCTGCTTCGCGATCAGGACTATGATGAGGACGACGCTCTTCGAAACAGGTTTGAAGAGGAATTCGAGAGGCAGCATGATCCCCTGCGGTCTGCCTCCCTGAGACAGGCTGGAGAGCAGATAGAGCAAATACTGCGGAAGGGATCACTGGAGGATTTTCTCCGTTTTGCCTACCGCGGTCCGAACCTTTCTGATTCAGAGAGGCGCACAGCATACCGGTATCTTGGTGCATTCTGGAACCAGTTTCACCAGGAGGCGAAGGCGGCCTCTGACGGAAGACTGCTGGATATTATTGAGCATGAAGATGCTGGAGCACTTGTATTTCAGCTCGTATCGACTGCGCAGGCCGAACGTTTGGAGATAAGTCCACTTATCCTCATGCGCGATGAGAAAGGTTGGTCAGTGTCGCCGGGGGTGACTACGGATGGTAATTTCGTGGAGCTGGACGAGGTCAGGCAGCGGCAGCAGGCCGAAGTGCGCCGTCTTTTCGAGGATCAGCGTGAGAACCTGACGGAGAGGGCGACAGCTGACCTGCGCCAGCGCTTCGGAAAAGCCGCTGCGGCGGAAGGTGCGGTGGTCGAGACAGGGGAGGCAGGTGCGCTGGTTCGCAAGTTCCGTGGATTGCTCCGGGAGGGAAAACTCATGGAGCTGTTCTCATGTGGTGCGCTGCTTGATTCCGAGGAGGGTGTGTGGGAGGCCTTGAATGCGATGAGTTACGAGTATCGAGGGTTGAAACGTTCAACGGTAGCCGATCATCAGGTTGATGTACAGGCAGGCAAACGCTGGGCTGCAGTGACCCTCAGGGTCGATTCCGGTCCGGCGAGTAGTCCGAGTTATCCCATGTATCTCCTTGTAGCTACCAGGGAGGGTCCCCGTATCGTGGTAGATGTGGGTTTGCGTCTTGCTACCAACAAGGGGCGTGAGGTCCTGAACGACCGGGTTTGGGAGCGGATCGAAATGTTCCTCGAAGGAGAGGAGAGTGCCCTTGTGCGATCCCTTTTTGAGAGACATGTTGAACAGAGTAAGAGTGACCTGGACGCATGGATGAAGAGCAACACCCCGGATCAGGGTCCTTGACCCTCTCCGATTTCGAGCACGCCTTTAAGACGGCCCGCCTGTTGGAAGAGTCTGTCGGAACGGTCCTTGTCGGTCATGATACCGCTATCCGCAGAGTTCTGGCGTGTCTTGTCTCGGGGGGACATCTCCTTGTGGAGGATTTTCCGGGGACTGGGAAAACCACCCTCGCCAAGGCCATGGCGGCTTCTGTTCGCGGGGTAGAATTTTCCCGGATTCAGTTTACGCCCGATCTTCTTCCCTCCGATGTTCTTGGTGTTTCCGTTTATGACCAGAAGGCGGGGGAATTTCGTTTCATGCCTGGGCCTGTCTTCACGGATATTCTCCTCGCGGATGAAATTAACAGGGCGTCACCCCGGACACAAAGCGCCTTGCTCGAAGCAATGGCCGAGGGCCAGGCAACCGTGGACGGGAACAAGTATGAAATGAATGGGCTTTTCTTCGTGGTGGCGACACAGAACCCGGTGGAATTCCGGGGGACCTACCCACTGCCGGAGGCTCAGATGGACAGATTTACGATGCAGTGCAGGCTCGGTTATGTCTCGGCCTCGGAGGAGGTGGCCATCATTTCCAGCCAGACTCATGATCATCCTCTGGACCGTCATGAACCGGTCGTAAACCGGGAAGAGTTACTGGACCTCGTAACCGCTGCCCGTGGGGTTCGCGTTACGGAGGAGGTTAAGGAGTATATAGTCGCTCTCGTTTCCGCGACCCGGGGGTGCGGGGAAGTCAGGCTGGCAGCCAGCCCTCGCGCTTCTCTGGCCCTCATGCGGGTAGCACAGGCTCTTTCACTCTTCGAGGGGCGTGACTTCATAGTGCCTGAAACCGTACAGCAGATTGCGGTCGATGTGATCGCGCACCGTCTCGTGGTTCAGCCGGAGGCAGAGTATTCGGGGCGTTCCGGTCGAGTGATCGTAGAAGAACTACTCCAGAGTATTCCCGTTCCTTCGTGATATGGAATCCTGTTCGAGAAGAAAGGTGGTTTCGAATGGTTCATGGTAAAACTGCCCCGCAACCGTCCATGCGGGTCTCGTGGTTGTACCGGACTCTGTATTGGAGTTATTCCCGGGGATCGATGGTGTCCCTGTTCTTCTGTCGCAGGGTTACGCCTGTCGGGTGGGGTGCTCTTTCCCTGCTTCTGTTGACAGCGATTCTCGGGGTGGACTTGTCCAAGTCCGCCCTCTATCAAGTCTTCTGCCTCGTTGCGGCTGCTCTTGCTATTTCAGTGTTATGGGCCTGGGGACGTCGCGGGCGATTGGTCGTGGAGCGGGATCTTCCAAGCTACGCCACGGTTGACGAACCCCTTTCTTATTTTGTGACGATCACAAACCGGGGACGGCATACTCTGCGGGGATTTCTACTCACTGAATGGCCTCCGGATCCAAGGCCAAGCTTGTTGAGCTTTGCCCGGATCGCCGAACCGGGCGAGGAACGACGAAATGCCTTCGACCGGTTATTTGTCTATTATCGATGGCGTTGGCTGCGCGACCAGCATCTGCTCTTTGACGGGGGAGAAGGGGTTGGCCAGCAGGCCATCAACCCGGGAGATTCCCTTCGGGTGCGGATGCAGTTAGTGCCACGGAGGCGAGGGGTGGTCCCGCTTTTTGATATGAGGCTCCGGTTGCCCGACCCTCTCGGGCTTTTTCAGCGCTGTCGCAGGATTTCAGGAAGAGATGACAGCGTGATTGTATTTCCGCGGACCTACCATCTTCCTCCTCTGAACTTGGGCGGGCATGCGTGCTTCGAACATGGAGGAGCCGCTCTTTCCAATACTGCGGGTCCTTCGGGTGAATTTCTCGGTCTTCGGGACTATCGTAATGGGGATCCCATGCGCCGTATTCATTGGAAGGGCTGGGCCCGAACCGGCCGTCCGATCGTGAGAGAATTCGAGGAGGTCTCTCTGCCACATTACGCGCTCGTTCTCGACAACTGCGTAGAGAATGGAGACGACAATCTCCTTGAGTACTCCATCTCGGTGGCAGCCTCCTTCGCGCGTGCCATTGATACGAGGAATAATACGCTCGATCTGGTGACCATGAGGGATGAGGGGTGCATTGTGAGCGAGGGGCAGGGGGTGGCACGGCCGAAAAAAATCATGAAGGCCCTGGCAGAGATTCAGGGGCAACCGGAGAAGTGCCTTGGAGAGTTAGAGAATGTGATGAGGAGGCACGGAGCGAAGCTGACCGCAGGGATCGTGGTATTGACCGGTTGGACGGCCTCGCGGGCGGACCTGCTGCAGGACTTAGCAAGGACCGGATTGGAGATGACCGCGCTGATTCTGTGCTGGAATGCCTCGGAGACCCGGGCACGTGTCAAAGAAACCCCTTTGCCGTGCCGCCACCACCTGCTCGAGCCCCAGGGCATCCAGGAGAAACTACTGAAGGTCCAGTTATGAAAGATCGTCGCAGACATGCTCATGAACCGCCCCGGCTTCTGGAGGGAGGAGCTCTGCTTTTCTGGGGTGGGGTGACTGGTCATCCGATGATTGGTTTACTCTGTGCCCTTCTGGTTGAGGCCCGGTCGTGGACTGATCTCAGGTGGAAATTTGGAGAGCGGGGGTTTGTCCGCGCCTGGTATCTTTCAGTGGGGATTGTAATTTTTGCGTCAGTCTGGTTCTGGCTGGAGGGTGCGAGTCCAATCTTTCTTTTTGAGGCACTGGTCTGGGTGCCGGTGTGCCTGCTTCCGGTGATACTGGCTCAGAATTATGCAACCGAGCAGGCGATGCCGCTTAATACCTTCTCTGTGGTGGCAAGGCGCAAGATGTTGATTGACCGCAGGGCGGGTCGTGATGTCGAACCAGTTCAGGTTCACATCGGTTATCCGTATCTCTGTCTTGTCATGGTCGCCTCGGCGATGACTCGAATCGATGAGCTGGCTTTTTTCGCAGGAGTGGGTGTTCTAGTTGTTCTGTCCCTTTTTTTCGCCAGCTCGGTCAGCCGTTACCTGCCCGTAAGGGCTACGATTGCATTGTGCCTTGTTCTTCTCGCAGGAGCTGGAGGTTCGGTTGGCTTGAAGGCCCTGTGGTTACGGCTGGATAGTCCTTATGGCCGGATGGGCGGTGGATTCACCTCCGGCGACCTCTCCCAGACTGCTCTTGGAAAGCTTGGTAGTCTTAAGCAGTCCAAAGGAATCCGATGGCGGGTTCAGGAATCTCCCGCAGAGGGGCCGCGTCTTTTCAGGGAAGCGGTTTACAATCATTATTCGGATACCCAGTGGTGGCACCGTCCCATTCCAGAGAGAGGCGGAGGCCGGGTCGGTAAATTGGATACAAGGGCGGAAGCCGAGCTCGACAGTAGCGAAGTCGACAAGAGGGAGGGGGACTATGATCCTTTGTGGGATCAGGTCGGAGCGGATGGTCTTCGCCAGTTTGCTTTTGATGAGACGGAATTTCGCGTGCAACCAGAAACAAGGCGAAGGCTTTTGGTGAAGGGCAGGGTAGATACCAAAACGCCTCTTCCGCTTCCGGAAGACGCACAAAAGCTTTCCGGATTTCAGGTGATGGATGGTGGAGTTGATGTGAATTCCCTGGGGACTGTTCGCCTTGAAAACCCCGATCATGGGGTTGCTTCCTTTGAGGTCCTCGCGGGAGGCATCCCACAGCATGAAGCGCTTCCTGACCCTGATCGTGATCTCCAGGTTCCCCTCGCGGAGCGTATCCCGGGGCACCTCGATGCAAGTGAGAGGTGGGTGGAGGACCTGACGCGAGATGGGATCCGTGATGTCTGCGAAGAATGGGGGCTTCGTGGGCTTACAGCAGAACAGGCAATCCGGGTTATCAGAGAGAAGTTTTTCAGCAGGGAATTTACCTACAGCATGTTCCTCAGGGGTGAGCACCCGAGTCGGAAAAGCTCGGCGGTCGCTCGCTTTCTCTCCGAGACGAGGGTTGGGCACTGTGAGTATTATGCTACTGCGGCAGTGCTTCTGCTCCGGGAGGCCGGAATACCTGCTCGCTATTGTGTAGGGTATTCCGGGCAGGAAAAGACGGACGATGGCGAATGGCTACTGAGGGGAAGCCATGCTCACGCATGGTGCCGGGTATGGCATGGAAGGATTCCGCCAGATGAGATTCCCAAGGGAATAGATCCATCGTCCTACGGGTCCTGGAAGGATTTCGATGCGACCACTCCCCGGTGGCTTGAGCTGGAGGGGTCGGGAAGAAAGTGGTCCCAGTGGGTGACAGACTGGTGGGACAATGCTCGCGAGGACTTTCTTATCTGGAAAACTTCACCGGGGAATTCCGAGAAAATTAATGGGCTCGTCTTGGTTGCGGCAGTGCTTCTGGCATCTTTCCTGACATTCCGACTGTGGAAAGGCCGAACTCATCAGAATCGGAATGGAGCGCAGCGGAGAAAATCTCAAACGAGAGCTACTCCTCTGCACGGCCTGACCCATACGGCGGAAAGGCATCTTGGTTCCCGCAGTGCCGGGAGAGCGTTCAGTGAGTGGATTCTCGGCCTTGGGATACTGTTCCCGGTTATCGATGCTGATCTACGAAGAGCAGTGGGATTCTACTGGAGACTTCGTTTCGATCCAATCGGTCTTTCGCCAACTGAGGTAGGAGAGTTCGAGGAAGTATGCCGGGGCTTACGGGAGGATATCAGGACGGCGGAACGGCAGCAGCAGTCCGGGATCGACTAGGGAGTCTGGCTTTGAAAAAAAGCCACCCGGAGAGGGCAGCTTTTTGGTCGGGGCGACTGGATTCGAACCAGCGACCTCTTCGTCCCGAACGAAGCGCGCTACCAAACTGCGCTACGCCCCGACTGTTGGCTGGCCGCGAAGAATGAGCATTTTAATGAGTCGGGCAAGGCGAAATAAAATTGCAGGCAAGCTGTCATCAGAGGGTAAGTGAGAGCTTAATGCCAGAACACCTACCTCTGGCTCCTGATGGTTCGGGGAATTGACTCTCATCCGTTCACAGAGGATCGCGATGTTCAAATGCAAAAAATTTGCGTTTGATATTAAGCCGTTTTCAATGGTAGGGAACCTTTAGTGGAGCAAACTCGCAACAGTCTCTTGCCCATTCCTGGATTTTCCTGGCCGATCAGTGGAGATCGGGTCGGTGTGATTGCTTCGGTTTTGTGTGCCATTCACTGCGCGGCAACTCCCGTCCTTTTGTTGTTTCTTCCGGTATTCGGAAAGGTCTGGTCCCACCCGGCCTCCCACTGGCTCATGGCCTTGTTGGTGGTTCCGCTAGCCGGGGTCACGGTTGCCACGGGCTTCAAACGGCATCGAAGGAAATGGATCATTGCGAGTGGTGTGTTAGGGATTGTCTTCGTGCTTGTGGGAGCAGCAGCACCCGGTTTCGAGGCAAATCCGCTTAAAAGCGCGGGTGATTTGTCCGCGGTATCCCCGGCTGAGAGCAGCCCCGATAATGGGACCGGCGAATGTATGGCCTCCGCAGGATTTTCTGAGTCTGATCAGGGCCCGGCGGAGGAGCTTATGGAATGTAGCGCCTCGGTTTCTGGCGAGGGGGCCCCAGACTCATCCACCGGGGAATGCGTTGATGCATGCTGCCCCTCGATTCAAGCGACCGCTGGTGGAGGATGGAAGCTGCATATTCCTCTGGCCAGTATTCTTACTACAATCGGAGGGCTTTTCCTGATCGCAACGCATGTTGGCAATCTTTGCCGCTGCGCCCATTGCCACACGGAGAAAGCGGTTGCTTGAAGCAAGCCTCACTAGTATTGCTCTCCGCATCATGAAAGACGATTGGCAATTTGCCCTCCGCACCAGCATTGAGCAGGTAGAGGAGGGAGGGGTTCTTGCTCCGAAGTTCGACGAGAACGGACTGATCCCTTGCATCACCCGTCATGCTGCTACAGGTGAGATCCTGATGTTTGCCTTCATGAACGATGAGGCGCTCCGACTCTCCATTGATAGCCGGCAGGCTCACTACTGGTCACGTTCGAGACAGAAGCTCTGGAAGAAAGGAGAGACTTCCGGGATGCGTCAGAATATCCAGCGAATGCTTATTGATGATGATCAGGACTGTCTTGTTCTGGAGGTAGAACTAACCAGCCCGGACGCGGGAGGAGAGGAGGCGTCCTGCCACGTTGGCTATCGGAGCTGCTTCTATCGTGAAGTCATAGATGAGCAGGACGGGCCGGCTCTCAGGTTTATCGAAGCTGAAAAGTCGTTCGATCCTGAGGAGGTCTATGGGGATACCCCTAATCCGACGCAGCTGTGATAGGATAGGTTGGAGTAAGCCCTCTCCGAGGCCGACTTCTGTTGACCCATGCTTTCAGGAGCCCGGAAGCTGTCTCTTATACACATCTGACCCTGCCGACGAATAGAGAGGTGTAGATCTCGGTGGTCGCAGTATCATTAAAAAAAAAAGGGGGCGGGGGGGGGATGGGGGGGGGGTGGGG
>CAXEFH010000162.1:0-7703 GCA_963989605.1 uncultured Roseibacillus sp. | reverse complement strand
GGGCAATGGTGGAGATGGAGGGGGCGGAGGATTCGGAAATATCCCGGCCACGATGAGGAAGCGTTGCTCACCGGAGGATCGCCTCCAGCGACTCAAGGAAAACGGTGGAAATGAAAAATGCGAAGAGGCTGTGGTGAAAGCTCTTCGGTATTTCAAGGAGACTCAGGCTGGTGATGGATCCTGGGGAGGCCAAACCAAGGTGGCCTACACAGCTTTGGTCCTGCTGGCTTACCTCGGCCACTGCGAGACCCCGCTCTCAGTTGAATTTGGCGTCACCGTCACCGGTGCGATCACCTTTCTGGTCGACAACTGCCAGAAGAACAAGGGCCGTATGGCATCCAATCTGCAGGACAAGCATTGGTGCTACTCTCACGCAATCGCTGCCTACGCGATCGCTGAGGCCTACACGTTCTGCAGCCAGCTCAGCATCAACCTTCCCAATTTGAAGGAAAGCGTACAGTCCAGCGTCCAGTGGATCATTGATAACCAGAACCAGTCCGGAGGCTGGGAATACTCGTACGATGAGGCCGGCGACAGAGGAGGAGACATGTCGATTACCGCTTGGCAGATGCAGGCCCTCAAGGCCGGAAAGCACACTGGTCTGGAGTTCCGGAACATGACCCGCTGCATTCGTGATGCCCTTAAGTACTGTGAAACCTGTCAGGCAGCGGATGGGGGCTTCGGCTATGTGGGAACCACAGCACTAGGGGACGGGCATTCCACTCTCGTGGGCGCTGGCACTCTCTGCTTTCAGCAACACAAGGGGGCAGCTAACTCAAATGCGAGGAAAGGGATGAAGTATATCGATAAGAAATCTCAATTCGATTACAACGCGGGGCCCTGCAACCTCTACGAGCATTACTACTCAAGCCAGGCTGCCATCAATAACGGAGGAAAAAGCTGGGCTCAGTATAATCAGATGTTCCGGGACCAACTCCTGAACGCGCAGAATAACGATGGCTCGTGGCCTGCCCCCCCCCAACCGGGGCCGGCCGCCCGTAATGACCCTGTCTACGTTACAGCTCTCGCCACTCTGATGCTGGAGGTTTACTACCGCTTTCTCCCAGGAACTGCGGCCGGGAAGTAGGCTCGGGTGTTCACGGGATCGACGTCCACTTATGACCGCCTGGCAGCCGACTGAATCAGAAAAACAGGGCTCTCGTAGCCTCGGTTCTTCTTGAGTCCCGGGGCGGGAACTGCTTTGTATGTCCATGCCCCGGTGTTTATTTTTCGCCATTTTCGCGGCGACACTGCTATCCTCCGCCCTCGCCAGCGCTGCCGGGAAGAGGGCCCCAGACCTCAATGTCAGCTTTCACCTTCAGGCTGAACCGGGGGACAGGAATGTCTTCAAGCAGTTGACCGCAGGCAAAGAGGTTCTTTTCCTGAAGAGTCCTGCAATCAGCACCAAGGATATTGTCGCCTTCCGGTCCTTTCCTGCGGACGACCAGAATTCCTATGGCGTCGTGTTTCAACTCGGAAAAACGGCTGCCAACAGGCTCCGTAACCTCAGCACTGCTCATCAGGGCAAAATTCTTCTCGCCGTGGTGAACGGACAGGTCCGCGATGCAGTGGTCATCGACAAACCCGTCAATGACGGACTTGTTGTGATCTGGAAATGGATCTCGCTCGCGGAAGTCAGGTCGACTGATCAACACCTCCCCCGCATCGGAGAAGATCCAAGGGAATGGAAAAAGAGAATTAAAAAGAAGTAGTGAGCCCTTCCCCTTTTCTTTCCATTACCTCTCTCGCCCTCGCATGCACCTTGAGTTCCTCCTCCCTCGGTCAGGGACTCGCTCTTCAGCTACCAACCGACAACCGGGCGCTTCTGGAGAATAACCCGGAAAAGTTCTACATGTATGTATATCGCACCTTTGAGGGCGAGACGAGCAAGCCATGGCAGGGTGGAGGTTACGGCTTTGTACGCAATCTCAGGAGGACAGAACAAGGGGTAGTCTCCACGCGATTCCACGAGGGAATCGATATTCGACCGATGAAGAGAGACTCTGGCGGACGACCAGTTGACAACGTCCGTTCCATCGCTCTTGGGCGCGTTGTCTATGTTCAAAAAAATGCGGGAGGAAGCAATTACGGGAAATACATAGTCATCGAACATGACTGGGGCGACGGCCCATTCCTGAGTCTCTATGCCCATCTCGCTACCACCGTAGTTGAGGAGGGTCAGCGGGTTCCCGCCGGACACGTGCTCGGAAGAATGGGCTACACGGGAGCGGGAATCAATCGCGAGCGAGCCCACCTGCACCTTGAGCTGAATATCCTTCTCTCCCTCCAGTTCGATGCATGGCATAAGATGAAGTTTGGCAGCGACAACCGCCACGGACTACATAATGGCATGAATCTCTCAGGTCTTGATATCGCCAACCTCTATCTCCGCCATCAGCGGGAACCGGACATTACGATACCGGATTTTCTCAACGGTACCTCTGTTTATTACAAGGTCACCTGCCCGCGTCGGGGTAAACTTGAGCTGGCAGACCGGTATCCGTGGATCAGGAGAGGAGCCCATCACCGCCCCAGTCCATCCTGGGAGATTTCCTTCACAGCTTCCGGATTTCCCCTTGCGATCGCGCCCAGTCACCGGGAAGTTCCCAAACCGTTGGTCACCTATATTCGAACAACTCAGTCGCGACACGACTATTTCACCCTGTCACGTCTCACCGGAACTGGCCGCCGTGCCTCTCTCACTCGTACCGGACTCCAGCATCTCGCGCTCATCACGGGAGAGTTCTCCAAATAGAATCGCCGAGCAAGGAATCCCGTCAATAGGCTCTCGACGCAGAATCTTTGACGTGCGGAATCTGAATCTGCTTACTCCTTTTTTCACGGACCATGTCCCTCGCCCAGCTGGAATCTGTATCACTCCCCATCAATCTCACGGAGTTTGACCAGGTAATTGACGTGCGAACGCCAAAGGAGTTTGAAGAGGACCACCTACCCGGCGCGCAAAACCTGCCCGTATTGACAAATGAGCAACGAGTTGAAGTTGGGACTCTTTACAAGGAAAGCTCGTTTAAGGCGCGAAGACTGGGCGCCCGGTATGTCAGTGAGTCCATAGCGAATCATCTCGCCGGGCCTCTACGAAATACCGACCAGGGATGGACTCCCTTGATTTACTGCTGGCGGGGCGGACAGCGCTCCGCTGCCCTTGCCTCAGTCCTGCGATCGATCGGATGGAGGGCGCGGACCCTGGAAGGCGGCTACAAGGCCTATCGCAGATTCGTGATCGAGGATCTAGGCCACCAGCTGAGCAATGCGACATTGCAATTCCGGGTGATCAGCGGACTGACAGGCGTTGGAAAAACCATCCTTCTCTCTGCCCTCGAGGAGACCGGCCAGCAGGTCGTTGATCTTGAGGGGCTAGCTAATCATCGAGGATCACTTCTCGGATCTATGGGGCTACAGCCGAACCAGCGAAGATTTGAGACCTTGCTCCACGCCAAACTCAGCGAACTGGATCCAAGCCGCCCGGTCTATCTCGAGGCTGAATCAAATCGGATCGGATCGGTCAATATTCCACCAGCTCTCTGGCAGAGACTTTCGGCCGCGACTGTGGTTGAGATCACCCTCCCTATTGCCGAACGGGTGCTTCTCCTCCTCGAGAATTACCGCCATTTCCTTGAAGACCCCGGATTCCTGTCAAGCCTGCTGAAGCCTCTCGAAAGATTAAGAGGGCGCTCCCAGATCGAGACATGGCATAAGCAGATCGCACAACGTCTGTGGCCTGATTTCGTTACCTCCCTCCTCGAGAATCATTATGACCTCTGCTACCGCCGCCCGGGATCTCCCAACTCCAACTACCAGTCACCGGCAGGCCGGATTGCTCTCACCGATTACTCCAGCGAGAGCTACCGAAAGGCCGCTCATGCCTTGGCCGCAGCAGGCGAATTAGCAACCCTATGAGCGCCCTATGCGATGCCCATAATCACCTCCATGATAAACGGTTTCTCGACAAGCTTCCGGACATCATCTCAAGCATGCAGAAGTCGGGCATCACACACTGTGTTGTCAATGGGACAAGTGAGGATGACTGGGATCGTGTTTTGGAATTAACCCGCGACCACCCTCATCTGGCGCTCCCATCAATTGGTCTCCATCCTTGGAATGTTCCCACCCGTAGTGAGAAATGGCTTGAGCGGCTCACCTCCGTAATCATCAGGGAACAAGGCCGTGTTTTTATCGGCGAGTGCGGCCTCGATCGCTGGATGCACGATCCACATTTCGAGGAGCAGAAAGATGTATTTATTTCCCAGCTTACTCTCGCGGCGACACATAACCTTCCACTCTCGATCCACTGCCTCAAGGCATGGGGTCCTCTCCTCGATACCCTCCGGACAACAGACCGACCGGACCGTGGATTCCTGCTTCACTCCTTTGGAGGATCCCCTGAGCTGGTTCCTGAACTGGTCGAGCTTGGCGCCTACTTCTCTTTCTCCGGATATTTTCTCAGAGAGGGAAAGGAAAGGGTGCGCGAGGCGTTTCGCAGGGTCCCGCCGGAGCGAATCATGATAGAGACAGATGCTCCCGACATGCTACCGCCCGAAAAGTATCTGAAGTACTCCGTTACCCACTCAGGCAATGGCGTCCTCAATCATCCGGCAAACCTGGCAAGCGTCATGGAAGGCTTGGCTGGTATCCTCGAAATGAAAGAATCCTGCCTGAGGTCGCTCATATCCGACAATTTTCACTCTTTTTTTCCGGTCGGGCCCTCTTAAACAAAGAGTTCAACAAATTGCTGTCCGGCACCTTTTCGTTGGGCAGTCACACAGGACCATGCCATCATATCAGCCATGTGTTGCGTCAGAACAATATTCCGTGCCCTCCTTATGACCTTTCTGGTCTCGCCTCTCCTCGCACAGCAGGGAGACCGCAAAGGCCACAACATGACTAGCTTCGTTCCCGAGGAGGTCATACCCCCGGCTCCCTTTCTCAAGGTAGAGGAAGCACTGAAATCTTTTGTACTGGCTCCGGGATTTATCATTGAACCGGTTGCCGCAGAGCCCTTTGTCGACATGCCCTGCATGATGAAATTTGACTCCGAAGGACGGATGTGGATTTGCGAACTTGTGGGCTACATGCCCGACATCGATGGAACCGGTGAAGAGATACCACAGGGGCGGATCGTCGTGCTATCCGATACTGACGACGACGGAATGGTAGATAAACGAGTGGTATTCATGGACAAGCTCCTCCTTCCTCGTAGCCTCTACCTCCTCGATGATGGAATCCTGTGGGCGAATCAGGAAAGCCTCTTCTTCCAGAAGCGGAGTGGTGTGACTGCCGTAGGAAAGAGCGTGCTCGTCGACGAGGAATATGCACGGGGCGGAAACGTCGAACATAAGGCTAACAGTCTTGTTCTCGGCTTGGATAACTGGATCTACAATGCGAAATCCGATCGGCGCTATAAGAAGGTCCGGGACCAGTGGATCATGGAGAAAACTCATTTCCGGGGTCAGTGGGGACTCGACCGCGATGACTACGGCAGATTATTTCATAACAGTAATAGCACCCTGCTGGTCGGAGATTACACCTTTCCAAATGTCGCCTTCGGCAATCCCAATGCGAAAATGAAGGCGGGGATATCGGCCCGCGTCAGCACCAACCGCGTCTGGCCGATCCGTGTGACTCCGGGAGTAAACCGGGGGTATCAGCGTGGCACCGTTTCTCCGGAGAACTACAAGCTAATCAACGCAACAGGGGCTTCCGGACTGACAATCTTCCGGAGCAATGGTCTCGGCGAGGACCTCTACGGGAGCGCCTTCATTACGGAAGCAACCGGCAATCTGGTCAAAGCGATCAGCGTTCAGGACGGTGAGGGGGAAATCGTCGGCGAACATACCTTCGGTGAAAAGGAGTTCCTGGCTTCGACGGACGAGAGATTTCGTCCGGTTAATGCCTACACCGCGCCCGATAATTCTCTCTACATTCTCGACATGTATCATGGGATCATTCAGCACCGGACCTATGTGACATCCTACCTGCGCAAACAGATCATGAGTCGTGGACTGGACAAACCCGCGAAGGGCCACGGCCGCATTTACCGTATCCGCCATAAGGATAGACCCCGAGGCCCTGCTCCCAGACTTGGCAAGCTCTCTGCGGAAGAACTCATCCCTTATCTCAGTCATCCCAACGGTTGGTGGAGGGACACCGCCCAGCGCTTAATCATCGAACGTGGAAATCAAGACAGCGAAGCAGGCCTTGTTGAAATGCTCGAGGGCAGCGAGATGCTCGGCCGCCTGCATGCTCTCTGGTGCCTCGAGGGTCTTGACCTTCTTCGGTCCGGGCACATCAAGTACTCCCTCAAGTCAGGCAACGAGAAGTTCGCCTCCTCCGCTCTCATGGCCGCCCTCTCACTCAACCAGAGGGAGAAAAACTCCCTCGTGCCAGCGGTCGCAGCATTTGAATCGGGCGCAGAATCCTCAATATACAAAGCCCGCCTGCTTGCCGAAATAGGAACCCAAAAGGCCTTGGAGGCCTTGATCAGTGCACTTCGCAAAAACGGAGAACATCCGCTCGTCAAGGAGGCCGCTTTTACAGGCCTGAAGGATCGCGAGGCGGTATTCCTTGGAGTAAACAACGGAAGCTTCAACAATGGCAGCCTCGACAAATGGGTACAGGAAGCGCTTAACAGGAATCAGCGGAAGGTCGCTCCTCCGAAAAT
The DNA here is from genome assembly GCA_963989605.1 of uncultured Roseibacillus sp. Classification (GTDB taxonomy): domain Bacteria; phylum Verrucomicrobiota; class Verrucomicrobiia; order Verrucomicrobiales; family Akkermansiaceae; genus Roseibacillus_B. Next base: position 1,024 of record CAXEFH010000162.1, on the reverse strand, counting down.
TGAAGGCCAGCATCTGGCTTCCTTCCAGAGAGGAGAAAAACTCTATATGGGTCGGGCAGCCTGCATCGGCTGTCATGGAGGTGACGGCTCGGGACTGGACAACCTCGGACCACCCCTTGATGGCTCTGATTGGGTGACGGGGAGCACTATCCGACTGACAAAGGTCCTCCTCCACGGTCTTCAGGGTCCGATTACGGTTTCAGGAAAACGCTATGCCCCTCCGGGAGCGATGCCAGGGCTATCGATGAATCCTACCATTTCTGATCAGGACATCGCTGATATTCTGACCTTTATCCGACACGCTTGGAGCAATCGTGCCACGCCGGTCGGTCAATCCTTTGTCAAGGAATCACGGGAAAGCAACAAAGACCAGCGGGGTGTTCCCTACAAGGAGAAGGATCTGAACTAGGTGCCACCAAACGCTCCAAGGGAAGGGCGCAGCTCTCCATGAGCCACATCCTACTCACCCTTCCATTGTCCCGCCTCGCGGAATTTGGAATAACGAGCTTCCAGTAACTCTTGTTCTGAGAGCTTCGTGAGAGTATCAATCTGCCGTACTAAGGCCTCCTTGAGGCTGCGAGCTGCGGCACGCACATCGTGATGAGCTCCACCCAGCGGTTCCGCAATGACCTCATCTACGAGGTTCATCGCCGCAAGGTCTGCCGCTGTGAGACGCATGGCCTCTGCGGCCTCCGGTGCATGCTTTCTGTGCTTCCAGAGGATTGCAGCACAACCCTCGGGACTGATCACTGAATAGTAGGAGTTCTCCAGCATAAGAACCCGGTCGGCAACTCCAATTCCCAGCGCGCCTCCCGAACCGCCTTCACCCAGCACTGCGGTTACTATTGGAGTTTTCAGGTCCATCATCTCTCTCAGGTTACGAGCGATGGCTTCCGCGATATTACGCTCCTCAGCGCCGATCCCGGGAAATGCTCCCGGCGTATCAATCATGGAACTGTCTCTTATACACATCTGACGCTGCCGACGAATAGAGAGGTGTAGATCTCGGTGGTCGCCGTATCAT
>CAXEFH010000161.1:0-7713 GCA_963989605.1 uncultured Roseibacillus sp. | reverse complement strand
GGGGGGAGCTGACAAGGGACGTCCTGATGGATGCGGGGGGTTGGAAGGAAATGAAGGCGGCCCGGGAGATGCATCGTGGTCGCCTTGTCCGTGCGGCCGCGTATGAGAACGGATGGTTGGAGGGCATTGTCCTCATGGGGGGAAAAGAAAAGAAGGTGAGGATGCAGGTCGGTTCGCGAACCGAGATGGAGAACAAGTGCACCTGCCTGACGGCCCGCCGGGAGGGCCGGGTTTGCGCGCATGCCATAGCCATTGGCCTCGAGGTGATTGAGCCAACCCTGCCTGAAGAGGGTGCGAACCCGGAGACGGAGAACGAAGAGGTGAACTCGTGTTGGCCGGTTATCACGGAGCGGTATGAGGAGGAGGCCTATCCAATACAATGCCGGGTCATGTTACCCCTCAGGATCGAGGAGTCGTGGAGCAGGGGTCAGCTAATGGTGGTCTTTGCCACGGACTACGAGGGCGAAGAGCATCTTCTGGGTTCCTGGGGCGAAGACTATGTCCTGCAAGCAGGGGAGTATGACAGCCGACTGCTTCTCGTCCTGCGTCGCCTTTTTCCAGAGAGGCCCCCGGGTGCGGTTAATCTTGGCCGCCAGCAATTTCTCGAGGTGCTTGAGGCTCTGGCGGGTCATTCCCGGGTTTCTTTTGGCAAGAAGCAGGGGGCTGCTATTTCCTGCCACCCTCTTCGCCTTTCCGTAGGATGTGAAAGAGGGTTTCTGCGAGCTCAATGGCCGGATGGAATACAGCCCCTGGTCGAGGGACGAGAAGTATGGGGGCTCGATACTGAGAATCAGGCTTTTTACCCGATCGCTTCCGGACTGCCGGACGCGTTGAGGGAGGTGCTTGAGAATGGTATACGCCCCGGTCCCCTCGAAGGGCCGGCATTGGTTAGCGCACTTGGCGGCTGGTTCGATATTGAGCAGGGTGTCCGTGCGTCTTTACCGCAGACGGCATCGCCGGTCGTCGAGGTCATGTTCGATGGATCCTTCAATCATATGGAGGGGAAAATGACCTTTCAATATGGAGCAAACCGTCGCTCAGCAGGTCAACTCGAAGAAGCTCTCCTCACGACCGAGGATGGAGAGAGTGTCCTTGCGAGTACGGCGCTGGAGAGGCTGGCGGAAGATTCCCTTCGGCAGTGGGGATTTGAGGGGCCTGCTTCCGGGGGAAGGTTCGTGATGCGTAACCCCGATGAGATCCTGCGTTTTTTTGCCCACGGATTACACCGGCTTGATCCAGACTGGATTGTTCGCAAGGGAGAGCGGTTCACGGAATTCGCAAAGGACGTGGTTCCGGTCCAACCAGCCTACCACCTTACCGGGAGCGGAGAGAACTGGATGGAGGTTGAGGTCAAATATGAAACCAGAGATGGCACGGGTATACGGAGGGAGGAAATACAGAGGCTCCTGAATACCGGACGATCCGCTTGTTCGCTGGGGGGCAACCGGAAAGCAGTCGTGGATCCTGGCCAGTTCACAGAGGCCATGGAATCCATCGCCGATTGCGATCCCAGGCAGAACACTCCCGGAGTGTTTCGGGTCGATGCCGCTCAAGCGGCCTACCTCCAGCACAGTGCGGCGGACCTAGGCCTTCCTGCCTCCACTGCATTTCCTCCGGCAGAGGAGATCGTTCCGGAATTGAACCTCGGGTCGCTGGATGCGGTTCTCCGCCCCTATCAGAGGGATGGTGTTGAATGGCTCTGGAAGCTGTCCGAACTGGGGATGGGAGGAGTTCTCGCAGACGACATGGGTCTGGGTAAAACGCTTCAGGCGCTGGCATTTATTGTCGCCCGGGGTGGTCCCGCCCTGGTGGTATGCCCTTCCTCTCTGGTTCAAAACTGGCTGGAAGAGGCCGAGAAGTTTGCTCCGGAGCTGATGGCGATTTCAATTGAGGGACCAGAGCGGGCAGCGATCCTGGAAAGCAATCCCACCGCAGATCTGCTTGTCACCAGTTATGCCCTTCTGCGCCTCGATGCCGACTTGTACCGGGGGCGGAACTTCAGGGTGATCATTCTCGATGAAGCCCAGAACATCAAAAATCCGGACGCGCAGGTCTCGCAGGCGGCTTTTCATCTCAGGGCAGAATATCGCTTCGCACTGACAGGGACGCCAATGGAGAATTCCGTGACGGACCTCTGGTCCATAATGAACTTCGTTCTGCCGGGATATCTGGGGGATCGTTCCAGGTTTAGGGACCGTTTCGAAAAGCCGCTTGCCCGGGGAAATGAGCCAAGATTACAGCGCCGGTTGTCTCGCCGGCTGAGACCCGTGGTGCTGAGGAGACTCAAGGAAAAGGTTGCGAGGGATCTTCCGTCAAAGATCGAACAGGTGCGCTACTGTGACCTGAGTGAGATCCAGCGGGGAGTGTATCAATCCCTCCTTGAAGAGGGTCGGAGAGTGATTGCGGGGTCGGAGGGAGGGAAAAGGCGCATGCTTGCGCTGACAGCGCTCCTGCGTCTCCGGCAGGCCTGCTGTGACCTGCGGCTTTTGAATCTTCCGGATGTCAGCGAGCGGGATGGATCCGTCAAAATCCAGGAGCTGAGCCTGCTGCTCGAAGAGGCGATTGAGGGAGGGCATCGAGTACTTGTATTCAGCCAGTTCGTAGAAATGTTGCAGGGGGTGGTTCCTGTTCTTGCAGAACGGGGATTCGAGTTCTGCTATCTCGACGGTCAGACCCGGAAGCGGGGTGAGGTGGTCAGGCGTTTCCAGAACTCATCCATTCCGGTTTTTCTCATCAGCCTCAAGGCCGGAGGCGTGGGGTTGAATCTGACAGGTGCGGATACCGTGATCCATGTCGATCCCTGGTGGAACCCGGCGGTTGAAGCCCAGGCCACGGATCGTGCCCATAGAATTGGCCAGAAACGGGTGGTCACCTCCTACAAGCTGATCGCGCGGGACACGGTCGAGGAGAAAATCCTGGCCCTGCAGGAGCGGAAGAGGGACATGATCGCCTCGACTCTCGGTGATGGATCGCCTGGGGCGGATCTTGGCTTGGACGAGGAGGAGATTCTCGGACTCTTCGGCTAGGCGCCCGTCATCCGGTGGCACGCGCCTGCTGTTCCAGATTTAGAGCACTGTCGTGATCCTGGTGGTGACCGAGTTGGCAAGAAAGCACTCTTCGTGTGCCTTGTGGTGCAGCTCTTCCAGTTTCTCGGCTGAAACCGTGACGCCTTCAGCCCAAACGGTTTCAGGGTGAAGCTCGACACGGGCAAGAACCGGTTTTCCATTCTCGCCCTTCTCGAGAAAGCCAACTGCCTTGTCGACGTAACTTTCTACGGTCAGATTCTGGAGAGAGGCGAAGGCGAGAAAGGTCAGCATGTGGCAGCTGGAGAGCGAGGCTACGAAGGCCTGTTCCGGGTCTGGAATTTCCTCACTGCCGAGAAAATCCGCAGCGGCAGATGCTCTGAGGGTAACGCCGTGTCCAAAGTCGAGATCATGATCCCGGGAGTAACTCTTGTAGCCGAAGTCCTTTCCTTCGCGGTTCCAGGTAAGGGTAATGGGGTGCGAGCTCATCGTAGGGATTGGTTATGGAGTAAATTCAGATTCGGTGAAGTTCCCCTCTCTACAGGGAACGCTCTACTCTGAACAACCTAATTTGGATTCAACTTCTGGTGAAGCTGCTGGAGGGACGCGAGAATAGAATTGAAGCCTGCCAGCTCTTCTCCCGACGTGACCCTTGTGCTGGTCGCGATCCGTCTGGCAATGAGGGACTTGATGTCTTCTATGATTGCAGGTTCATTCTGAATGAGAAGGTTGAGCTCGGCCGCTTTCTGGAGAGAAAAAATGTTCATATTGCAAGATCCCGTGAACACCAGTTCCTCATCAAAGAGGAGCAGCTTGGCGTGGATCATGGTGTCTGTCAGGTATACCTTGACGGGTGCTCGCATGTAGAGGTCGTGAATAGCCCAGTAGTTCACATCATTGCCGATGTTGGCCTCTCTGGAAAACAGGATCGTAATACGGATTCCCCGGGCAGCGGCTTCAACGAGCGCATCAGAGAATTCAGGGTCTCCAATGTAGGCGACCTCAATGTAGATGGACTCCCTTGCCTGGGCGATAAGGTCAAGGACGGCAGGCTTGATCTCAAAGGAAGACTCGCCCGTAGAGCGATGGGAGTTGCAGAGAAACTCGAAATTGCGCCCCAGGTCGAAGGCGATCTCTCCACGCATCCTTGCGCGTAGCCTCTTAACAAGCTGAGGGTCCTCCAAGGCGATCATGTAATCAAAGTAGTCCTGATGACGGTCCTCAATGTTGATGCTTCCCGTGACAAGAAGTCGTTCGTCAAAGACGTAATACTTGGTGTGGGTCTTATTGATCCACTCGACTGTCACATTAGGATGGGCGAGGAGAGTGGCTCCCAGATCCTGGTCATGATTGTCCTCGACGAAGGTATCGGGAAAGGTGCGTGCGATGATCTTGTAGACCATTCTCTTGAGGAGGGGAATCTTGCGAGGGAAGAACGGTTTGCGATTCATCTCGATGACCTCGCACATGATCGCTCCGATATCCTTGATGATGTGAACCTTCACGCCGCGCTCGGCAGCGGCGAGAACGGCCTCACCCACGCGGGTGCCGGCTTCGTCCGCGCGCCAGACGTACATGAAGATCTCCACGCTTTCCCGGGCTTTTTCCAGCTCCGCCACCACGAGGTCAAAGGTGGGTTCGGCCACCCGCTCCGGAGGAAAGGGTCCGGTCAGGGGAGGGTGGAGCAGATGATAGCTCTCGCTCATGTTTGCAGGTCCCTGTCTGAACAGGAATGACGCGAGACGAAACAGGAAAATCAGGAATATGACGATTTCCCGGGGCAATGTGGTTTCTTCAAGCGCCCGGGACGGGCAGTGGGCTCCTCGTTTACGATGTGATTCCGGTAAAACGTATCGCTGACTGCTCCGGACACCCCGATGGCTGGGGCGCTGCGGGGACAGGATGTGGCATTCTCCCAAAGCGCGACCTGCAGGGCCGAGGGAGGTGCTCGGGAGGAAATTACGAATTTGTGGTTTGAGATGAGACCGGAAGGGCCGGTAGAGTGCGATAACCCATGGGACGCGCATTTGAGTATCGGCGAGCCGCGAAGGAGAAGCGGTGGGATAAGATGTCCAAGGTCTTCCCCAAGCTTGCGAGAACCATCACGATGGCCGCCAAGGAGGGGGGAGCCGATCCTGACAGTAATTCCAAGCTGCGTACGGCAATTCTGAACGCCAAGGCGCAGAACATGCCCAAGGATAATATTGCGACAGCGATCAAACGGGCTGCGGGAAAGGACATGGCCGACATTTCCGAGGTCAACTATGAAGCCAAGGGACCTCATGGGGTAATGTTGTTTATTGAGACTGCGACCGACAACACCAACCGCACGATCACCAACATCCGCACCCCGATCAACAAGGCTGGGGGAGAGATGCTCAACAGCGGTTCGCTGCAGTTTCTCTTTGACCGCAAGGCGGTGATCCAGTTTGAAAAAAAGAAAGATCAGGATCTTGAGGATATTGAACTCGAACTCATTGACCATGGACTTGAGGAACTGGAGGAGAATCAGGGCACGGTTTTCGTGTATGGGGATTTCACCAACTTTGGTTCTCTCTCGCAGGGTTGCGAGGAGCTTGGGATCGAGTTGCGCAGAGCCAGTCTGCAGCGTATTTCCAACAATCCCCAGGAATTCAGCGAAGCCCAGCTGGATGAGATTGAAGCCCTGATTGACAAGCTGGAGGATGATGAGGACGTGCAGGCGGTTTACACCAATATCGCCTGAGCGGGGTGCCGGGGGGTCCCGGGTCAGGCAGGATGGACGGTGTATCCACCAGAGGGCTCATCGGCCTCAAGTTTCAGGAGTCCGTGTTCCTCGGCGCCGAGCAGGACTTCATTAAAGGACCTGAAACCATGGGCACGCTCGTTGAATCCAGGATTTCGGCGTTTGAGAGCCTGCTTGATCATAGATCCCCAGATCGCTTCATCGCTGCCCCGTTCCTCGAGAAGCGCCTCGAAGGTGTCCGCGACCTGTTCCAGCGCCTCCTCGGTGGTAGGCCCGTCCGAAGACTTTCTGCGTGCGGTTTTCTTCGTTGGGGCCTTCCGGGCATTCTTCTTCCGGGCGGTTTTCGCAGCCGGTGACTTGCGGACGAGATCGTCGTAGTAGATGAACTCATCACAATTCTTGATAAAGAGGTCCGAGCTGGAGTTCTTGACCCCGACCCCGATCACGGTCTTTGCGTTTTCGCGGAGTTTGCTTACGAGGGGCGAGAAGTCGGAGTCTCCCGAAATAATCACGAACGTATCGACATGGCCCTTGGTGTAGCAGAGATCCAGAGCGTCCACCACCATCCGGATGTCGGCGGAGTTCTTGCCCGACTGTCGGAAGTGAGGAATCTCGATCAGTTCGAAGGCGGCATCATGCAGGTCGCGTTTGAATTCCTTGAAGCGTGAGAAATCGCAGTAGGCCTTTTTCAGGACGATATGCCCCTTGAGAAAAAGACGCTCAAAGACCTTGGCGATTGAGAAGGTCGGATAGCGGGCATCGCGGGCACCGATGGCGATATTCTCCAGGTCGAGGAACACCGCCATGGTGGCGTTGGGATCATTGAGAGACGTTGTGATGGGAGATCCTAGGCATGATGAAAGCCGGGAGCAAGAAGTGAGAGGGACCGGTTGGGGAACGGGACAGGATTCACTTCTTACGGGTCCTGGGCTGCTTGTAGGCAATTCCCAGATCGTTCGTTCGGACGCTCCTCAGCTTTCCGGCAAGGCGGTTCTGGAATGTCCGGGTCACAGCCGCATGAGAAGCTTCGCCAGCCAGATTGATGAATTGGCCCGGATCCTTTCTCATGTCGAACAATTCCTGGCCTCCACTGGCATCCTCGCCGTACTGGAGGTAAGCCCAGTCCCGGTCACGGAGGAGAAACCCCTTTCGCATCGGAGCCACACAAAACGCATCCTGGCGCACCTCGTGTCCCGGGTCATCAAGCATGCTGGAAATGTCCTTTCCCTGAAGGCGCTCCGGAACCTCGAGACCGCAGAGTGCAGCGGTGGTAGGGTAGAGATCCAGCAACTCCACAAGGGAATGGCACACCGCGGGCTGTTTCCCGGGAACGGAGACGATGAGAGGAACCCCGGCGGATTCGTCCCGCAGGCTGACCTTGGCCCAGAAGTCGTGTTCGCCGAGGTGAAAGCCATGGTCACTTGTGAAGATGACGATGGTCCGCTCGGTAAGGCCGGCATCTTCCAGCGCATCAAGCACCTTGCCCACTTGGGCATCCATGAAGGCCACCGAGGCGTAATACCCCCCGATAGCCTTTCTCTGGCGCCGAGGATCCATCTTCATGTTCGCACTCGTACAGTAATTGATTCCGGCCTTCGGAATGTCATCCCAGTCGCCTTCGATTTTTGGGGGCAGGGCGATCCTGCTGTAGGGAAGGAAGGGCTTATAATAGGAGCGAGGTGCCACGAAGGGGACGTGTGGACGCACGAATCCCACCCCGAGCCAGAAGGGTTTTCTCCTATTTTTCATACTCGCGATGAGTTCACACGCCTTGGCGGCAGTCTTGCCGTCGGAGTGCACGAGGTCGTCGCCATCAGCCTCGACCACCACAAAGGTATTCCCGCCGACCGCAGGCTTCTCCCCGTCCGGATTATTCTGGAGAGTCTCCCCGGTCCCGGGGGCCTGTCTCTTATACACATCTGACGCTGCCGACGAATAGAGAGGTGTAGATCTCGGTGGTCGCCG
>CAXEFH010000160.1:0-7770 GCA_963989605.1 uncultured Roseibacillus sp. | reverse complement strand
ACGAAGCAAAAGATACGAGAAGGCCGCGGAAGTGGTTGAGGATCGCCCCTACGCTCTTGCGGAGGCCGTAGGAACGCTCAAGAAGTTTCCCGCACCAAAGTTTGACCCTACTGTGACCCTTTCTTTCAGGATTGGAGTAGACGCTAAAAAAAGCGATCAAATGGTGAGGGGAAGTGTCAGCCTCCCTCATGGAACAGGAAAAAACGTCCGGGTCGTGGTGTTCGCTCAGGGCGATGCGGCAAAGGCCGCTACGGATGCAGGAGCCGACCACGTGGGCTTTGAGGACCTGATCAAAAAGGTTCAGGATGGCTTCACCGACTTCGATGCCGCGGTAGCAACACCGGATGCCATGGGCGAAGTGAGAAAGATTGCCCGGGTGCTTGGTCCCCGCGGTCTCATGCCCAACCCCAAGACCGGGACGGTCACTGATGATACGGCCGCCGCAGTGAATGCGGTGAAGGCAGGTAAGGTGGATTACAAGCTCGATAAGAATGCAAATATCTCTGCCGCTATCGGCAAGGCCTCCTTCTCTGAGGGCCAGTTGACCGAAAACGCCGAGGCCCTCATTGAGAGCGTCATCAAGGCCAAGCCGGCTTCTGCCAAGGGCAACTACATTGAGAATATCACGATCGCGGCGACAATGCTGCCAGGCTTGAAATTGGAGAACACCGCAGCCATCACCGAATAAGAAGATGAATCCTGATAAACAGATTATCGTCGACGAACTGCTGAGCAGGGTAAACGCCTCTCCATTCCTGCTCGTTGTGGACTACACCGGCATGACGGTGCCTCAATTTGACGAGCTTCGGAGCCGTCTGAGCGAGGGTGGGGCAGAGTGTCATGTCGCCAAGAACAGTCACATGAAGCGCGTTCTGGAATCCGCGGGAATGGCAGGCTTGGAGGAGGCATTGCAGGGGCAGACAGCCTTCATCACTGGAACAGAGGATGTCTGTGGTGCTGCCAAATCCGTTAAGAACTTCCAGAAGGAATTCAAAAAGCCTGAGGTCAAGGGTGGGCTCCTCGATGGAGAGCTCCTTGATGAAGCGCAGATCAAAGCTCTCGCTGATCTTCCCCCGCGGGAGGTTCTCCTCGCTACCTTGCTGGGCGTCATTAATCAGCCTGCTTCCATGCTGGCCCGGGTTCTGAATGAGCCGGGTGCCTCTCTTGCTCGTGTACTCAAGGCCAAGTTTGACGGTGATACCTAAGCTCCTGAAGGCTACGAACTGACTCAACAACACGCACTATATTGAAACCAAGAATTTGAAGGGATAGCCGGAGTCGCACATGCGGCGAAAGCTTGTAAACACAGATGGTTCCTCGTCGGGCCGCCGGCTGGTGGTCTGAAACGACACGGAGCTCCGTAAACGACGATACCGAAAACAAAAATACAATGGCTGATATAAACACAATCGCAGAAGAGCTCGGCAAGCTTACCGTCCTGGAAGCTTCCGAGTTGGTAAAAAAACTGGAGGAGGACTGGGGCGTAAGCGCTGCAGCTCCTGCTGCCGCTGTCGCGGTCGCTGCCCCGGCAGAGGCTGAAGCAGCAGAAGAGAAAACAAGCTTCGACGTGTCTCTCGAGAGCGCCGGGGGCAACAAGATCCAGGTCATCAAGGCCGTGCGGGAAGTTGCCAGCGGACTGGGACTCGCCGACGCCAAGAAGCTCGTCGAGAGCGCCCCGGTCAACGTGCTTGAGGGTGCTTCCAAGGACGACGCCGAGGCGGCCAAGGCCAAGCTCGAAGAGGCTGGCGCCGCAGTCGAACTGAAATAACCGGCTTTTTTCTGCCGGGACCCACAAAAAGGTCCCGGCAGAACCGCCTGGTTCGACCTCAGGTTCCGCTTCTGATACAGTTGAAAGAAAGAGGAACCTGAGGTCGGAGCAGAAAACTCCGGGACCACCAACATAAGGGAAATCCTGCTCCCTGAAGCCCTGCGAAATCGGGGTGGAGGGTAAGGAATCCTGCCGCCAACATAGAAAATCGTCATCCCGCAAGGATGGCGCCATCCCATCACCGAAAAAGACCACCATGGCCGATCGTCGTTACTTCGGAAACATCGAAGAAGTTATTGAACCGCCCAACCTCATCGAGGTTCAAAGCAAATCCTACGAGGACTTTCTGCAGCAGGACATTGCTCCTTCGCAGCGCATGGAGACTGGACTGCAGGCTGTTTTCAAGGAGGTTTTCCCCATTACCAGTTACGATGAGACCATCGAGCTGGATTTCATCGCCTACGATATCGAGGAATCCAAGATCACTGCTCTGGAGGCTCTTCGGACGGGTGAGACCTTCAGTGCGGCACTCTACGTGACCTTCAAGCTCAAGGACGAGACCGGGACCAAGAAAGAGCGAGTCTACATGGGGGAATTGCCCATGATGACGCGTCGTGGGACGTTCGTCATCAATGGCGCCGAGCGCGTTATTGTGTCCCAGTTGCACCGATCCCCCGGCATTTGCTTTGAAAAGTCCGTTCATCTCAATGGCAAGATTCTTCACTCTTTTCGCATTATCCCGGACCGGGGATCCTGGCTAGAGGTTCAGTTTGACACCAACGACCTTCTTTACGTCTACCTCGATCGTCGCCGTCGTCGCCGTAAGTTTCTCGCGACTACCTTCCTCCGCGCACTTGGATATCCAAGTGAGCGTGAGCTCATTGAGCAGTTCTACAAGGTCAGGAAGCTGAAGCTCAGTGAATCAATGGATGAGGAAGAGCTCAGTCCCATGGTGCTCTTCGAGGACATCAAGGATGGAGACCTTGTGGTAGCTCGAGCATACGACCCTCTCACCATCGGGGTGGTACGACAGTTGCTGGCTCTCAAGATCAAGACGATCGAAGTGGTTGACTCCCGGGATGATGAAATCCTCCTCAAGTCTCTCCGGAAAGATCCGGCAGAGGACGAGGAAAGTGCGCTCAAGGACATTTACAAGAAGCTGCGGCCCGGAGATCCTCCTACGGCCGCGAATGCCAGGGCCCTTTTAAAGCGCCTTTTCTTCGACCCCAAGAAGTATGACCTCACGAGGGTGGGGCGTTACAAGATTAACCAGAAACTCAAGATCGATGTTGATTCCTCGGAGCGCATCATGGTGGCAGAGGACTTTCTCAATGCGGTAAAGTATCTTCTCAACCTCAAGAAGGGCGATGGCACCATCGATGACATTGACCACCTCGGAAGCCGGCGAGTCCGGGCTGTCGGCGAGTTGCTGGCCAACCAGTGCCGGGTCGGTCTGGCCCGAACTGAGCGTCTGGTGAAGGAGCGGATGACGCTCTTCGATGTGAATATCGAGGGGATGACACCCCAGAAACTGATTAACCCCAAGGCCTTGAGTGCGGTTGTGCGCGATTTCTTCGGACGGAGCCAGCTAAGCCAGTTCATGGACCAGACTAACCCATTGGCAGAGCTGACGCACAAGAGGCGTCTCTCAGCCCTCGGGCCAGGCGGCCTCAACCGTGATCGGGCCGGGTTCGAGGTCCGGGACGTACACCCTTCTCATTACGGACGAATCTGCCCGATTGAGACTCCAGAGGGCCCCAATATCGGACTGATCAACTCGATGTGCACCTACGCCCGGATCAATGAATTTGGTTTCATCGAAACCCCGTATCGCAAGGTTCGAAAGGGAAAGGTCAGCAATCAGATCGAATATGTCACCGCCGACCAGGAAGAGACATTCATTATCGCCCAGGCCAATAACCCCATCAAGAAGGACGGGACTTTTGCAAATAAGCGGGTCACCGCAAGGGAGCGAGGAGAATTCCTCGAGATGGACCCGGAGAAGGTGGACTACATGGACGTTTCCCCGAAACAGCTGGTTTCGGTGGCCGCAGGGATGATTCCGTTCCTTGAGCATGATGATGCTAACCGTGCTCTCATGGGGTCAAACATGCAGCGTCAGGGGGTACCCCTGCTTGTTTCAGAAGCACCCTACGTGGGTACCGGACTGGAGGAAAAAGCGGCCCGTGATTCACGGTCCGTGGTCGTCTCGGAAGCTGATGGCATTGTTGCCGCAGCTACGGCTGAGTATATTGTCACAACGAAGGATGGAACCCTGCCGGTTTCAGATGAGCGCTTCCTCAGCGAACCGGAATCCGTCAAGACAAAGCCGGAAAAGGGTGTATATGTTTACCCTCTGAGAAAATTCATGCGTTCGAATGCTGGAACCTGCATCAACCAGAAGCCATTGGTCAGGTCTGGCGACAAGATCAAGAATGGCCAGATCATCGCTGATGGGCCCAATACCGATGACGGGGAATTGGCGCTGGGGCGGAACGTCCTCGTCGCCTTCATGCCTTGGAATGGGTATAACTTTGAGGACGCCATTGTCATTTCGGAGCGTTTGGTCAAGGAAGACGTCTACACCTCGATTCACATCAGTGAGTTTGAAGTAGCGGCCCGCGACACCAAGCTTGGTCCTGAGGAGATTACCCGGGATATACCCAACGTCGGTGAAGAGGCGCTCAAAAACCTCGACCACGATGGTATCGTCAGGGTAGGAGCGGAAGTGAAGCCTGGCGATATTCTGGTCGGGAAGATCACGCCGAAGAGCGAGACGGAGCTGGCTCCCGAGGAGCGTCTTCTCCGCGCAATCTTCGGGGAAAAGGCTGCTGACGTGAAGGACACCTCTCTGCGGGTACCCTCCGGGTGCACGGGGATTGTTCAGGATATTCGGATTGCGACTCATGGTATGGCCCGGAGGCGTTCAGAAGACGTCAATCCGGCCGAGATGAAGAAGCAGCTCAAGAAGATCAATGATGATTATAAGAAGAAGAAGGACCAGTTGACGGACCAGTTGACGGAGAAACTTTCCGACATCCTGCTTGGAGAGAAGATTCCTCTGGACGTGGTTAACGCCCAGAGTGGGGAAATCATCATTCCTGCCAACCGCAAGATCACCAAGACGCTCCTGCGGAAGCTGGCGGCGGTCTACGATCACATCGAGATTGATCCCAGTCCGATTCGCAACAAGATACTCGAAATTATCAGTTCCTTTGAAGGCCGCTTCGGAGAACTTGATGCTGACCGGGAGCGGCGCCTCGACCAGATCGAGAGTGGGGATGAGATCGATCCCGGTGTCATCAAGGAGGTCAAGGTCTTCGTGAGTGCAAAGCGGAAACTTTCTGTTGGGGACAAGATGGCCGGACGGCACGGGAACAAGGGCGTAGTTGCAGTGATTGTTCCCGAGATGGATATGCCCTACCTCAATGACGGCACTCCGGTGGACATCTGTCTCAATCCTCTGGGAGTGCCCTCCCGGATGAACGTTGGTCAGGTTCTTGAAACGCACCTCGGAGTTGCGGCCAAGGCCCTCGGGTTTACCGTGGCGACCCCGATTTTCGACGGAATTCCAGAAGATAAGATCTGGGAGTACATGTCCGAGGCCAAGAAGGTCGATGGGATGAAAATAGTGGGCGATGGCACTGAGAAGGCCCGGGAAAGGAAGCCCGAGGAACCGGTTGGAGCTGGGTTCACATGGATCGGCGATGGGAAAGATGGTTCCACCGGCGGTAAAAGTTATCTCTTCGACGGCCGCACCGGTGACGCGATCGATCAGCCGGTAGTGGTGGGCCAGATCTACATGTTGAAGCTTGGACACCTTGTTGCCGATAAGATCCACGCCCGTGCGGTTGGACCTTACAGTCTTGTTACCCAGCAGCCGCTGGGAGGAAAGGCTCAGTATGGTGGTCAGCGATTCGGGGAGATGGAGGTCTGGGCCCTTGAAGCCTATGGGGCGGCCTACACCCTTCAGGAGCTGCTGACCGTGAAGTCCGACGACGTGCAGGGCAGGACCCGGATCTATGAGGCCATCGTCAAGGGAGACAACACTCTTGAAGCCGGCACTCCAGAATCCTTCAACGTCTTGATTAAGGAAATGCAATCCCTTGGACTGGACGTGCGACCCGGGCGCCGCGGCGCGGAGGTGGCCGATGGCGGGGACTTCAACCTTGATGACCTCACCCTCTGATGCCGGAGCCCGAAAATGAAACAAGCGATTTTACAAAATAATGAGTGTTGAAACCAATCTGCGCGAACTCTACGGGGTAGACGAGAAGCCCGAAGCCTTTGATCAGGTCTCCATAACGGTCTCGTCCCCGGATGTGATCCGGTCATGGAGCCGGGGAGAGGTGAAGAATCCTGAGACGATCAATTACAGGACTTTCAAGCCCGAGAAGGGTGGTCTCTTCTGTGAAAGGATCTTCGGTCCGACCCGGGACTGGGAGTGTGCCTGCGGAAAGTACAAGAGGATCAAGCACAAGGGTGTCATCTGTGATCGTTGCGGAGTAGAGGTGACTCTCTCCCGTGTTCGTCGCGAGCGGATGGGGCACATCGAGCTGGCGGTCCCGGTGACCCATATCTGGTTCTACAAATGCATGCCGAGCCGTATTGGGCTCATGCTCGATATGAGCGCTCGCGATCTCGAGCGTGTGATCTACTACGAAGACTACATGGTAACTGATCCGGGGAAGACTCCGCTCGAGCGGGGTCAGTTGCTTAATGAGTCCGATCTCCGTGACGCGGAGGAAGATTATGGTGAGGACAGTTTCCGTGCGGCCATGGGGGCCGAGGCGATCCGCGATCTTCTCAGCCAGTGTGTTCTTGATGACATCGTGGTAGAGCTCGAGGAGGCCATGGAAAACACCCGTTCGAAGCAGACTCGCAAGAAACTGGCCAAACGGCTCAGGCTAGCAGGGGGTTTCAGGGATTCCAATTCCCGCCCCGAGTGGATGATTATGACGGTCCTGCCTGTCATCCCCCCGGATCTGCGGCCTCTGGTTCCCCTGGAAGGTGGGCGCTTTGCAACATCAGACCTGAACGACCTCTACCGCCGGGTTATCAACCGGAATAACCGTCTCAAGAATCTTCTGCAGTTGAAAACCCCCGAGGTGATCATTCGGAATGAGAAGCGGATGCTCCAGGAGGCTGTGGACGCTCTCTTCGACAATGGTCGACATGGAAGAGCGGTCACGGGCGCAGGCAATCGCCCGCTCAAGTCTCTCTCTGACATGCTGAAGGGTAAAGGGGGCCGTTTCCGGCAGAACCTGCTTGGAAAGCGGGTCGATTACTCTGGGCGTTCGGTGATTGTGATCGGACCTGAACTCAAGATGCACCAGTGCGGGCTCCCAAAGAAAATGGCTCTTGCCCTCTTTGAACCGTTTATCATCAGGCGCCTTAAGGAACTGGGGCATTGTCACACCGTGCGGTCAGCGAAGAAGATGATCGACCGCAAGACAACGGACGTGTGGGATATTCTGGAGGAGGTAACCAAGGGTCATCCCGTGATGCTTAACCGGGCTCCCACGCTTCACCGGCTTTCGATTCAAGCCTTTGAGCCAGTGCTGATTGAGGGTTCGGCGATCAGACTACACCCGCTGACCTGCTCTGCCTATAATGCCGACTTTGATGGGGACCAGATGGCGGTGCACGTTCCGCTCTCGGTAGAGGCCCAGATGGAAGCGCGGCAGCTCATGCTTGCGCCCAACAATATTTTCTCCCCAGCGAGTGGGCGTCCCATCACAACGCCTTCGCAGGATATCATTCTGGGAACCTACTACCTCACCTACACCCGGCCTAACTCGCAGCCCGGCCCTGAGGACAGTGTCCCGACCTTTGAAAGTCCCACCGAGGTGGAGTACGCTCTGGCCTCGCGGAAGGTCAGTCGTCACTGCTGGATCAGAGTCCGTAACCCTGATTATGGGAAGGATACCATCTTCGGAGACAAGGAAAGCAAGATGCTGGTCCTGTCTCTTATACACATCTCCGAGCCCACGAGACAGGCA
>CAXEFH010000159.1:0-7833 GCA_963989605.1 uncultured Roseibacillus sp. | reverse complement strand
AATGATACGGCGACCACCGAGATCTACACCTCTCTATTCGTCGGCAGCGTCAGATGTGTATAAGAGACAGCTTCTTCGGGGGAGCCGGGTGACTCTCGAACGGACCTCTACCGACCACCAATCCGCCATCGGGGCTACCGAATACGGCTGCATTCATCGGGCGGTCCTCCAACAGAAAAACCTAGGCAACCGCATTGGAAATCAGGTCAAGGAAACTTCCTGCCTCCAAGCTTGCTCCTCCGACCAATGCGCCATCGATATCTTCCCTAGCCATCAGGTCCGCGGAGTTTGAAGCCTTCACACTTCCCCCATATTGGATGCGCGTCGCCTCAGCAATCTCCTTCCCAAACTGTTCTGCCACGAGAGTCCGAACGAACGCATGCGCTTCCTGAGCCTGCTCCGGCGTTGCAGTCACTCCAGTTCCGATGGCCCAGACGGGCTCGTAAGCAAGCACTACCGCTGACATGTCTTCATGGGAAAGGTCAGCCAGCCCTCCACTCACTTGGCGGCGTAGCACCTCTTCCAGCTGACCACTTTCTCGTTCCTGCAGTGTTTCTCCTATGCAGAAAACAGGCTGAAGGCCTGCGGCAAGGCACTTCTTGACCTTTGTATTTATCATCAAGTCATCCTCCCCATAGATCGAGCGCCGCTCACTATGGCCCAGAATCACGTGGTTGACCCCCAGTTCATTCAACATGGTGGTAGACACTTCTCCCGTAAAAGCACCCTCTTCCTCCTGGGAGGCATTCTGGGCGCACAGGGCGACCGGGGACTCTACCAGCAACCCGGAGGCCGCGGGAATCGAGACAAACGGAGGAGCGATGACTATATCACATGCTTCTGCCAGTTCCCGGGCTCGTGGAAGAAACGACTCAATAAAGGCTGCTGTCTCAGCAGGCCCCTTGTTCATTTTCCAGTTTGCCGCAATGATCAGTTTACGCTCCATAATCGTAGAGTTTTAGAGATTGGTGAGGGCTGCCACCCCCGGAAGATCTTTTCCTTCAAGCAATTCAAGAGAGGCGCCTCCCCCAGTTGAGATAAACGACATCCTCTCTCCAAGGTTATACTTTTTCACCGCTGTAACAGAATCTCCTCCGCCCACAATGGTGAGGGCCTCCGATTGGGCTACGGCCTCGGCAACTTTTCTTGTCCCTTCAGAGAACGAGGAAATCTCGAAGACTCCCATCGGCCCGTTCCAGACAATTGTTCCCGCCGTCGCGATCTCATCACAAAAGCGTTTTATCGTGACATCCCCTATGTCAATTCCCTCCCAGTCTTCCTCTATTTCGCCTCCATCCTCATATACTGAAGTCACTTTTGTCTCTGCTCCCTCCCGGAATTCTCTGGTCACTCGTGTATCCGATGGAAGGAGAATCCTTACCCCTTTCGCCTTTGCCTTGGCGAGGATCTCGAGGGCCAGATCAGACTTGTCAACCTCCAGCAGGCTGCGCCCCATGCCGTAACCCTGCGCATGCAGAAAGGTGAAAGCCATTGCTCCACCGATGATAAGCGAATCTGCCTTTTCCAGCAGGGCTGTTATCACTTCGATTTTATCACTCACCTTTGCTCCACCAAGAATAACAACAAAGGGCCTCGAAGGCTCAGCCAGTTTTTCACAGAGAAACTCAAGCTCCTTCTCAATTAGAAATCCCATCGCGCTCTTCTCCACGTGATGGGTCACTCCCTCAGTGGATCCATGCGCTCGGTGAGCAGTCCCAAATGCATCATTCACAAAGAAGGACGCGCTGCCTGCGAGCTCTTTCGAGAAACTCTCATCATTTTCTTTTTCTCCCGCATGAAAACGGGTGTTCTCCAGAAGAAGTATCTCCCCTGCCCCCAACTGTTCGCGCTGTCCCGCTGATTCTTCCCCTACACAGTCCTCGGCGAACAAAACCTCTCGACCGAGCAACTGACTCAGCCTCAATGCCACTGGCTTGAGTGAGAAACGAGGATCCTGCTCTCCCTTGGGCCTTCCAAGATGAGAGCAAAGAACCAGTTTGGCTCCTCCTTCCAGAAGATGCCTTATCGAGGGTATGGCTCCCTCTATCCGTGTCTCATCTGTAATTTCCCCATCTTCGAGAGGGACATTGAAATCCACTCTCATGAGGACCTCTTTTCCCTCGACCGGGAGATCTCTTATACTGATCTTGGCCATGCGGTAATGAAGATAGCGATCGGGGAAAGCTCCAACGACCCCTACCCTGCCAACAGGGCCATGGCATCCGCCGCCCTGCAGGAGTAGCCCCATTCATTGTCATACCAGGAGCACACCTTCACCAGATTTCCCTCGAGAATGGTAGTAAGGCCGGAATCAAAAATAGAGCTGTGCTGGTTCCCGACAACATCAGCAAGAACCAACGGCTCTTCACTATACTCAAGCACAGCGGCCATTGGTCCGGAAGAGGCCGCAGCTTCGAAGGCTGCGTTCACCTCCTCCGCGGTTACTGACACCCCGTCCTTTAATTCAGCAACGAAATCAGTAAGAGATCCCGTAGGAGTTGGAACGCGGAATGCTCCGCCATTGAGTTTCCCTTGCAGCTCTGGGATGACGAGCCCAATGGCTCTGGCCGCCCCAGTGGATGAAGGCACGATGCTGACCGCGGCAGAACGAGCCCGCCGGAGATCCCCATGGGGAGCATCGAGGAGATTCTGATCTCCCGTGTAGCTATGGATTGTACTCATGAAACCACGCTCGATCCCCCAGTTGTCGTGCAACACCTTCACCATGGGCGCGAGGCAATTAGTCGTGCATGAAGCATTCGAGACAATATGGTGCTCCTCGGCGTTGTAGAGATCATCATTGATCCCAAGACACATGGTGAGATCGGGATCCTTGGCAGGAGCAGAGATCAGAACCTTTTTAGCCCCAGCTTCGATGTGCTTGCTCGCGCCGGGCCGGTCTACGAAGAACCCTGTTGACTCCAGAACGACATCAACCCCGCTCTCTCCCCATGGTAGCGACGCAGGATCACGCTCCGCAGAAGCCTTGATTCGGTGCCCATTGATCGTAATGGATTCGTCATCGTAACTGACATCCGCATCGAAAATGCCCTGACTGGAGTCATATTTAAAGAGATGCGCGAGAGTCTTGTTGTCTGTGAGGTCATTGACAGCCACGACCTTATCCAATTCTCCTTTCTCCGCCAAACGACGAAGGACCATTCGGCCGATCCGGCCAAATCCATTAATTGCGTAGTTAGACATAGCAGTGGTGGTGTTGCGCCCTGATTCAGGGCGCGGCAATTAAGCAAGCGCTCACCGGGCCGTCAATACTGGCCACTCGATATTTACACTAAACCGCCCTTGTCAGCACCGACGAGCACGGGTTTCCGGCCCTCGGAGGAAATCTCCGGCAAAACAGGCTCTTTGAGATGATCTCTGTCACCGGGCCTTTTTGACCGCAGGAGTCCGCGCGATCTCCCGCAGAACCACTGCCCCGACCGGTCGACTCGGAGCCTCCCCGTCATTCGTGTAAAGAACAACATAGGTCCGGTGCTCTGGCCTCTGATTAATTTGCTGGGATAGAACCTTAACCCAGCGCCCGCTCCTGTCCTTCACAGAGAGCTCAATGGGCACTTTGTCAAATACTCCGGACTTACCTGCCCGGATGATATTCTGTCCTGGTTTCAATAAGCCTTTTTCGGAACCAAACTGCAGGCCCAGTGCAAACTTGGACACATTAACAATCCGTACCCGGCCAGCCGGGAATCCACCCGATCCCAGATCGTCCCGAAGAAAGAGGCCCTTGCATCCGGATGTCCACTTTCCCTTGGCAGGATCGCGCCAGAGGATCGCGAGACCGGCAGGGACACTGGGAAACTTCAGAGTACACCATGCCTTGGGATCAAACCCCCCATCCCCGACCGCATGCAGAGGTAGTCCACCGGGACTCACAGGTATCACGCTTGAAATCTGGTTCATCCTCAGTGCAATGGACTCTCCAAGCTCAGCCCCCTCCTCATTTGAGAGTTGCAGACGACCAGGAGGCATGGATCCCTCCGGTGGTGCAACCTGAACCCGGCGTCCTCCTTGAATTACCTCACGCCAGGGAGGCTCCTGTCCAACGGAGAGAATCCGAAGGGCTCTATCACGCTTTTTCTCACCCTGGGCAAACAGATCCTGCCCACAAAAGAACGTGGCAGACATTGCGGTGGCCAGCATGAACGGAACGGAACGATGAATCTTCATGAGAGTGTGCGAGGGGATTGAAACATCCTGGCCAGCTGATGGCAATATACCATCTAGGTTACCATGCTTTACCGGATCTTTCTTCTTTTTGAAGCTGCAACCCTGTGAGCACGCCTCAACATCGTCTTTCCACCCGGAAACATGCCCCTGAGATCGCCCTATTCGGAGTCATCTGCGGCGGTATTATCTTCCTCTCCACCGGCCTCCTCCGGGTCTTCTCCGGAAACAACCTTCGCTATATCCTGTAAGCGCTCTTCGCCCCGAAGGGTCACCAACTTAACTCCTTGCGCGTTTCGGCCTGTTTCGCGGATCTCCGAGCAGCGGATCCGGATACTTTGGCCGCCGGTGGTCATCAACATCAACTCGTCCTCCTCCTCCACCGCCACAGCGCCCACCACGGCACCGGTTTTCTCCGTTACTTTCATGGTAATGATGCCCTTCCCACCGCGACTCTGACTCCGGTATTCAGCGAATGAAGTTCGCTTCCCAATACCATTTTCAGAGGCGACGAGAAGCGTGCTTTGATCACTCACCAGGGCGAGGCCGACCAGAACATCACCACCCACCGGCTTGATGCCTGCAACGCCGGCTGCATTCCGGCCCATTGGCCGGGCCTGCTCCTCCAGGAAGCGCAGGCTCAGCCCATTACGGGTAACCAGAACGATTTCGTTACTACCGCTCGTCAATCGAACATCAATCAGTTCATTCGTCTCCTCGAGCTTGATGGCAATAATGCCGTCCTTTCGGAAATTCCTGAAATCATGAAGTCCCGTCTTCTTCACTTTCCCACTCCGGGTAGCAAAAAGAACGAATCCAGCATCCTCCCCGAAGGTAATGTCATTTCCTTCGTCGTCGAGTCGGCGCTCAAGGCGCAACATTGCAGCAATTGACTCCTCCGGCTGAAGGTTCAGCACATTCTTTATGCTCCTGCCCTTCGAGGACCTTGATCCCTCGGGCAACTCATAAACTCTCTCCACGTAAACCCTCCCGGTATTTGTGAAGAACATCAGGTAGTCATGTGCCTGGGCACTGAAGAGATGCTCAACAAAATCGTCATCGTCATTCGCTCCACGGGTCGCCATGCCACGGACCCCCTTGCCTCCACGGCCCTGCAGACGGTATTCACCAGCGGCAGTCCGTTTCACGTATCCGCGGTGGCTCAGGGTGCAGATCATGCCCTCGTTGGCAATCAGGTCCTCAATCGCAATTTCTCCTTCATCAGGAAGAATTTCGCATTTCCGCGGATTGCCATACTTTTCCTTAACGATCCGGAGCTCGTCCTTGATAATCCCCAGGACTCGAGACTCCTTCGCAAGGATATCCATGAGGTCCTTTATCTCTGCGATAATCTCATCATAATCCTTCTTGATCTTCTCACGCTCCAGCGCCACCAGTTGATAGAGCCGTAATTCAAGGATCGCATTCACCTGCCGATCCGTGAAGACGTAGTTCTCACCCGCAAGACTGGGCTGCTCCCGAATCAACACACCCAACCCCTCTGCCGCCTCTCGCGTAAAGGTATACTCTTTCACCTTCGCCCTCGCTTCATCACGACTCTTGGATCCACGAATCATCTCGATGAAATCATCCAAGCGACCTAGAGAGAGCAGCAATGCCTCCAGGGTCTCGGCTCGATCTTCCGCTTTCTCCAGCAGGTGTCGCGTTCGCCGCACTACAACCTCTCTCCGGTGCTCGATATAGCAATCGAGAGCCTCTTTCAGAGAGAGTAGTTTCGGGCGCCTCTCGTGAATCGCGAGCATGTTCACACTGAACGATGTCTCCATCGCAGTGAGCTTGTAGATCTGATTGACGAGGACCTGGGCACGAGCGTCCCTCTTCAGGGTAATCTCGATCCGGGTATTCTCATCCGTGAGATCTCGCATCCCGGAAATACCGACGAGGATCTTCTGGTTTACCAGCTCCGCTATTCTCTGCTGAAGCGTCGCACGATTCACCCCGTAGGGAACCTCAGTAATCGTGATAATGGAGATTCCATTGTCCTTCTCGTCTACCTCCATTTTCCCTCGCATCTTCACCGAACCACGACCGGTAGCGAAGTAACTCTCAATGCCCTTCACCCCTCGAATCTCACAGGCCACCGGAAAATCCGGACCTTTCACGAACTGCATTAACTCGGGAAGCGTAATCTCCGGATTGTCGATCTGAGCACAGAGGGCATCCACGATCTCACCAAGGTTATGGGGAGGAATATTGGTTGCCATCCCTACCGCAATTCCGGTGCCTCCATTGACTAGAAGGTTGGGAAAGGCGGCCGGGAAAACTGTTGGCTCGGTCGTCGTCTCATCATAATTCGGAACAAAATCAACGGTCCGCTTGTCCAAGTCCGCCATCATGGCCATTCCCAGATGGGTCAAGCGAGCCTCGGTGTATCGCATGGCAGCGGGAGGGTCAGCCTCCGGTGACCCGAAATTCCCCTGACCGTCAACGAGAATTTCCCGCATCGACCAGTCCTGCGCCATGTTGACAAGGGTCGGGTAAATCACAGCCTCTCCGTGCGGGTGATAGTTTCCGGAGGTATCTCCACAAATCTTGGCACATTTCCGGTGGGCCTTACCTGGAGCCAGACCGAGGTCATTCATCGCATAGAGAATTCGACGCTGAGACGGCTTCAGCCCATCCCGGACATCAGGCAGTGCCCGGGAGACAATCACTGACATCGAATAGTCCAGAAAGGACTTGGACAGCTCGTCAGCAACGTTGATTGGTTTGATCTCGTCTTCGAAGGACATGGAAATTCTTTGGCCTGCTGATTTTCTTTAGACGTCCAGGTTGCGTACGTTCAGCGCATTATCCTCGATAAAACGTTTTCGAGGCTCCACAACATCGCCCATCAGAGTGTCGAGCATTCGATCGGCTTCGAGATTGTTGTCCTCATCAAGGCGGACTCTCAGGAGCTGCCGCGTTTCCGGATCCATCGTAGTGCTGTAAAGCTCCTTCGCATTCATTTCACCCAGACCCTTGAATCGTTTGATGGTGACACCCCTGCGCCCAATTTCGAGGACCCTGTCGAGGATTTCAGGGACAGAGAAAAGGGGCAGAACCGACTCCTTATCAGCCTCTCCCTCCACGATCTCATAGATTGGCGTATCGAGGGAAAAGAATTGGCCAGTATCAATGCCCGCCGATTCAAGGCGCTCCAGCAACCTCGCCACCGCATGACTCTCATGCAACTCATAGCGTACTGCTCGCCGAGAAACACCGCTCTCGTTCGAAGAGCTAATCTCTTCCTCTTCCTCCGGCGATAATTCACCGAACAGTCTCAGGTCACGGTTCTCGTCAGAGAATTTACGAAGCTCAGATTCATTTGAGAAGTAATGGACTGTCTCCTCATTGCCCTCCCTCACCCGGACCATGAACTCAGGCAGTTGCCCCTCCGCACGAGCTGACAGGTAATCAGAAAAGTCCCCTCCATTACCCTCGATGCTGCTGGCATATCGGGAAAGAACAGAGAGTGTATCGAGAATCTCCCTGAGGGCTTCCGTTCCCACGAAGGCTTCTCCACCAACCGGTCGCAATTGAACATCATCCGCTCCAAGTTCAATCAGGATCTTATTGCTGTCTCTTATACACATCTGACGCTGCCGACGAATAGAGAGGTGTAGATCTCGGTGGTCGCCGTATCAT
>CAXEFH010000158.1:0-7890 GCA_963989605.1 uncultured Roseibacillus sp. | reverse complement strand
GAATACGATGGCGATATTCACTGTGTAGACGCAAAGACGGGCAAGCAGTACTGGGTGCACGAAACCGGCAGCCGGGTATGGTCCTCCACCTTGGTGGCCGATGGGAAGGTCTACCTTGGTACGGAGGATGGCGAAGTCGTTATCCTGTCTGCCACGAAAGAGAAGAAGCACCTAGGGACCATTGAGCTGCATGCCCCCATTTACAGCTCCGCAGTGGTTGCCAACGACACGGTCTACATAGCCAGCCAGACCCATCTGTATGCCATTGGGACCGTTGAGTAGCCAGTCCCGGCCGGACGCCTCGTTCTCCCCGATCCGTTAATTCGCATGAAAAAGCCCGTTCTCGTCTGCTTGATAGTATTCGTAGCTCTGGCGGTCCTGCACCAGGACGTCTGGAACTGGGACAAGACCAGCCTTGCCTTCGGATTCATGCCTAAGGGCCTGCTGTATCATATGTGTTATTCTATCACGGCAGCAGCTTTCTGGGCGTTCGTAAGTGTCTACGCGTGGCCGCACCGGTTGGAAGCCTGGGCCGAAGACAGTGAAGAGGAGGGGAGTACGCGATGAATTTCTTGCAGACCTCTCTCCCGATAGGCGCGTCTGAGGTGGTTAGCCGCACGCCACTTTATGTGATCGTCGGCTACATGGTGGCCCTCTTCGCCCTCGGCTGGATTTCGAGCCGGCTCTTTCGTGGGTCGAGTAAGGACTTCTTTGTGGCGAGCCGTTCGATCGGACCTTTCATGCTGCTGATGTCCGTCTTCGGAACGACCATGACGGCCTTCGCCCTTGTGGGCTCGACGGGTAAGTCTTTCAGCCTTGGAATTGGAACCTACGGCCTCATGGCGTCCTCCTCCGGGCTCATTCATGCGGCTTGTTTCTTTGTCGTAGGCCTTCGGATGTGGAGCTTTGGGAAAAAGTATGGGTATGTCACCCAGATCGAGTTTTTCCGCGATCGTTTTGAGTCCAAGGGACTGGGCTACCTCATGTTCCCGATCTTGGTGGGCTTGATTGTGCCGTACCTCCTGGTGGGCCTTATCGGAGCGGGCAACTACATCTCCGGAGTCACCGCGGGCATGTTCCCGGATACCTTTTCCCTGCCCGACAAGATTTTACCAAATGGGAAGGAGATCCCCCACCCTCTTAATGGGAGCGTTCCTCCCTGGCTTACCGGGCTTGTCATTAGCTCCGTTGTTTTATTTTACGTATTTTCAGGAGGAGTACGTTCTGCCGCTTGGGCCAATACGTTCCAGACGATCGTCTTCATGGTAATGGGCCTTGTAGGATTTCTGGTAATAGCGAAAGGCCTCGGAGGCCTTGCGGAGGCTTCACAGAAAGCGTTGGAACATGCGCCCGAAAAAACAGCGAGAGAAGGGCTCATGACGCCGGCGCACTTCATGAGCTATATGCTCGTCCCCCTGAGTGTGGGAATGTTCCCTCACCTCTTCCAGCATTGGCTTACGGCCAAGAGCGCAAAGTCTTTCAAGCTTACGGTCATTGCACACCCTCTCTGCATAATGATAGTCTGGATTCCATGCATCCTCATTGGGATCTGGGCTGCTGGCCTGCACGCAGCTGGCGATCTTCGCGTCCCGCCGCTTCCTAACGGGAACCCCAATCCCAACGCTGTTCTGAGCGCGATGGTGAAGACTTTCATGGACAGCCCCCTGCTTGTAGGCCTCTTTTCTGCCGGAGTGCTGGCAGCGATCATGAGCTCGCTGGATTCTCAGTTCGTCTGTGTGGGCAGCATGTTTACCAATGACTTTGTAGTGCCGCTGAAAGGCAAGGATCGGTTTAGCGACCGTCAGAAGGTCTGGCTCGGCCGTGGATTCATTGTCCTTATTGTCACGATCACCTACGTTATTTCCCTTTTCCGCCCCACGAGTGTTTTCAGCCTCGGGGTTTGGTGCTTCAGTGGATTCGCAGCCCTGTTCCCAATCGCGCTGGCCTCAGTTTACTGGAAGCGAGTGACCAAAGCCGGAGTTTTTGCAAGCGTCATTGCGACAGCTGGAACATGGGTTCTTTTCATACACGACGCTCTGGGGCGAAAGGCTGGGGAGCAGTGGTTTGGAGTTACTGAGCATGGGGAATACCTTATCGCTGGCGTGATGCCCGTTACCTTCATCTGCCTTGCTTCGGTAGTGGCGTTAGTGGGCGTCTCCTTGGTCACCAGGCCTCCCAGCCGGGAGACGGTGGAGAAGTTTTTCCCCTGATTCTCCGGGGCTCTCGAGACCTGTCGAGAGAGCGAGTACTACGGAAAAGCGAAACAATTTGCCACGCCGCGGGATCGTGGGACTTGCGGGATTGTGAGAAAGGAGTAGGGATAAGGCTCAACCCAAGGGATCGAAAGGATATGAGTTGTGATTTGACCGTGGAAGAAGCCCGTGCGGCTCTGGATGAGCGCGTTCGGGAAAGTATGCAATGGCACTTTTCCCCCGAGACAGGGTGTCCCTACTGGTTGGACCGGGCTCCCAGCCTTGGATTCGATCCGCTGACAGAGGTGACCTCGTTTGCAGATATTCAGAAGTTCCCTAATTTTGATGATGAGGTTCTCCGCAAGGAGGATCCCACCCGTTTCATCCCCAAGGCCTTTGAGGGCAGACCTTTCAACGTCTTCGAAACTGGCGGGACGACTGGGATGCCTAAGCAGCGAATCGGATGGGATGATTACAAGACCGACTACTCAGAATTCAGTGACCACTATCCCTCGGACTTCTTTCCCCAGGGAGGGAGTTGGCTGATGGTAGGCCCGACCGGGCCAAGGCGCCTGCGCTTATCCATCGAACATCTTGCCAACAGGCGGGGCGGAGCCTGTTTCTTTATCGACCTTGATCCCCGGTGGGTAAAGCGGCTGATCGCGGATGGAGAATATTCGATGGCACGCAAGTACCAGGAGCACGTCATAGATCAGGCGGTGACCATCATACGGCACCGTGACATCAAGTGTCTCTTCACCACGCCCAAGCTCCTCGAGAGCCTGGCAGAGAGGATGTCTCTGGTGGATGCAGGGATCAAAGGAGTTTTTGCCGGAGGAACCACGATGACTCCCCAGTATGTTCGCTTCATTGAGGAGGAGGTTTTGGAAGGGAAAATCAATTACGCCCCGACCTATGGAAACACGCTGATGGGGCTTGCGATCAGTCGGACGCGGGAGCCCGGAGAATACAGCCTGACCTACTACGCACCCCAGCCACGTGCCGTGCTGCGTATCGTTGATCCAGAGGACTCAACCCAAGATGTTGAGTATGAAAATTATGGGCGGGTGGAACTAACGACCATGACCAAGGAGTTCTTCGTTCCTCGCTTCCTTGAACGGGATGAAGCGATTCGAAGGAAACCATGTGAAGAATTCCCCTGGGACGGCGTGGGTGATGTCCGGCCCTTCCAGAGCGGCACCAAACAGGTAATTGAAGGGGTCTACTAGCCCTGTGAACAGACCGCCCGGTTATTCGAAACTGAGACAGACATCATCCTGGAAAAACCCGATCTCTGGAGCCACCAACACTCCCCCTGCATCATGAATACAGAAACGCATATCCCCATCCTGCGACTCGGCGAGGAGTATCGCAGCCTCGACACCGTCGAACTGCAATCTTCGGCAGAGAGCACCGTCTACACCCACACGGCAAACCCTGGGCTGATCAGGCGGGACCTTATCAAGATTGAAAAGTCCAAGGCCGCGCTGGAAGCGGTGCCGGCAGATACCCTCGCCGGCTACTGTGAGGCCGCTGCGGAGCTGTTCCTCCACGAGGAACTGCCTGTCGGCAACAGCATACATGGACCGCAGGACTACATCGAATCTCTGTCGGCCCTGACGAAGCTTCCTCACACGCTCGTGAAAATGAACATGGGTAAGATCTATGCGGCCATGTCGCAGATTCGGACCGTGATTGGAGGCCTGACTCGAAATCTCCCCTTGGATCTTTTTGATCGGGGGCTCTCGGCCGTTGACGATCTTGAGGTTAATTTCTACCCGGTAGCGGATGCGCTGGGCGTGTCTCTCCCGAGCAATGCACCGGCAGTAAATTCCCTCTGGCTACCCGCGCCCGTGTTGAAAATACCTGTCCTGTTAAAGCCGGGCCGGGAAGATCCATACACGCCCCTGCGGATTGTTCAGGCCCTGATCGCGGCAGGATTTCCCAAAGAGGCCTTCGGCTTTTATCCCACGACTCACGAAGGCGGGGATACCATCCTGATGCAATGTGGCCGGGGCATCGCTTTCGGAAGCGATGCTACGGTGAGGAAGTATGCAGGGTTCCCAAGTATCCAGGTTCACGGAACGGGGAGAAGCAAAGTCCTGATTGGCGATGATTATGTCGGAAAGTGGGAAGACCACACCAGGACTCTCGTGGAGTCCATTTCCGCCAATGGAGGGCGCAGTTGCATCAACACCTCTGCTATTCTCGTGCCCTCGGGCCGGGATGAACTGGCAGATGCGGTCGCGAGGGAACTGGCGGCCATTGAGCCCCTCCCTCGTGATCATGAGGAGGCGCTACTCTGTGGATTCTCCAATACGGAATGGGCGGGATCTATCAACGATCTCATTGATGAGCATCTCAAGGTGGAGGGAGCGGAAGACGTGACGGCGCGCTATCGCAATGGCTCGCGTCTTGTGGAAATGCACGGGCAGACCTATCTACGCCCCACCTTGATCTCCTGTGCAGATCCCGGTCACCCTCTCGCCAACACGGAATTCATGTTTCCGTTTGCCAGTGTGACCGAAATGCCCCAGTCCCGGATGCTGTCGGAGATCGGGGAGACCCTGGTTGTCTCGGGCTGGACGGAAGACGCGGGTTGGATTCGTGAGCTCATGAGTTCTCCGGATATCGAGCGGCTTAATATTGGGCCCTTTCCTACCAACCGGGTCCAATGGGAGCAGCCTCACGAGGGCAATCTTTTCGAATTTCTCTTCCGGCGGCGGGCGATTCAGGGGAATCTTGCCGCGGTGAGTTAATTCAGAATGGAGGCCTTCACTGCTAAACCCAGCCCGCAACTGGTAGGTGGCTCAGGTTCGCTGGCCGAGTTGCCGGCGTGCGTCCGAAAAAGCGGGGGCAAGAAAGTTCTCTTGGTGACAGACCAGGGGATCGTGGACGCTGGCCATGCTGGTCGCGCAACCACGTTGCTTGAGGATGCTGGCGTCGCCTGCACGGTTTATGATCGAACGAAAGCGAATCCTGCCGAAAGAGATATCCTCGCAGCGGCGGAATTTGCAAGAGAGGCGAGCCCGGATTGTTTCGTGGGCCTTGGGGGCGGAAGCAGCATGGACACCGCAAAGGGATGCAATTTTCTCCTGACCAACGGGGGATCGATGAGCGATTACAAGGGCTACGGCCACGCGCGGACGGCTCTGCTACCGTTCATCGGGGTTCCCACTACCGCGGGTACTGGCAGCGAATGTCAGAGTTACGCCGTGATCAGCCGTGATCATTCTCACGAGAAAATGGCCTGCGGGGATCCGTCTGCGCTTGCGACGTTCGCTATTCTTGATCCGGAACTCACTGCTTCCATGCCCCAACAGGTTGCCGTTCTGACGGCGCTCGATGCGCTCTCTCACGCGCTGGAGACCGCGGTGAGCACCCGGAGGAACTCGTTCTCTTCGGCACATTCGAGGGAGGGATTTCTTCGTATTGCCTCCGCAATCGAGCCGGTATTAAAGGGCGAGGCTTCGACGCGCGAGCGCGACTCGATGTTGATGGGGGCCGCGTTCGCCGGGCTGGCGATTGAAAACAGCATGCTGGGTGCGGCTCATGCCTCTGCGAATCCACTTACCGCCTCGTGTGGGCTGGCTCACGGGCACGCGGTGGCCCTGATGCTTCCTCACGTCATCGGGTTAAACGCAGAAGTCCCGGAAGCACGGAAAACCTACGAACATTACGGGGCCCTGCTCTCTAATTGTGTAGGTGTGGAGGGGGGAATCAGGGCCTGGGTGAAGTATTTACTGAACCTCGCCGATCTCCCCTCGCTGGCGCATTGCGGGGTGAGCCGAGGGCTCTTTTCAGACCTGGCGGAGGACGCGACAAGGCAGTGGACCGGCCAATTCAATCCCCGGAGTATGAAAAGCGAGGATTTTGCCGTATTATACGAGAGTGCCTTCAATGAGGGCGCGGCCGAATAAGCGAGATGAACTACTTTAATCCTCAATATCTTGCAGGGTGGTTGATGCCTCTAATTGGGGCATCGGCGATCAGCCTTGCCTCTCCCGAGAATCAGGATGCGCCGGGGGGGACGAAGTCCTGGGCGATTCCGCGCGGCGGGAACGCCCTGCAGGGCAGAGTTCCCGACCTCGTTCCGCGAAAGCCGGGCGTCAGCTGGGATGCGGTGCTTGATGGGCCAATCGTAGGGGACGCCGCCATCGCGGATGGCGCCGTCTTTGTGGGCACGGTAATGGGAACCTTTTATTCGGTGGATGCCCTTACCGGCAAGCTACGCTGGAAGTTTGAGACCGAGGATACCATAGAGGCGCCCCCCACCGTTGGAGGAGGCCGGGTCTTCATAGGATCGAGCGACCGCTACCTTTACTGTTTCGACCAGAAGACCGGGAAGGAGCTCTGGAAATACGAAGCGGCGGACAAGTTCGTGGGAGGGGGATTGCTGGTCGCGAGTCCCGATGGGAAGGAAAAGTGGATTGTGGTCAACGGCTACGATGGAATCTGCCGGGCACTGCGCACCAAAGATGGCACGGAGGCGTGGACATACGAGACTGCGGAGCAGATCAACGGGACGCCCGCCCTGGTGAACGGGAAGACCATTGTTCTTGGCGGCTGCGACGCGATGGTGCACGTCATTGACGTCACGAATGGAAAAGCCGTGAACGAAGTGGAGGTAGAGGCGGAGATCATCGGCACCGTAGCCACTATGGGGAATATGGTCTATTCTGCGAATTATGGGAATCAGCTGGTCGCCGTGGACATTTCGAAAAAAGACCCGAAGTGGGTCTATGAGGATAAGGATTTTGGCTTTTATGCAGCACCTGCAGTGAATGATAGTCATGTGTTCATCGGCTCGCGTGACAAGCACCTTCACGCGGTAGATCGGGAAACCGGTAAGCGAGCATGGCGTTTCAAGACCGGTTCCCGCATCGATGGCGGGGGCATTGTTTTCAAGGATGCCGTTGTTTTCGGATCTGGGGATGGGAGGGTCTACGCGGTGGATCCAGTGAACGGAAAGGAGCTCTGGCGCGTAGATCTTGGAGAGGGCATCAGCTCCGATCTTGCCTTCGCGAATGGAAGGATCGTCGTGGGAGGCTCTGATGGGACCTTGTTTTGTATAGGAGGGCAGTAAATTGTCTTCTGGCTGATCATCAGGATGCACAAAAGAAGGGCCTTGTGGTTGGTATGAAGAGACAAGTTGGTAGTCCGCCCGCAGGGAGGAAGGCGCTCGGGTCCCTGAAACCGGTTAATCACTTTGCGGGGTTCCAATCATCGGTAAAAGCCGTTATGCTTTCTTCCGCCCATCATGTTGATTGCCTCGCGAGAGGCAGAAGCCCTGAAGCGAAGTCATGAGCGAAACTGCGACCCCTCCCCCAAAGAAAGCCACCCGGGCGGGTAATTACTTCATTTCCAATTACCCCCCTTTCTCCTTCTGGTCCAACGATCAGGAAAAGGAAGTTCGTGCGTCTTATGAGAGCGCACCCATCCCGGGAACGCCACTTGGGCTTTATCACCATATCCCGTTCTGCCGGAGGCGTTGCCACTTTTGCTACTTTCGCGTCTACACGGACAAGAATGGACAGGAAATTAGGGATTACCTCGATCACACGATCTGCGAGCTGGAGAGGTTGGCAGCCAAGCCTCTCGTCGCAGGACGTAAGCCTCACTTCATTTACCTGTCTCTTATACACATCTCCGAGCCCACGAGACAGGCAGAAATCTCGTATGCCGTCTTCTGCTTGAA
>CAXEFH010000157.1:0-7976 GCA_963989605.1 uncultured Roseibacillus sp. | reverse complement strand
AATGATACGGCGACCACCGAGATCTACACCTCTCTATTCGTCGGCAGCGTCAGATGTGTATAAGAGACAGACCAAAGGGCTGCAGGAGCTCGTAACTGGCGAGAAAATCCAGCGATAGCTCCTCAAATGGCACCTCCACGTCTATATGCAGGCGTGGGCGGCGATCCTCAGCAGTTGTGGTTTGCAGAACGTAATTACCAAAAGCCTGCCTAAATTCATCCATCCTGTCCTCGTAGAGACTAATTCCTGCTGCCATGTGGTGCCCTCCTCCCGACTCAAGAAACATTCCACACGCATCGATCGCCCTCACCAGTGAAACCCCTTCTATACTACGACCACTTCCCTTGCCTAGTCCGTCCTCCCCGAAGGCAATCACGAATGCAGGCTTATGATAGGCCCGCATGAGTCTGGAGGCGACAATACCAACCACCCCGGGGTGCCACCGCCTTGATCCGACAACAATCACGGGCGCCTCACTGCCAGCTCCATTGCTCAGAACCTCGAGGGCTTCCCCCTGCATCTGCTTCTCATGCTTCTGGCGCCTCCTGTTGTGCTCGTCCAACTGCTCCGCCATCGCCGCTGCCACCTCTCCGGAATCTGTCATCAGGGCGGTCAGGGCATCCTCGGGTGCATCCATCCGGCCTGCCGCATTGATCCGGGGTCCAATCCGAAAGCCCACGTCGCTGCTGCTGACGTATCCATTCATCCCGCTGACCTCCATCAGTGCGCTCAACCCCGGGTTGGTTGTCCGCGGTAACCGCTGCAATCCATGACGAACCAGCAGCCGGTTCTCATCGACCAGAGGAACGATGTCCGCAACCGTCGCCACTGCCACAAGATCCAGCAATTCCTTGAGGTCTACCCCCTCAATCTGCCGCGTCTTGAGAAGCGCATGGGCAAGTTTGAAAACCACCCCTGCAGAGCAGAGATACCCATAGGCGTCCCCGAGCTTCGGATTGACGACAGCCACGGCAGGGGGCCGCCCACCCGGACCTGATTCATGATGGTCTACAACGATCACTTCTATCCCCTGAGCTGCCAGTTTCTGTATCTGCTCACCGGACGCCGTGCCGCAATCAACCGTGATCAAAAGGGAAGGCCTCTGTGCGGACCCGAGACAGCGCTCCATCGCAAGATCACTCAGCCCATACCCCTCCTGTCCCCGGATCGGGATGAACGTCTGGATTTCCAACCCGTAAGCCGAAAGAAGTTCGGCAAGGATCGTCACGGATGTAATGCCGTCCACGTCATAGTCACCGAAGACACACGTGGGCTCACCGCTATCTACCGCCTGCAGGATCCTTCGGACCGCCAGATCCATGTCCGGCAGTTCAAAAGGGTTGCTCAGGTCCCGAAGGCGTGGACGAAGAAATGCCTCAAGATGCCCGGCATCGGTGAACCCGCGCTGCGCAAGAAGGATACGCAATATGAACGGCAGGTCGTCACGTCCGTGAGAGCCGGAGCTAACCCCCTCCGGCACTTCCGCTACGATCCATTCCGTTTCCTGCATCTTCCCGCCTCAGCTCTCGTTCTATCTAGAAGGTAGTGGTCAACCTGGATTGGCTCAAGAACCTATGGGATCCAGCATTAGCCGGTCCTCTGTCCAATCCGCTGCGGATTTTTCTCCCGACTCCACGAGATGACCGATAAAGCGGTCCCATACATCCTGACCCTCGATGATTTCCACCTCGATACGTAAAAAATAAATATCAACATCAAGCTCACCGGGCATTGGGAAGCGCACAGCATCCTTTTCCGTCGTGACAATTAACTCGATATCCCGTTCAACGCAGCGGGTCATGAATCGATCGATTTCATCCTGTCTGAAGTGGTGGTGATCGGGGAAAACCCGGTGAAACTCAACCTGCGCGCCAAGCTTTTGCAGCAACGTCTCGAAACTCTCCGGCACCGCTATCCCGCTGATGGCGGCGACGTATTTTCCCTCAAGCTCCTCCAGAGCGAGGGTCTTACCTCCAAAAACCTGCTCGAGATATTTTGGTGCATGGGTTGCCTGCATCACCTCCGCAGAGGGGTTATGATCTCGCAGCGTAGAGAGAAGGCTCTCGTCCGTCAGCCCGCGGCACTTGGTCACCATGATGTGGCTCGCGCGGCAGAGGTTCCGGGGGGGCTCCCGTAATGTTCCCCGGGGCAGAAGAGCCTGCGCTGAGGTCCCGAACGGCGCATTCTGGTCAACGAGGACAAGATCATACTCATGATCCAGGGCGAGATATTGCAATCCATCGTCGAGAACCAGAATATCCGCACCCATTTCCTTAACGGCGAAGCGTCCGGCCTTGACCCGGTTCTTATCTACCACTACCTGCACGCCCTTGAGGTTTTTTGCCAGCATGTAGGGTTCATCCCCCGCGAACACGGCGTCCAGAAGCAACTCTTCCCCATCACTGACAATCTTCGGGAGCCCTGCTCGCTCCGCGAGACTGAGATCAGACCATCGCTGGGGTTCATCAAGCTTTCGGCTTTTATAACCTCTGCTGAGGATGGCGACCTTACGGCCTCGCTCCCGCAGGGAACGAGCGAGCAGCTCGACCACTGGGGTCTTGCCAGTCCCCCCAACCGTGAGGTTCCCCACGCTTACAACCCGGGTCCCTAACTGGGCCTGTTGCCTCCAGCGCTTCCGATGGAGGAAAAGGCGGCTCTGAACTACCATTCCAAAAACATAGGAGAGTAACCTGAAGAGCAACCGTGCTACTGCAGCCCCCATGCCCCGAGCCCGTCCGAAAATGACATCGGAAGCCCATTTTTCGACGTCTTCCCCGGCTTGTCCCACCCGTCTACCTTACCGGATCCTCCGCGAAATGTGAAAGTGTGAAAGCCAGAATATTACTTCCTTTCCCGTTTCCCCCCTTGCGGCACCTACTCCTCTGACTAGGCTCCCCCCATGCCCCGCCCAGATGGTCGCGCTCCCGATCAACTCCGCCCTGTTTCCTTCGTGCCCAACGTTGCGCCCCATGCCACGGGCTCGGTGCTCGTCAATTTTGGCAACACTCGTGTCATCTGTGCTGCAACGATTCAGGAGGACGTCCCTCGCTGGATGAAGGCACAGGCTGTTGCCGGAGGATGGCTGACCGCCGAGTATAGCATGCTTCCTTACTCAACCCATGACCGGAAATCACGCGATATCAGCCGGGGGAAACTTGATGGCCGCTCTTCGGAAATCCAACGTCTGATCGGTCGTGCTCTCAGGGCCGTGACCGACCTGAAGAAACTAGGATCCCGAACCGTCTGGGTTGATTGTGATGTCCTTCAGGCCGACGGAGGCACCCGGACGGCCTCCATAACCGGGGGCTGTGTTGCCCTTGCCATTGCACTGAACCGGCTGATCGAGAACGGGAGGCTCACCGACTTCCCACTCACCCAGCTGGTCTCGGCAGTCAGCGCCGGCGTTTGCAATGGGCTCCCGATTCTCGATCTCAACTACCCCGAAGACCGGGATGCTTCGGTCGACTTTAATGTTGTCATGACGGAGGACGGAAATTTTGTTGAGCTCCAGGGAAGCGGGGAGGAGAGCGTTTTCACCTCCAGCGAAATGCAGGAGATGCTCGAACTTTCTCGGAACGGCATTGAGAATCTTGTGGCATTACAGCGCGAGGCCGTCCTCGCCGCCGGGCAGGCTCTCGGCACATCTTTACCCGATTTGGGTAGCTCCTGAGCTTTTCCCCTTGTGAGGCAGGGGCAGAAAGTTAGTATCCCGCCGTTTGTCTGAAGGCTTAACCTGCAGGCAGACTTGACCCGCGTTACCGCGCGGAGCACATTTAAAAAAAAGAAACCCGGATTACATATGAACATTGCAAAAAGCAGCAGACGGAAGGGCTTTACCCTGGTGGAGCTCTTGGTCGTGATCGCGATTATCGTCGCCCTCGCCGCCCTTGCCACCCCGCAGATCTTCAAGGCTCTGAAACGCGCCGCACTTGCGGAGGCCATCAGCAATTCAAAGCAGGTTAAGCTGGCTCTCGATTCGTTCGCCACAGATTTTGACGGTCAATATCCCAGCGAGGATACCGCCGAATATGTCTCGGAGGGAGGAACCGGAACAACGTATTCAAATGACTTCTTCAGGCAGATGTTTCTCTCCGGAGATACAGAATCTGAGACGATCTTCTGGGTGAAGAATTCAGCCGTTGCAAACAAGGCTGCGCCGGACGACAAGGTTAAGGAGGGAGGCCGGATTCAGGCCGAGCAGGTCCTTCAGCAAGGTGATGCCCACTGGGCCTACATCACTGACCAGACCAACCTCGACACTGGTAGCCGCCCGATTATTCTTGATGGCTACAAGAAGGACAGTTCCGAGTGGGACCCGAACACGTGGGACAACAAGGTAGTGGTCGTAAGGATCGACGGAGCTGCCAAGGCGATGCGCATGCGAATCAGCGACTACAAAGTGCTGGATGGGTCCAAAAACGATATCCTCTCGGCCCAGGCTGATGCATGGGATGGTGAAAGCCCTTCCGATCTTCTCAAGCAGCCTCAGCCCGGGAACTGAACAACCAAGTAATAGATCATTTTACAGCAGGGCCGGCGTGAAGACGCCGGCCTTGTTTTTTGAGGGCGGGGGAACCCTGATCACAGGCCGCGCTCGAGAACGTCGAAAAAAACCTCAATATGGTTTTTCTCCCGTTCCCGAAGGCCCCTGCGGTATTCCCTCAGTCCATCCCTCCGTTTGACCGCCTCAAGGGCAAGCAGAACCTCCTCTCGTGCCTCCGCGAATGTTCGCTCCCTCGGCTTCCTTTTCTCTAGGACTTCCAGAAGGTGCCACCCCATGCCGGTTTGGACCACGACAGGGTTGCCGGGTTCCAGTTTAAAGAGAGCTTCCTCGAGACCTGCGGGGACACGGGAAGGCTGTAACCACCCTAGACTACCCCCGCTTCCGCTCGTTTTCCTGTCCTCGCTGATACGACGGGCTAATTCGGCAAATTCGGCCCCCCTGGACAATGCTTCTCGCGCTTCCTCCAGCGTTGTCGCCACCTCCTCCGCCTCGGCCGCTCCCATGCCGACAGTCGATCGAAATATATGCCTCGCCCGCACCCGGT
Source organism: uncultured Roseibacillus sp. (assembly GCA_963989605.1). Classification (GTDB taxonomy): domain Bacteria; phylum Verrucomicrobiota; class Verrucomicrobiia; order Verrucomicrobiales; family Akkermansiaceae; genus Roseibacillus_B. Next base: position 2,928 of record CAXEFH010000157.1, on the reverse strand, counting down.
CCGGGTGTCCCAGCTGTTCTCGGTTCTCCTCATACCAAACTTCCGCCTCTTCCTCGCCGACCGTGACGTCGATCATGCTGGCGAGGTATTTTTCCTGCTGGATTCTCGCCGCTATTCTGAAACGCAGCTCCTTTTCGCTCCAACCCATGTCCTGAAGCGAATCAAGATAGGCCTGCTCACTGGGAAAGCGGGCGGTAAAACTTGCCACTTCAACCGCGATCTCCTCTTCCGCCACTGGAACCTCGGATTGGCTGAAGCGGACCTTGAGTCGGAGAAGGTGTAGATCGATGAGTTCGTTCAGGGCTGCGCGCCGAAGAAGGAGCCTCTCCTCCCGAGGAAGACCCTCCTCCTTTCGCCCGGTCCGCCACAGATTTTCCTGCACCCGGCGATTCACTTGGGACAACAGAATGGGCTGGTAGTGAATCCGCGCTACTACTCCTGCTCCCTTGGCAGCCTCCACTACTTCAGCGCTGTCTGGTGCCCTCCGGGCGAATGACCGTCGCAAGGGGCCTCCAATCACAAAAAGATCCGTCACAAGATACAGGATGACCACGGCATATAGCACCGCGCGCACGAGAGCGCCCTTCTCCACCATTGATCGTTCTGACACAATTACAGGGTCGGACACAGCGCCTATTGTGCCCGGGGCCCCGCGGGTTGCCGAGCGTAAATCCGGATGCTTCTTCTCAGCGAACAACCACCTTTGCCCCAGGACGGATGAGACTCGGAAGACGCACCGCATCCCAGTTGGCGAGTCGAATACAACCCGCACTCAGAGATCGTCCGATCGTCCGGGGGCTGGCCGTGCCATGAATTCCTATTCCCGACTTGGTAAGCCCCGACCACAATATGCCGACGGGCAGGTTCGGCCCGGGAGGGATTTGCAGCACCTTACTGCGGTCCTTGCTACGAACCCCAGTATCAAGAAGCTGTTTGTCATAATACCAGCTTGGAAGCTCAAGACAGTTGGCTATGGCCCACTCCCCGTGATGGGTTTGCTCAAGTTTCCCCGGAGTAATCGGAAACATAGCAACTAACTTCTGAGGCTCATAATTTTCATTCTCCTCTGAGACAACCACCGCGGCCCCAGGCGCTGGCGGAGTCGCACCCTTCTCGTAGATGAAGAGGTTCCGCCCGATGGTGTCGATGACCACTGTCCGTGAGCTGAGGCCCACATCCGCCCCATGAGACCTTCCCTCTTTCAGACCCTCGATCAGAAAGGGGGAAACATTCGGCACTTTCAGTCCTTTGCGAGGCGCAATACCGCTGGTAATCGCTACTCCGTTCAAGGCCACCAGAAAACTCTCAGAGGTGTGATAGCGCTCCGCCATGAACTCAAGATAGCTCCGATACGACATGCGTTCTTCCACTGCCTGCTCGGCATATTCCAATGGAAGATCCGGGTTAACCCACTCCGTGGCGGATTCGGGCACAATTGCAAACGCATAAGTCTGGCCCAACATGAGATCAGCCTCTTTCACTAGAGCCTCCCAGTCGTCAGGACGACGCCCCACACTTCGGTTGTAGGAGTGCACCGCCTTGGTAGTGAACTTTCCGGGCTTCCCGTCAATAAACCCCGGTCCGAACCGTTTCTCATCGAGGTAGATCTGAAGACGAACATCCGTCGCGACAGCTTCGGCTCTCGCCTCACGCGCCTTTATTGCGGCAAGATCCTTCTCATCCACCGCCTGTGCCGCGAGGACGATCACGGCCTTGCCTGGGGCCTTCCCCTCGATTCTGGGAGAGGGTGGCGCCTCATCGTGATACTTCCGTGAGTCCGTAGGTTCCGGTAGCTGCCCTGACGGAATTTCTTCCTGAGCGAGCGACTGGACGGAGAATATTCCGGCCAGTAGCACGGTCCGGACCGGAGGCGCCCAGCAGGAAGCCGCATATTGCGTCACTTTCATTAATGCCTATTGAATATCGACATGTGCAAGATAATCGAAACTGCCCTCTTTGCCAAGTCAACCACGTCGCGGGTGCAGCGTGCCTGCCAAAGTCCGGCGGAGAGCATTAAATTCAGGCGCCGCCTCCCCATCCTACGTCCTCAGAATCAATAATCACGGCAATGAAGGAAATTTATACCCTGACACTTCTATACGTGCCCGACCGCACTGTCTGCTTCCAGCCGTCCCTCCAATTCCCTGCTGACCAAGGCCTCCACAATGACATCATTCCCCTCGTAGGATGTCCCGAGAACCTTGGCCTCCGCATGGATTAGGGACACTAAGTCTCCCCGGTGTTGGGGAATGCGGTAGCGCTTGCGCGACACAGCCCTGGCGAGGTAGTCGACAAACTTATGATGGAGATCCTCCATACCCTCACCACTCTTGGCCGAGATGGAAACCGCGTCCGGGAACTGGGATTCCAGCGCCTTGATCCGGTGAGGGTCATCGAGGAGGTCGATTTTATTCAAGACCGTGAGAACCGGTTTGTCCGCGGCGCCAAGTTCCTTCATTACCTTGAGGGTGGTGCCACAGAGACGTTCGAGCTCTGGTTCGCTGGCGTCCATGACGTGCACAAGGAAATCGGCGAGAACTGCCTCTTCGAGGGTGGCCTTGAAGGACTCCACCAGACGATGAGGCAGATTTCTGACAAACCCTACCGTGTCCGTCAGCAACAGGTCCTGCCCATCTGAAAGAGCAACTCTCCTGGTCGTAGGATCCAGAGTTGCGAAAAGCATATCCGCTTCCAGAACCTCCGACCCGGCAAGGTGATTCAACAACGTCGATTTTCCTGCATTGGTATAACCAACAATGGCGGCATGAGGAGCTTGCGTCTTCTGCCTTTCCTTGCGCTGCGTGGCACGTTGCCTTCTCACAGTGAGAAGGTCTGCCTTGATCCTGTCAATCCGCTTGCGGGCCATGCGGCGGTCAACCTCGATCTGCTGCTCCCCCATCCCCCGTGCTGCCGCTGATCCTCCCGACC
>CAXEFH010000156.1:0-7997 GCA_963989605.1 uncultured Roseibacillus sp. | reverse complement strand
AAGCAGAAGACGGCATACGAGATTTCTGCCTGTCTCGTGGGCTCGGAGATGTGTATAAGAGACAGGGATTCCCCTGCCGAGTAGGTTTGTGGAAGAAGTCCCATCCGTGCTAGTGCGGTGAACTCGTGTGTCCCGTTATGAGGAGGAATCCCTCCGGTCCAGTCACTTTTGCAGCCCGGCTGGGGGTGTCTCTGAAATACTTTCTGGCGATGGTCATGGTCGCCCTGCTGGCTGTTCTGATTGCAGAATTACCCCGGAAAAAAATGGGTGGGGATGATCACAAGATCTCTAGCCTGCAGGCCTTGAAGGAGAAGGATCGGTGCAATGCAATCCTCGCGATCTCTCCGGACCTGCAGGCGCAGATGGACGCGGTCGGATCGATGCCCGAGCGTGGACCGCTTCACGGGATTTCCGTCCTGGTGAAAGATAATATCGATATCAAAGGAATGCCCACCACGGCGGGGTCACGAGCCCTCCTTGAAAACTTCGCGAAGCTAGATTCCCCGGTGGTGGCGAATCTGAGACGAGGAGGGGCTCTCATTGCCGGCAAAACAAATCTCTCGGAATGGGCCAACTTCCGGTCAACTAAGTCAACCAGTGGTTGGAGTAGCGTAGGAGGCCTGACAAGCAACCCATACGATTCTTCCTGCAGCGCCTGCGGATCAAGTTCGGGAAGTGGTGCCGCGGTGGCATCAGGTCTGGTAGATCTTGCGATCGGAACGGAGACAGATGGTTCGATCACCTGTCCGGCTGCAATGTGCGGGATTGTTGGCCTAAAGCCGACTGTCGGGCTTCTTTCGTGTGAGGGTATTGTTCCGATCGCAGCCAGTCAGGATACGCCGGGTCCCATGGCTCGAAGCGTGAAACTTGCGGCCCGTGCTCTGAGCGTCATGGGGGGAGAGGGTTCTCCCAATTACGAGGAGTCCCTCGATGAAAGGGCTCTTGAGGGAGTCAGGCTGGGGGTTCTTGTTCCGCTCTGTGGGATGTACGGAGAGTCGGTTTCTGCTACCCTGGCAGCTGCCCGTCTGACTCTGGAGGAGGCGGGGGCGACATTAGTGGAGATCCGTGACATTCCTGATCTGAACAAGATCGGGCAGCTCGAGTGGGCGATTCTCCTGCGGGAGTTCAAGCGGGACCTGAACGCCTACCTCTCTGGAAGGCCCCCGACCGTTGCGACGAGGACTCTCGCGGAAATCATCGCGTTCAATAAATCCCATGCCTCCGCAGTCATGCCTCACTTCGGACAGGATATCATGGAGCAGTCCGAGGCGACGGCAGGTGGTGATGATCCCGAACTTCCTAGACTCATAGCGGAGGCCCGGAGGCTGGCAGGCAGGGAGGGAATTGATCGTCTTCTCACCGAGCATGAGTGCGTGGCCCTGATCGCGCCAACCACGGGGCGAGCGTTCCGAATCGATCTTGTGGAGGGAGACGAATTTGAGGGCGCATGCACGACCCTCCCTGCGGTATCAGGGTATCCCCATCTTACCGTGCCCATGGGCATGGCTGAGGGGTTGCCGGTGGGGCTTTCCTTCATGGGATCCCAATTCTCCGAGGATCGTCTTCTTGCCCTCGGGTTTGCCTTTGAGGAGGCCCGGAAGAAGTGACCTTATCTCGCCTGGGTCTTTGGAGGGCGGGTAGCTCTCTCTGGATTTGACCTCGACGGGTTCCCGGGAGATGCTCGGGCGCGATGCGCAGTAAGATGAGCTGGTTTTCCTTTGGGGTAATTGCGGCAAGGGCGTTCCTGCAGCTTCGCGAGACCCGGAGAAGAATTATTTCCTACACGATTGCTGCGCTTCTTATCGTGTTCGCTCTTGGGAACTGGCCTCTGGCTTCCTGGTTGGAGGAAAGCCCGCTCAGGTTTCTTTTTTATTGGGCGGGCTGCGCCTTTCTCGCCATTTTTCTCTTCCTGCTTGGGCTCTATGATTTTCTGCGGATCATCAGGGAATATAAGGATGAGCGGGGAAAAATTCGCTAGAATGATGCGAAAGATGGTCGCATATCCTGCGAAAACGAAATCAAACTACCAACTATCAAACTGTGAGTCGCTGGATCGAAGAATTTCAAGAGCTGTTGCGCTTTCCGAGTATTTCAACGGATTCCCGTCATGATGCTGATGTGCAGGCCTGCGCGGACTGGCTGTCGTCCCGCATGATCTCCGCTGGCCTGCAGAGTAAGATTCATGCGACCGACGGGCATCCGGTCGTAATCGGGCGCAATGAGCATGAGGTAGGCAGGCCTACTGTGCTGGTCTACGGGCACTACGATGTCCAACCGGTTGACCCAATTGAACTCTGGGATAGTGATCCATTTGAGCCAGTAATTCGTGATGGAAAGATCTGGGCTCGTGGAGCAACGGACAATAAGGGGCAGTTTTTCTCTCACCTTTGCGGTATCGCAGAAACGATCGAAGAGCGGGGCGGATTACCGGTGAACCTCATCATGCTGCTGGAGGGTGAGGAAGAGGTTGGATCGCCAAATCTGCGCCCTTTTCTCGAGGAGCATCGCTCGGATTTGGCTTGCGATGTTATCGTGGTCTCTGACACGGGAATGGTGGCTCCGGGTGTGCCCACCATGGGCTATGGATTGCGCGGGATTACGTGTTGTGAGATCGCGGTCAAAGGCCCGGCTCGTGATCTTCACTCGGGAGTCTACGGTGGAGCCGTGGCCAATCCTGCTACGGTTGTCGCACAACTGGTGGCGAGTCTCCATGACCGCGATGGTCGCGTGGCGGTGGAGGGTTTTTATGATGATGTCGCAGTTCTTGAGGAATGGGAGCGTGAGATGTGGAGAGGGGTTCCCGGAATGGGTGAGGAGGATCTGCTCAACGTCACGGGCTCGCCCTCTCTCGCGGGGGAAAGTGGATTTACGGCCGCAGAGCGACTCTGGGCCCGACCTACCGCGGAGGTAAATGGGATCTGGGGTGGATACCAGGGGGAAGGATCCAAGACGGTGTTACCCGCCGAAGCCTTTGCCAAACTTTCTTTCCGGCTCGTTCCCGATCAGGACCCCTTGGCCATCATGGAGAAGGTTGAGGTTCACCTTCGGAAGCATTGTCCCGAGGGAGTATCGATGGAGTTGAGCCGCGGGCACCACGGGCAGGCTTATCACACGGATCCGCACTCAGTGTATGGCAAGGCAGCCCAGCAGGCGCTGAGTGAGACGTTCGATTCCGATCCGGTTTTGATCCGGGAGGGGGGAAGCATACCTATCATACAGGACTTCAAGGAGGTATTGGGGGTTGATACCCTGCTTCTTGGACTGGCGCTTCCAGACTGTCAGATTCATTCCCCCAACGAGAACTTCACAGTCGAGAATTTTGAGGGAGGAATTCGTCTCAACAGGGTGCTTTTCCAGAAACTTGCTAACGCATCGGAAGAATCATGAGCGAGGAGGCCCCAGCGTCCCGGCGCGACTTCATTCGAGAGATCATTTCAGAGGATCTGGCGACTGGAAAACATGACAAGATAGTAACCCGCTTTCCACCTGAGCCCAATGGCTACCTGCACCTTGGTCACGCCAAGGCAATTTGCCTAGGCTGGGGTATCGCGCAGGAGAACTCCTCCACGGGATCTGAATTCCACCTGCGCTTTGATGATACAAACCCTTCAAAGGAGGAGCAGGAGTATGTGGATAGCATTCAGGAGGACGTAAGGTGGCTGGGTTGCGATTGGGGGGAGCATATCTATTTCGCCAGCGATTACTTTGAGTTTTTCTATGATTGCGCAATGCACCTGATCAAGGAGGGAAAGGCGTTCGTGGATGAGCAGACTCCTGATGAAATCCGCGCTGCCCATGGAACCGTGGCTGGGCGGGGGATTGAATCTCCCTATCGGGACCGCCCGATTGAGGAAAACGTGGAACTCTTCAAGAGAATGCGCTCTGGGCACTTCGAGAACGTAGGTGCGGTACTTCGGGCCAGAATCGACATGGCTTCGCCCAACATGCACATGCGTGACCCGATCATCTACCGGGTTCTTCACGAGACTCATCACAATACAGGAGACCAGTGGTGTATTTACCCGATGTATGACTTTGCGCATCCTCTGGAGGATGCCCATGAGCATGTCACGCACTCGCTCTGCACGCTGGAATTCGAGGTGCACCGACCCATTTACGACTGGGTTGTTGCGAATTGTCCGGTACCGGCAGTTCCAAGGCAGATTGAGTTTTCCCGCCTGACCCTTAACTACACGGTTGTGAGCAAGCGCAAGCTACTGCAGCTTGTGGAGGAAGAAAAAGTGGATGGCTGGGATGACCCCCGAATGCCGACCCTTTCGGGAGTCCGGCGGCGGGGATTTCCAGCTGAGGCGATAAGAAACTTCTGTGCGGATGTGGGAATTACGAAATTCAAGGGAGTAACGGACGTGGCCAGACTGGAAAACGAGGTGAGAAAAATACTCAACAGGGACGCGCCCCGACGCATGGCGGTATTGAATCCTCTGAAGCTGGTCATCCTCAATATGGATGCCGGGGACAAAGTAGAAGTTGAAGCGAAGAACAATCCAGAGGATGAAGCTGCGGGTTCCCGGAAGCTGATCCTGAGCCGGGAGCTCTGGATAGAACGCGATGATTTCATGGTGGAGGCTCCCAAGAAATACTTCCGGCTTGCTCCGGGCCGAGCGGTTCGGCTCCGGGGCGGCTACATCGTGCAGTATGCAGGTCACGAGACGGATCCGAATACCGGGGAGGTTTCGGAAGTTCATTGCGAGTTTATTCCGAATACCATCGGGCAGTCTCCTCCGGAGGGCCTTGTCTGTAAGGCGGCCATTCACTGGGTCAGCGCCGCGGAGGCCGAAAATGCCCAGATCCGTCTCTATGATCGCCTGTTTAACGATGAAAATCCCGAGTCTGCCGAGGGGGGCTTCATGGCGGTCCTTAATCCCGATTCACTGACGGTGATCGAGGGAGCGAAGCTCGAGCCGGGATTAGGCGTGGAGGCATCGGGCTTTGTTTGCCAGTTTGAACGTCTGGGATACTTCTGTGCGGACTCCCGCTATCATGAACCCGGTTCGCAGGTAGTCTTCAACCGGACTATCGGATTGCGCGATTCATGGTCGAAAAAATGACCCTGAGGAATCTCTGAGCGTCCAGGATCCTGGTTCTGCTTTCTGCAGAAAGATACGCTTTGCCAAGTCAATTGGAAGACCGGGTGATCTTGGAAAGCTAATTAAAAAATAGGATTTGGGCGGGTTTCATCCTGCCCTCCTCGGGCATTCGAGGGAGAGGAGATGCCTTTCTTTAATGGCCCAGGCCCCGAGGTAATCCATCAGGGCCTCAACTACTTTGGATGATTAAAAGGGCCAGTCTTCCGAAGCAAAAATATATTCATATGCACTGATAATTTCTGAGCTCTGATGGCTTCGATCCTCCGACTGCTTCAGGCTCATGAAAAGAAACCTTTCCGTTGTGGCGTGCCTTCTCGTCTCCGGCCTTTGTAGTGCGAGCGGCGACTTTCCATCCGTTCCTGAGGAAGCCCTCCCGGGAAATTCCCCAGATTATGGCAACGCGTCGAAAGAGCAGTGGTTGTTCGCTCCCGTGCACCCACGACTCTCGCTCGACTCGGTGAGCGGGACCCTTCCTTATCCCTACGTTAATGTGACTCTCGGCGGTGACCTCTGCGGTATGGATGGATTTGAGTCGTCTAGTCACAGGGTTCAGCGCCGATCCCATTACCTTTCGGTGGAGCTCGCCGCTGTTCATGAGTCTCCTCCCGGCGAACAGGAAGCCGGAATCAGGGCATGGCTGCTGCTTCTGCTGCTTCCATGCCTGCTGCAAATCGGCGGTTCGCGGCCCCGGGTAAGGGCTTGATTCGTGGTTTCCGCGAACTTTTCCTGCCACGGAAGGGCGGGGCTCATTCTCCTGCCATCTTTCCGGCATCAAGGGCATCATTCAGCTGGTCCTCGGTGAGGCCAAGTTCCTCGAGGCGCTCGGAACACAATTCGCGCACTGTTCTTCCTGACTCCACGGACTCTTTTGCAATCATGCTGGACTTATCGTAGCCGATAACTGGCGCGAGGGACGTGACCATCGAAAGTGAGTACTCGATAAGCTCGTTGCATCGATCAGCGTTGGCTTCGATTCCCTCGACGCACTTTGCCCTGAAAATGCCGCAAACATTTGATAGGAGGCGAATGCTCTCCATGATGCATTTTGCCATCACGGGCATCATGACGTTGAGCTCGAAATGGCCATTCGCACCACACCAGGTGACCGTAGAATGATTACCGAAGACCCGGGCAGCGACCATGGTGACCGCTTCGCTCATGACTGGGTTGACCTTGCCCGGCATGATGGAGGAGCCGGGTTGGGTCGCCGGGAGAGAGATTTCCCCGATGGAGCAGCGTGGCCCTGAGCCGAGGAGTCGAATGTCGTTGGCAATCTTGTAGAGGCTGGCTGCGATGGTGTTGAGGTGCCCATGGCACTCAAGCAGGGCGTCCTTTCCCGACTGAGCCTCGAAGTGGTTTTCGGCCTCGCGAAACTCGATGCCTGTCTTTTCTGCGATGAAGGCGATGGCTTTCTCCGGAAAGTCAGGATGGCAATTCAGGCCAGTGCCAACGGCTGTTCCACCCAGTGCGAGTTCGTGGATGGCTTTGAGTGCCTTATGTGCCCGGTCTATGGCCCGGGAAAGTTGCATGGCGTAGCCCCCGAATTCCTGTCCCAGACGAACCGGGGTTGCATCCATGAGGTGGGTTCGCCCGATCTTGAGCACTTCGTGAAACTCGGAAGCTTTCGCCTGAAGGCTGTCGCGGAGTGCCGTCAAGGATGGAAGCAGGTCCTCCTTGAGAGCGATGCCAGCGGCAATATGCATGGCAGTAGGGAAGGTGTCATTCGATGACTGCCCCTGGTTGACATGATCGTTGGGATGAACCGGCTTGGTATCTCTGTCGGCGTCGATCGCCACTCCTGCTATCTGCGAGCAGCGGTTGGCGATCACCTCGTTGGCGTTCATGTTGGTCGAGGTTCCGGATCCTGTCTGGTAGACATCAACTGGGAACTGGTCATCAAGCTTGCCCTCGTAGACCTCCCGGGCGGCCTGCTCAATGAGCGGAGTTTTATCGGCGGGGATATGGCCCAGTTCTCCATTAACACGAGCAGCAGCCCACTTAATCAGGCCAAAAGCGTGTAGCACTCCTGATTCCACGGGTTCGTTGGAAATCGGGAAGTTCAGGACCGCCCTCTGAGTGGAAGCTCCATAGAGGGCGTCCGCGGGCACCGGCATTTCTCCCATGGAGTCTCGTTCGAGGCGAGTATCGCTCATGGTCCTAGAACTACGCCGCGAGGCCCCTGTTGCAAGTAACGAGTGCACAGGAATGACCGGGAAATCGTGCCTGGGAGGGCCGTTTCGAGGATCCAACGCCGGTCAAATGGGCTCTTCGGGCAAAAAACCCTTGAATCAGACCGGAATCCACGTAAGAGACCCCCTCCCATGGCAAAGAAGTGCTGGATAGAGCGAAACAAGCGCAAGCAGAAGACGGTTGCAAAGTTCAACGACCTTCGTCACAAGCTGAAGAAGGAAAAAGATTATGTTGGTCTCAGCATGCTGCCCCGGGACGCAAGTCCAACCCGCGTGGTCAATCGCTGTGAGGTCACTGGTCGCCGGAGGGCCTTTCTTCGTCGCTTTCGACTCTCGCGGATCACATTCCGGGAGATGGCTTCGGCAGGGTTGATTCCCGGCGTGACAAAGTCGAGCTGGTAGCCTATCTACTGTGGTTCGAATTGCAGTGGTAATAAAACCCTGCCGAACCGCTCTCCAGATGCCCCTTTACGAGTATCTATCTCAAAACCCGGGAGATCCCTCCCAGAGTTGTGTTCGCTGTTCCCGTGGGTTTGAACTGCGGCGCCCGGTAGATCGACCAGCATTAGAGGTCTGTCCCCTTTGCAGGAATCCGGTTCGCAAGGTTATCAGCCAGGTTCATTCTCCCCCTGTCTCTTATACACATCTCCGAGCCCACGAGACAGGCAGAAATCTCGTATGCCGTCTTCTGCTTGAAAAA
>CAXEFH010000155.1:0-8001 GCA_963989605.1 uncultured Roseibacillus sp. | reverse complement strand
ATGAGGGACTCTATTATTCTCTCGCAGGAGCGGGGCTGGCGGGGTTGGGCTATCTGGCATGCCTCGTTGGTGCGTGCGGGGCGGCCCTTAAATACGCCGTAACAGCACGAAGGGCGGAAGAACTGGAAGGTCTCCTTCGGACGCTCCAAGATCGGATGGGTTCCGGCCCTACGCTGATGGAGGCAGGCTCCACGCCCTCAATTATTGGGATGGCTCGAACGAAGGAAGGGGGCTGATGGGGTTGGCTGGCAATGGGAATTGCCGGGCGAGAATGCCGGGTGCGAGTTCGTTGTTGGCTTCATAGGCCATGGTCAGCATTTCGTATTTTGCGTCAAGGTTGTCGATATAGTGGAGAGCGAAGGCCTCGGGTGTGGAGGGCAGGGTCGGGGACCCGAACTCCCGGGTGCCGTGGTGGCTCGCGATGAGGTGCAGCAGGTGGGTGCGAACCAGGTCGCTGGGTGGGGATAGTGTGGCCCAGGAGCTGGCATGGGGCGACCCCGAGAGGTCCCGCCAGAGCTTGTTGACCAGCTCAATCCCAAGCGGGATATGCCCCATCATCTCACCATGCAGGTTGAGGTTTTGAGCAAAGCCTGTTTCCGGATAGTTGTTTTCCCAGAGCTTGCCGCAATCGTGGAAAAGGACTCCGGAGAGAAGCAGGTCCTCGTTGAGGTCCGGGTAAGCGTCGCAGATCGCAGAAGCCGTACGCATCATCTGAGACACGTGCTCGACGAGGCCACCCCGACGTGCGTGGTGGTTGCGCCGGGCCGCGGCGGCGCGACGGAAGCGTTCGCCGAAGTCTTCGAGAAACTTGTTTGCGAGAGCGTGCAGGCGGGGGTCCGTCAGGGCGGCACAGGAATTGACGATGTGATCCCAGTCTTGCTGCTGTTTGCGGGCTGTGGCTGGATCGCCGCGGAGGAAGTCCTCGGTTTCCGAGTCGTTGAGACCGCGCATTTGCCAGTCCGCGCCGTCGATTCCGTATTGATTCTGACTCCAGCGGCCTTCCGCCCTGACACAGGATCCGCTGGGAAGTTCACTGAGCTCAGCGAATTGAGAATGGTTGCTCCACACTTTGAGGCTGAAGTTGCTGGTGGCATCCGCAAGGGTAAGCTCAAGGTAGGGGGATCCACTTTTTGTTTTCTTTTCCGAGCAGTCTTGGAGCTGAGCATAGAAAAACGCCTCGCGGGGCGTTTCATTGGCAGTCTGCTTGAGCTGCGCGATGGTGATGAATTCCACAGGTCCAGTTAGCAGGGAACTTCCCACCCTTACCAGCATGACCTCCGTCTTTCTTGCGTCGGGAGCCCGGAGAATAATAGGGATGCCAAAAGGCCCCCATGCCGTTTGAGGGAATGCCCTTTCAAATACGTCCACAGTTCCTCCGGGAGGCCCGGGTCAATTCCGGAGGTTTCGTTTCTTGGGTTTTCGGGGGGCCTTCCTAAGATCGGAGGATGATCGAGCCATTCGAGGGCCACTGGCCACAAATCGAGGAGAGCGTCTTCGTGGCGGCCAGTGCGGACCTCATCGGGAGGGTGACGATCGGGGAGGAGTCCAGCGTTTGGTACAATACCACCCTTCGGGGAGATATTAATGAAATTGTTGTTGGCCCTCGATCCAACATACAGGACGGCGCTGTCCTCCACGTCGAAAGTAACCGGGGCTGTTATATCGGGGAGCTGGCCACTGTCGGTCATGGCGCCATCGTCCACGCCTGTCATGTTGGGGATGAGGTCCTCGTAGGGATGGGAGCGACCGTGCTGGATGGTGCCATTATCGGGGAGCGGAGCATCATCGGGGCCAACACGCTTGTCACAATGAATACAGAAATCCCGCCAGGCTCTCTCGTTCTTGGCTCTCCGGGGAAAGTGGTGCGATCCTTGAGTGAGGACGAGCAGGCCGGGGTGAAGGTTTGGGCCGAGAAATATGTGGAAAACAGGCGGAAGTTCCTCGCTCGCAACTTGGATCGTTCGTAACTTTGCGCCATGCCTGATCTGGTTCAAGTAGACCCTGTTGCTCTTCTGCCCACGCAGGCAGGGTGCGCGGTGTTCCTCGGTGACGGGCAGAAGTCGATTGTGTTTTATATCGAACCGGCGATTGGAGCGTCCATCAATGATGCGCTCTCCGACCGGAAGCCTCCGAGGCCTCTGACTCATGATCTGTTCAACGATGCACTCAGGGCATTTGGCGCTGCGGTGCAGCGGGTCGTCATAGTAAGGGTTGAGAGTGATGTGTTTTTCGCGCGCCTCTTTATCGAGGCGGAGAATGAAGTCAGTGAAAAGCTGATCGTCGAACTTGATGCCCGCCCGAGTGACTCCATCGCCCTGGCGGTTCGCCAGCAGGCACCAATTTACGTCGTAAAGGAGGTCTGGGACGTCCTCAAGGATATGACCAGTGTTCTTGAGGAGCTCAGGGACAAGGGGATGGAGATGGATGGAACTGATTCCTGAGGGGGGCGGTAGTTTTGGCCCTGTTCTTCTCTTGCCCGGTCGGAGAATGCCCTTAGGGTGCGGTAATATGCAGTCCTTGACCCGTTCGCTCCCCTCCTACCTCAATGAGGTTGTCCTGCAGGACCCCTCCAGAAGGAAGTTTCCTCCGTTTGACCCAGCGCGACTTCTGTCCACGGTGTTCGAGCCTACCGAGGGGTGCAGGGTTTGCATCCTCACTGATTTTCAAGAGCCCTTGGAGCTGATCAGAGATTTCTCCTTTCTAGACGAGGATGGGTTTGAGGTTCAAAAAAATGCCTATAAGTATTTTTATGAAACGCTGAATGGCGGGGTCATGGATCAACTGGGGATGACTGGAGGCGAAATGTTTGCCTACCGCTGCACCAAGGGGTCCAATCTTGATCTTGATGACGAGGTCTGGAGCACCACCGGCGAAGAGCTTTCGCTCGATCGGGACATCTATCCGCACTACGACCTGATCCTGTGTGTGTCCACCTACTCGGCGACCGCGCCCCTGACCGCCAAGTGTAAGCAATACGGGTTTCGTGGCGCAACCATGCACGGGATGAACGAAATCATCCTCGGATCCGGTCTGGCGGTTGATTACAATGAGGTCTCGGCGGATGCCGAGCGCATTCGCCTCGCGATGACTGGCGCTGACAAGGTGGAGATTGATTTTGGCCTTGAGGACGGGCGGCTTCTCGAAGCTTCCTTGGAGCTTGGGGGGCAAGAGGCCCAGAAGTCACACGGGCTGTGTAAGGGGAGAACCCCGGATATTGCCAATTTGCCGGCGGGCGAGGTCTACTTCGTTCCCCAGGATGCCTCCGGTCAATTCCCCATGAAGTATGAAGACGGAACCCTTGGAATCCTCGATGTAGTTAACCGGGACGTGGTCAAAGCGTCCCTCATCGAGGGAAGCGAGGCAACGATCGCTGCTCACAACCGGCGCCTCGCGGATGATCCTATGACCGGGACCCTCGGGGAGCTGGGTTTCGGGACCCAGGTCCTGCCGGTTTCCTATCAGGATATTCAGGACGAGAAGGTTCTTGGGACCTGCCACCTCGCAACTGGAAGGGACGACCACCTGGGAGGCGATATTGTTCCGGACATGTTCAAAAAGCATGAAAACAGTACCCACGACGACATTCTTTTTGCTCCCCACAAGACTCCCAACTTCAACCTCAAGCAGGTCCGGATGAAGCGTGCCGGAAAATGGCACTTGATCATCGAGGGTTTCAGGCCAAGCAGGTATATCATGGAAGCCCTAGCGGACAGTTGATGGGGATGAAACGATACGAGGAAGTCAATTTCGGGGGTCTTTCAGAAGAGGAATGCAGCTGTGGGGTCGTGAGGAGGGCCTTTGCTGATTCTGACCGAGGCCCGGCCTCGGTCCACTTGCTGGACCTCGCGGAAGAACCGACGTGTCACTACCATCGGAAGACAACCGAAATTTACGTCATTCTCGAGGGAGAGGGACACCTTGAGTTGGACGGGCAACTGGTGCCGGTCAAACCTTTCTCCGCAGTGATGATCAAGCCGGGATGCCGGCACCGCGGAATCGGTAAGCTGAGGCTGTTCAATATATCGGTGCCGAAATATGATCCTGAAGATTTCTACTACGATGAGGGGGAGGTTGCGGAGGGGGATGATGCTCCGGTTCATTAAGCTTCAAACGAAGACACCAGCCTGATCGGAAGATAATGGAGAATGTCTACGAGTCGGAGCGTCTCAGGGATGAGTACCTGCTTTTTCATTACGGTGCACCTGACCAGATCCATGGTTGGGCTGGGGGCCCCGCCGGGGCTTTCGATTTCCCGAGTCGGATCGTCCAACGGTTTACGCCCGGATTGGTCGAGAGGGCTCTTGACCTCGGCTGCGCGGTGGGGCGATCTGCTTTCGAAATGTCGCGAAATGCCGACGAGGTGGTGGCCATCGACTACTCGCATTCCTTTGTTGAAGCGGGGAGAAAAATGCAGGAGGAAGGGGAGTGTCAGATATCCCGGTTGACGGAAGGAAATCTCACGGAGGTCGCCTCCGTAGTGGTTCCGGACAATGTCCGGCCTAAGGTGATCAGTTTCGAGCAGGGCGACGCATTGGACCTCAGGACAGATCTCGGATTGTTCGACCGGGTTCTGGCCGCGAATCTTCTTTGCCGGCTGAGTGACCCTTCTCGCCTGCTGATCCGGCTCCCGGAGCTTGTCAAAATGGGCGGAGAGCTGGTGCTGACCACGCCGTGTACGTGGCTAGATGAGTTTACCCCCCGATGTAACTGGCCTGTAGGATCGACCAGGGACTGGCTGAAAAAGGAACTGGCCCCTTCATTCGAGCTATTGGAGGAACATGACGAACCTTTTCTGATCAGGGAGACTGCGCGGAAATTCCAGTGGACCGTGGCACTCCTGACGAAGTGGCGCCGAATCGAGGGGTCGGGCGAAGTTAGCTCCCAGCAGTGAATGAGCTCCACGTCTCCTCAACCTTGGCGCCCTCGAAACTCCCTTCGTGAAGGAGGAGCAGGTAGCGCTGTGTCAGGAACTCACCCTTCTTGAGTTGGAAGTCGCCGCTTCCCTTCACGGCTTTGTCCCGGAAGGCCCGGACACCAAAGGGATTTGCAGTCAGGAGGCCATAGTTCCGGGCATGCCACCAGGTGGGATGGCGCAGGTTACTGCTGTGATCAAGAATGGCAATCACCTGGGGTGTGCCTGCAGAATCAGGCCCATGGTAGGCAACCCAACGAGCTCTCTTTCCCCACGCGTCGTTATCCTTCAAACCCTCGCTGTTGTTGATTTTGCCTTTGGCGACTTCACCCACAAGACGCAGGGACGGAGCGGTCCGGATAGCGAAACTGCCTTCCTTGGTGTCCCCGAAGGTGACCATGTCCCCGGCGGGCCTAAGGGTAGAGGTAACGCCGATGTGCCGGGTTGCTCCTGCGAGCGTGATTTCGTATTCGCGTTTCTCCAGGATGATGGGGTTTCCCTTGGCTTCCCAGGCAAGTTCGGCGGCAAAGTGTATGATCGCCTGATCGTTGTTCTGAGTTACCTTTGTCTCGCCGAGGGCACGCGTCACAATTTTGCAATCATCCTTGTGCCAGAAGTCATGTCCGTTGACGTTTCCGTGGGTGAACCAGAAGCCGGTATGGTGAGGGTGATCCGATTTTTCCCCAGCTACCCCCTTGACGAAGGGATATTGCCTCGTGAGGTGGGTGCCAGACGAGCTCATTAGCGGGTAAAGGCAGGGAACACGGGTATCTCCGTGGTATTCGGTGAAGAGTTTCCCGTCGACGAGCACCTTCAGATTCATCTTCTCCTGTTTGAGATCGATCTTGATCCCGGCGGAAAGAGAAACGGCCGAGAGAAGTGAAAGTGCGAGAGTAAGGTTGAGAGAGCGCATGGTTTCAGGGCAGAAGTGAAGCAGGGAGATCTGTCGGGGGGAAGAAGTAATGCAGATTGCTTCCCGGCACTATCCGGGTCAACTTGTCTCTCTAAAGAGCGTTAAAAGACTCTGATTTTTTGTATTTACGGCCAATCGCAGAATGTCGAAAAGGGGGAGCCCCGGTGATTTGGAGCAGCAAAAAGTCAAAGCCTGAAGAAGCATGACCCATTTCGAGGAACTCGTCGACGTCTACAACCGGCCGTTATACCGGTTTGCGCTGTCGCTGGTCCGGGATCTGGACCGGGCGATGGATCTGGTAGCACGCACGTTCGTCATCTGGAGCCGTCAGCCGGAGGAATCGTCCAAATGCGATAAAGCGAATACCGGGCTCTTCTCAACTCTTTACCGCGAGCATCTCGGGCGATTTGGCTCAGAGTGGGGCAGGAGTGGACGGCCCACTCCGTCAGCCGCTGCAGGGACCGGGGTCCCGGGAGAATTGGTCGAGCCACTTGGCTCTCTAGATCTGGACCTGCTGCCAACGCTGACCCTGTTTTACCTGCAAAAACACGACTACAGAGAGATAGCCACAATCCTCGACCTTCCCGTCGGGACCGTTATGTCTCGAATCTCCAGCGGTAAGGAACAGCTTCAGGGCAGAAATGCCGCGGAGAACGATGGATAGGGAACAGGCACGGTTTATTCTTCAAAGCCTTCGTCCTGATGGATTGGATGAAGAGAGTGCCGATTTCGAGGAGGCTCTGTCAGTGGCAGGAGAGGACTCTGTCCTGAAAGCATGGCTTTCGGATGAGAGAAAGCGGGACGCAGCAATTGCAGCAGCTTTTCAAGATGTTCCAGTTCCTCCAGTCCTGAAGGAGAAGATCATGAGTGCGATGGAGGCCGATGGAGAAGCAGAAGCTTCTCTTGGAGGCGGAGACATCGAAGAAAAGCAGTCGGGCGCGGAGGCTCCGTCCCTCGCAGCAACATCGGAAGAGAGGGAGATGACCGTGCTGAAGGTTGAGATCGCAGGTGGTGTGAACTCGCTGGCGAGTCCTGCAGGGGACGCTTCCGGGAATGCCTCCGGAAAGACAGGAGAGGGCATGCTGAGGGGGGTTCTCCTCGCGGGCGTTCTTGTCGTGGGCGCCTTTGCATCCTTTGAGCTGACTTCCAATAACTCTGGGCCCGCTGCCAATGGAGAGCAGACAGTCAGCATGCGGGACGTGGGGCGCGGAGCAGTAGCGCTGGTTGAAAGCGACCTGCCTTTTGAGCTCGAGGGTAATGACCTGTATGATTATCAGGACTGGCTGGAGGCGGGTGGAGGTCCCCAGCTTGATTTCGATGGAATTCCGGAAGGGATTTCTGAAGGGAAACTGGTGGGCTGTCGATTATCCAGGATCGGAGGGCTTTGTGCTTCACACCTCTGTTTCGAGGTCGAGGACAGCTCCGTTCATGTCCTCCTTGTCGGGACCATGCCGATCATTGAGGCGCCTCGAGGCTGGCGGGTGGCGACGGACCGCTGGACGTGCCCTGATTCGGGGGTCGCGGTGGTCGCTGAGAGATATGACAGCAGGATATGGTTTTTCCTGAGCAAACTTGATGAGCAGAAGCTGGTAGATCTGACGACCAGGCGTTGAGAATGACTGTTCGGACTGCAGGCTCAACGCGGGCTTTCGGGCCGGGAGACATGCCATTTTCCTCTGGGAGAGATTTGAACGCTTAGGTCAGCGATTGAGGCTGAGCATTCGCCTTCACCCGAGACCAAGGTGGCGATTTCCGGAGGAACGCCATCGGCCGGATAAGGGGTAAAAATACTCAGAAAGTGAGCGGGGGTTCCCGGGGTAACTGGACGGTAGCAGTAAGTAGTGACGTTTGGATTCAGATCCTGGGAGGCCTTCTGACGTATCTGACCGAATTTGAGATCTTTTGCGGGATGCAGGGATAGTCGAACCCTCTGAGGAGAGATCTGCCACCAGGTGTGCTCGAACGCAGGGGCGTCGAACCACGATTCCGACCTGGGCCCATCGGCTTGGCCTTCCTCGCGTGCGAGGTGCCATACCGGACCCGCGAGGAAGCCGGGTCCCACTGCCCACCAAGTGCAGTAACAGACTGCAACGATCAGAAATAAATCCAATCTCACGACCATACCCCGAATCCACCAACTCCCCATCCCGAAATAGAAAACACACACTACCACACC
>CAXEFH010000154.1:0-8008 GCA_963989605.1 uncultured Roseibacillus sp. | reverse complement strand
TTTATTTGAATAGTGGCTTCCCAGAGCAGCGTTTGTTTTTCCCTGCCTGCGCGGTTTTTCCCTTGAAGATTTCCTCAGTTGTGTGATTAGCGCAATCTACTCATGCATCCGGGTGGAAGCTGATGAAGCGACTTACGATCTGCATATTCTTCTCCGGTTTTCGATCGAGCGGCGCCTGCTGAACCGGGACCTTGAAGTCGCAGAAGTCCCTGAGGCATGGAACGAGGAATTCAGGTCGCTCTTTGGATTTCTTCCCCCTGACGATGCCAGCGGCTGTCTGCAGGACATTCACTGGTCGATGGGCGGTCTTGGTTACTTCTCAACCTACAGCATCGGTAATCTGAACAGCGCACAGCTCTTCGCCGCAGCAACTACGGACGACGGAATCTCAAGCGAATGCAGCAGGGCAAACTATCTTCCCCTTCTCGCGTGGATGCGGGAACACATCCACGCCGCGGGCTCAACCAAGCTCCCTCAAGAGCTCATGCTATCCGCTACCGGCGAACGCACAAACCCCTCTTTCTATCTAAAACACCTCCGAAGCAGATTTTGCCAGGGAGACTAGGACCGGCAAGCCAGCTTCCCGGCCTCCTAGATTCTCGAGCGACGCGCCGGATCAGCGAATTTCCATGCCCGTCTTGGCATAGATCCATTTCACTACTTTTCCCTTCTGGATTAACGCCTTGGCCTGAACTGTTTTCTCTCCAAAAATAGTTTGCGCCTTATAGGCAGCGAGACCCGTCTGATACATTTCACCATCTACGTTCTCCTCTTCGCCTGCCTTCCATCCCTCCACCTGCTCGAACTTAAACTCTTTGATACCACCACCTTTGACGCTCTCCTGCATGGCAGAGACGATTTGCTCTGCATTGAGGTTTGTGGGCACTGGTTCTGGCTCGGGCTCCGGTTCCGGAGCCGGGGAGGACTGAGGATCTGGTTTCGGATCTGGTGCAGGGGTTGGAGTCGCCGGCGGAGGCGTCTTGGGAGTGCCATTATCGACCACGTCTGGAAGGGTCGGTGGCGGCACTGGCGCAGGTTTCGTGTTCTCAGCAACGGCGTTACCGACACCGAAATGACGTCGCGCACGGTAGGCAATGACCTGCTGGGCAAAGTCGGTTTCATCAATTTTAACCAAGCCCTTAAGGGGCCCGCCAGGAGATACTTTGAGAAGGTAACTTTTGCTGTCCAGCCCTCGCACCTCAACTGTAGTTCCTTTTTCCAGAGCCGTTTTCTGGCTCTCGTCGTCAGTGGATACTATCAACCTCTTTGACAGCTTAACGGTCTCAGGCCATTCGTTTTCCTTGATCGTTCCGAGATTGATCTTGATCCGCAACTCCGTAGCTCCCGCTCCAAACTTCACCTCCTGCATATTCTCGGGAATCACCACCGAGGACGGAGTCCCGCCAAGGAGAGACTCACTAAGGGGCGTGTACATGATGCGACCCGCGAAGAAGCTGAGTATGATGGCGCCTGCCCAGATTGCGTATTTGTTCATACGGTAAGAAGTCTGCCCTTCGATAAAGCGCTATTTTAGACGATTTGTCAAATTAGGGGAAACCGTTGACCTCGGCACCTCCCCCCGGGATCCTCTGGAATGCAACGGCTCTTCCTTCTAGACGGTATGGCGCTGGCCTACCGTGCGCATTTTGCCCTCATCCGGAGTCCCATCTATACCTCCAAGGGGGTAAACAGCTCTGCTGTCTATGGCTTCACCAACACGATCCTGACCATTCTCGAGAGTGAAAAGCCGACCCATCTGGCCGTGGCCTTCGATACGCGGGCTCCCACACCCCGTCATCGGCTCTACCCTGAATACAAGGCCAACCGGGAAGAAATGCCCGAGGACCTCGCAACCGCCCTTCCCGGCATCAAGCGACTATGCGAAGCCTTCCGCATACCAATCCTTGAAATCGACGGCTACGAGGCTGATGACATCATCGGAACCCTCGCCGGCCATGCAGACAGGAAAGGCGGCTTCGAAACGTTCATGGTAACTCCCGACAAGGACTTTGGCCAACTCGTCTCGGAACACTGCGTCATGTGGAAGCCGGGAAGAAAAGGTAAGGAGCACGAGATCATTGACCTTACCGCGCTGAAGGATCTGTGGGAGATTGAAGCACCTGAACAGGTCATCGATATTCTTGGCCTCATGGGCGACAAGTCCGACAATATTCCAGGCGTTCCCGGGGTGGGCGAGAAGACGGCCAAGAAACTCATCGCAGAGTGGGGATCCGTGGAGCGTATTCTTGAAAACACGGACTCTCTCAAGGGTAAGCTGCGCGAACGGATGGTCGAGAATGCTGACCAGGCGAGACTTTCCCGCCAGCTTGCCACCATCATAAGGGATGTTCCCGTTGAAAAGTCCATTGAAGAACTCGCCCTAAAGGATCGGGACGATGCGGCGGTCCAGTCCCTCTTCACCGAGTTTGAGTTCAACGCCCTCGGGAAGCGCCTCTTCGGTAAAGACTTCGTCGCCGGGAGAGGTCATGCTTCCGTGACGGATGGGAAACAGAGTGATCCTACCCTGACAGCCAATCTGAAGACGATTGAGGATCTCAACCCGGTCTACACTCTTGTCGCAACGGATCGTGAACGCCGCGAACTCGCGGCGAAACTCACACAGCAGAAAGTCTTCTGCTTCGATATTGAAACCACCTCTCTTGATCGCTTCAGCGCCAATATTCTGGGCATTGCATTCAGCTGGGAAGAAGGCGCCGCCTTCTACGCCACTCTCCCTGACAGGGAAGCGCTCGAAATATTCCGCCCAGCCCTGAGCGGAGGTAGTGAGAAAATCGGGCACAACCTGAAATACGATCTTGCGGTCCTGCGCAGTCATGGGATTGAGGTCTCCTCGCCTCTCTTTGATACCCTCATAGCCCATACCCTGCTGTATCCGGAACAGCGCCACTCCATGGATTATCTCGCCGAGTCTCTCCTCGGGTATAGACCCATAAAGCTGAGTGATCTCACGGGCGGTGATTCATCCGAGGCAGAAAAAGGAGGTGGGCAGGGAGATCTCTTCTCGGAAAAAGACATCTTGGACACGGCCTCAATTCCTGTGGAAAAAATGGCCCGTTATGCCGCCGAGGATGCCGATGTCACTCTCCAACTCGCAAACCTGTTGCGGCCTGGCCTTGAGGAAAAAGGACAGAGCCGCGTGTTCTACGACATAGAGGCCCGGGTTCTTCCTGTTCTGGTAGCAATGGAGAACGAGGGGATTGCCCTCGACCTCGAGGTTCTGGCTTCCTGCGGGAAAACCATGCAGAAGCGCATCGACGTTCTCTCCGCCTCTCTGATCGAGCAAGCAGGACGGGATTTCAACCTGAACTCTCCCAAACAGCTGGGAGAAATCCTTTTCAATGAGATGAAGCTCGTCGAAAAACCACGCAAAACAGCCACCGGTCAATACAGGACCGACGAGCAGACCCTTACCGCTCTGGCGGTCAAACACCCGTTTGTCGCGGACATCCTCTCCTACCGACAGGCCAGCAAACTGAAATCAACCTACGTCGATCGATTGCCCGACTGGGTGGCTCAGAAAGATGGCCGGGTTCACACCCAGTTTCACCAGCTCGTAGCAGCAACAGGTCGGCTGGCCTCCAGTGACCCCAACCTCCAGAACATTCCGATCCGCTCAGATCTCGGTCGTGAAATCCGGGCCGCCTTCATACCACGAGGAAAACAATTTGTACTCTTTGCAGCAGATTATTCGCAGGTCGAACTGCGGATCATGGCTGCCATGTCCGGAGACCCGGGAATGATCGAGGCTTTCGAAAAGGACGTTGATATTCATTCAGCGACAGCCGCCCGGGTGAACGGGGTCAGCCTCGAGGACGTAGAACCTGCAATGCGCAGTGCTGCTAAAATGGTTAACTTCGGGATCATCTACGGCATTTCGGCATTCGGGCTCGGCCAAAGGATCGGCATCCCCAGAGCAGAGGCCGGAGAGATTATCGACACCTACTTTGAACAATATCCAAAGGTTAAGAAGTATATGGATACTACCGTGGAAGAGGCAAAGCGTACAGGCTTTGTCGAGACCCTCACGGGGAGGAGACGCTATCTCCGGGATATAACTTCCGCCAATGCCACCGTTCGTGGCAACGCGGAGAGAGCTGCTATAAACACACCCATTCAGGGTAGCGCAGCAGATATGATCAAGATCGCAATGATCCACGTTCAGGAGGTTCTTGATAGCGACGAATATCAAAGCCGAATGCTCCTACAGGTTCATGATGAACTCGTCTTCGATCTCCATGAAGACGAAGTGGATGTCCTAGTTCCCCGAATCACCGAAGCGATGCAGACCGCCCTCCCACTTCCGCACGATGTCCCAGTCAGAGTCGATACGGGAACCGGGAGAAACTGGCTGGAAGCCCATTAGAACCGTCCCTAGTGTTCTGATTCCGGCTCTGATCGTTCGTCTTCGCAAGACAATCACCACAGACCCTGGATTCACCGGCCCGGGAAGACTGACTGATTTCTAGCCATCGTCCCAACCTACGGTAAGATGGTCCCATTAAGATGAGTGTCTTTCAGGGAAAAGGCGAGGCTTCTGGTATGATTCCCGAGCCGGAAAAACCTCCCCCATGCAGCAACAGCCCGCGCGCGCGGGACCCTGCTGCGAGACGCCGTCTGCGGCGCCTTATAATCGGTCTTTCGGGCCTCCTTTCCGCTTATCTCGTCTGGCAGTTTATTGCCATCAGCCGCTATGGATTCCACGATGAAGGGCTACGGGCAGATTGCGCCATCGTCCTTGGAGGAGCAGCCTGGCATGACAAGCCCTCCCCTGTCTTCAGGGAACGACTCAATCACGCGATCAAACTCTACCTCGAGGGCCGCGTTGAGGCGCTCGTCCTGACAGGAGGCAAAGGGGCCGGAGCTACCTACTCGGAGGGCGAAGTCGCCCGTGAATACTGCCTCGAGCGCAACGTCCCGGAGGAGGCTCTCTTCATGGAAGGCAACTCCACTACAACCATCCAGAACCTAGAGGAGGCGAGGAAGATCCTGGCCGGGCAGGATTTCAGGAGCGCACTGGTCGTCAGCGATCCATGGCATCTCAAGCGCGGTGTCCTGATCGCACGAAGGCAGGGCATCAAGGCATCACCTTCCGGCACCACGACTTCCCGTTTCCAGTCCTTGAAGTCTCGTACCCGCTTTACCCTTCGTGAGCTCTATCTCTATCATCGCTACCTGTTCCTGAACCGCTAGGATCAGGTATTTTTCAAATCGGACAAGCCCCTCGAAAAACCTTCTACCGACGATCATTTCCTACCTGCGTTTCAGGGAAAGGGCAGGCCGGTAAGCTTCCTCGCCGTCCACGCCGGCACGCGGCACCAGGGTCCGTGAATTCTCAACGAAGCCCACCGGGCGGAGCATAGTCTTCATTTCTGCAATCAAAATCATCCATCGCGTCCGGAAGACGCCTCACAACCCCGGGATGCTCAGGCGCAACGTTTTGCTTCTCCCCGATATCAGCTGAAAGATCATATAGTTGCCCCTCACGGAAGCATTTCCACTTCCCAGCTCGTACTGCCCGCAACTTGTCCGCCTGATGATAAAAAAAGTAATCATGCGGACTTGTTGCTCCCTTAATGCCGAGAAGAAGTGTGGTAACATCCTTCCCGTCAATGGGAAGAGCATCTTTCCTCGCCGGCGCTTCCGCAAATTTTGCAAAGGTTGGAAGGAGGTCCATGGTTGTCATGACGTCATCGCTGCTCGTGCCTGCAGGAATCGTCCCCGGCCACCATACCACCGCAGGCTCACGCATCCCTCCTTCCCATACGGAACCCTTCCCCCCCCGGAGGGGGGCATTGACACATCCTCTGGCTCCCCCGTTATCCGAGGTAAACAATACCAGTGTATTCTCAGCCAGGTTCTCCTCACGGAGACATTGGAGAATCTCACCCACGCTCCAGTCCACCTCCTCAATCTGGGCTTTCGTGGTATCCGCAGCCTTTGCCATGAACCGGGGCCGAGCCAGCCTCGGGTGGTGTACGAATGCGTGCGGCAGATAGACAAAAAATGGCCTCTTCCGGCTACGCCTGATAAACTTAATGGCCTCGTCCGTGAACCGTTGGCAGAGTTGGGCCTGATCATCCATTGTCTTAACCAGATCAATGACCTTGAGATCCCGTAGAATCGGAAGATCCGGGCACTGAAACCGCCGCAAGGCAGGCCACATGTCATTGGAGTATGGAATGCCGAAATAGGTATCAAATCCCTGTGCAGTTGGCAGAAAAGCCGGCTGGTCTCCCAAGTGCCACTTGCCGAAGCAGCCGGTGACATAACCAGCGGACTTGAACATCTCGGCCATGGTGTGTTCCTCCGGATTAAGCCCATGCGGATCGCCCGGGAAGAGGACGATATGACCAGAGCCCCGAGCCAATCCCACCCGCCGGGGATAACAACCTGTCATCAGCGCGGCCCGCGAGGAGGTGCACACCGGTGCCGCCGAATAAAATGACGTCAACCTGCGCCCTTCCCTCGCCATGCGATCGAGATGAGGGGTTTCATTAAGCTGAGATCCAAAAGGACCGATGTCACCGTAACCCATGTCGTCGATGAAGATCACCACGACGTTCGGCTTTCCACGAAGATGACCTGTAGCGCTGAGGAGACCTAAAATGAGTCCGATCCATAGCGTCTTCATGTCATGAAACGTGTATTTGTCCTCCTTCCCGCCCGATCGCGTTTAGCGACTCTACTCCGCCTTAGAGGGAGATAAATCCTTCACCATGATGTCCTTGAAGCGCACCGTGAGAGTCCCTCCACCATGCACCTGGAGACCGATATACCCTTCAAGAGGAATCTTGGGATCCTTTTCCGTATAATCAGCACAGGCGACCTCGTTGAGCCACATGCGAACGCGCGGACCCTCACAGAGAATGCGGTAATGGTTCCAGCCATCCGCCTTCACCGCATTGGCGAGGGCCTTCGGGTCCAGAACTCTGGAAATAACCTTCCGGCGCCGTGATTCATCATAGATTTTTCCCCAATAGTGCTTCGCCGCATCCGCTTGATAGCCGATCATCTCATGGTGATTGGGGATCCGTTGGCTCCGGATCTGTATACCGGAATTAATCCCGCCCTTTACCGGCGTGATCTTGAACTTCAAATTCAACTCGAAATCCTTATAGGATCTCTCGAACACACAAAAGGTGTTGTGGGGGACATGCTCCGTAAGCGAGCCACCCTCGATCATCCCATCAGCGACTTTCCACCACTTTTCCTCGCCCTTGTTCACGTTCCATCCCTTCAGGGTCTTTCCGTCAAAGAGAAGCTCCGCCTTGCGTTTCTCATTGTTATCTGCAGAGGCGACCGGGAGGATACCGGCTATGGCCCCTGCAAAAATGGGTAACAGTTTCATTCTGCCAGTAGTTTGTGATAGATCGGTATGCCTGTCGAGAACGAGCCCCTTCCTAGGCTGAAGGGTGTGAGCCATACTCTTCGATCAGCTCCAGCAGTTTGCTCACACAGGCGTTGGCGAATTCCTCACTATTGATCTCAGTCTTCAGCTCCTGCACCTCCACCTCGGCCTCTTCACTGATCGCCTTGAATAGCCGGCCGTCGGCGCCAGAATCATGAAACACCTCGCCCGGAGCGCTGATCGCACTGATCCCCCTCGTTGGGATCAGAATGGCAGTTGGCGCTCCGTTCGCGTTAGCTTTTCGTGCCAGAATTCGGCCGAGCTCATCGCACTCTTCCCCGCTGGTGCGCACGAGGGTGACCTGCGGGTTGTGCTGGTTAATGGCGCGACTTTCGATTTTCTCCGGCACCGTTTCCCGCTCTCCAAAATTCACCATGTCGAGACACCCGGGCGCGATAACCGCAGGCACCATCGCTCTGGTCATGGCATCAAGACGGTCTGGACCAGCCGCCAGAACCCCCCCGACGAGTTCGTCAGCCCACTCGGTGGTGGTCACGTCCAGCACCCCTGTCTCTTATACACATCTGACGCTGCCGACGAATAGAGAGGTGTAGATCTCGGTGGTCGCCGTATCATTAA
>CAXEFH010000153.1:0-8083 GCA_963989605.1 uncultured Roseibacillus sp. | reverse complement strand
AATGATACGGCGACCACCGAGATCTACACCTCTCTATTCGTCGGCAGCGTCAGATGTGTATAAGAGACAGATCTATGCGGGATCACCGAGCATGACGGTCAGGGGAGCAGTGCTTTTCCCCACACAACCAAAACAGGGACATATGGTTACGGCGACCGCTTCCAAACCCTGTAATCAGGGGGCAAAGCAAGTCCTACACTGGACAACAGATGGGCCTCTGATGCTGCAACAGCCTCATGAGACGCAGATCACGTTTCTGATGTCCTCCGAGCATGGCAACGTCCAAGCCCACTGGACGAGGATGAAATAGAGTTCATGGGCTTTCTTCGGTAGACGAGAAGACTGCCAGTCTCTAAGGGTGTCCGGGATGAAATTGCTGATTCTTACCCTTTCGATGCTTACTCTGGCAGGTTTCGGTGGGCTCAACGCTGAGAGCCTCAAGTCGGGAGAATATACGATCACCCAGTCTTGGGACCAGGAGCGTTCTTTCGAGCGTCTTTACGTTGTTTCTGTTCCCGAGGGCAGAAAGGGAAAACGTCCGGTAGTTATTTTCCTGCATGGCGGCGGGGGAAACGCCCGGGGCGCATTCAAGGGATTCATGCGGCGTCACAGGGGAATGGCAAGGCATTACATCGTGATCTGTCCGGAGGGATACGCGAGAGGCTGGAACATCGTTTCCGAACGATCAAAGGCTGATGATCGCGGTTTCATTGAGGAGATCATCGAAAAGGTAGCGGAATACGACAACGTCCAACGGGAAAATTTCAGTATTATTGGAAGCTCGAATGGCGCGGCTCTGGTAAATCAACTCGCGATCGAGTGTAAGTTGCCGAATATTAGAAACTACGTCAGTGGAGTGAGCCCGCTGAATGTCTACCAGCACGATGGAAAGTCATTCAAAGCCAAGGGTAAAAATAATAGCTACCGTAAATCAGTAGAGCCGATGAAAGGGAAGCGGTTGATGAATATCTCCGGCACGGAGGATAGGTTGGTTCCGTACAGTGGGGGGCTTTCACGATCCATTCCTGCGAAGGGAGGAAAGCTGGGCTTTGTCCATGCCGAGCAATCAACTTATCTCTGGGCGAAGGCGATGGGATACGAAGGAGAAAAGTTGGCCAAGCCCAGCGAGGTCGATGGTAATCTGGAAAAGTTCTCCTATCTGGATGGCGCGGTAGTGCATTTCAAGGTGAAAGGTGAAGGCCATGGGGCGATGGGCGCGATCAGTGAGGACCGCCTTCTCTCCTTCCTGGAGGGTGGTAGTGAGTAGCTTTCGCTCCCTCTTGCGCCACCATGGGAGCGGCCCTTCAATTTCTGCCCCGGGCGGTAGTAGGCTCTTCGGGAGAGAACTGCCGGAACAAATGGCCCCAGATGTGCAGTAGCCTTTTTCAGCATCGCTGATTGGGGAATTAATTCTCGCCCGAAGGCTGAGGTCTGGAAGAGTGAGGCCATGCGCTTGCTCCTGCTGGTCCCGGTTTTTCTATATGTGGTATCCCTCACTATGAGGGCTGAGAAGATTGCTCTCTTTGATGGAAAATCACTGGAGGGATGGCATTCGGTAGGATCGGCCGAATGGCGGGTGGAGGATGGCATCATAACAGGCGGGCAGGATGGTGATCCGAGAAAGAGCGGCATCTTGATGACCAAGAAATTATTCAAGGACTTTGATCTGGAGCTGGAATTTAAAATTGATGAGCACGGGAAATATAACAGTGGGGTGTATCTCCGCCATGGTCCGGGAGAGGGGAGGCAGCGAGGCTATCAGGTAAATATCGGGCGTGGTGCCGCCGAGGAATACGTGGGACTTCACTACAAGAAGTGGCTCGACAAGGGCGATGAGAAGGATGAGATCAGGAAGCCGCTGAAATGGAACCACCTGCGTATTCGAGCAGTGGGCGCTCATATCGAGGTATGGCTAAACGCCAAGAAGATCGTTGATTACACGGATCCGGATCCCCAACCAGAGCATGTCGAGGCGGGGGTCATCGGGCTGCAAACCTACGGAGCGGAAGGTCATGCCGGATGGGTCAAGTTCAAGGGCCTCGCCATAACGGACCTTGCTGGATCCCGGTAACGGGACGCGGGCTTGATACTATTTTCTGGCGGGTTGAGCAGGAGGAAGGTCGACCTGATTATCGGCGGCCCACGATTCGGCTGCCGCTTCGTCCTGCCTCCGCCAGACCCCGAGAGTGTGCTGGGTCATGCTATCCCGAAGATCCTGATTTTCAATTGTAGAGGCCCAGTTGACGGCAGTGGAGGGATCGTCATACGCATGGGTCGCAGCCTTTGCCAGCCCGGTGACACCACTATCATAACTGGGTCCCGCGGGTTGCTCTCCCAGCCAGTTGGCTGCAGCTTCCGGATCAGAGGTGGTCCAGTTCCACATGACGTGGCCCATTGCGTCAGTCTTGCTCTGGCCCTCGGGCTGGCTGCCGAGCCATTCGGCAGCTTCAGCGGGTTCCTGCTGTGCCCAGTTCCGTGCAATCTCGCCCACGACCCCGGCCCGCTCCTGTTCAGGAAGCTGGTCCACATATGCGGCGGCCTCGGAGGGAGCCGAAGCGGCCCAGCTTCCGAGGGCTTCCTGCAACGCTCCCTCCCGATCACCAGCTGCGAGCGAATTGGCCCAGTTCACTGCTTCCCCGGGGTCTTGTGCTCCCCACGCCTCGGCAATCTGGCCGAGGAGCTTTGGTCGTTCGGAGCTATCAAGGCTCATAGCGAGGTCTGCTGCGCGCTGGGGGTCACTCTGCATGATGTTATCGATAATTCCCGAGTAGGCTCCTACCCGTTGATCCGGGTCGAGGGTTGAGGCCCATTCAAGAGCCGCATCAGGATCCTGCCTTGCCCATTGCTCCGCAACCGATTGGGTAAGGAAGCCGCTCATCCATGGCTGGTTGAGAATGGGGTTATCCGAGTTACTCAACCACGCTGCGGCTTTCGCAGGATCCATGGCCGCGAGAGTCCCAAGAACAGTTCCAGCATCTGCATACGCCTGCTTGCCGCTCGCCGAAGAGAGGCTTGCCAACGCGCCATCCGGATCTTCCTGTGTCCATCTGGCAAGGAGCAGGCGTCGGAGAAAATTGGTCTCGGCGTCCATCTTCCCTTTACCCACCCGGAGGCCGTCCAGGTAGCCTTCAATTTCCTCGGGATTGAGAGTTTTGATGAAGGCGAGCAGGGCCTCATAGCGCTGGAGGGGATCCGCAATTGCCAGAACGTCATCGAGAGATTCCGGGAAAGGGGTAGGAATTGAGGCCTTTCTCGAAATTCCCCCGCTACTCATGCCCGGATCAGCGGGGAGCACTTTTTCGACCGGATTTCCGGATCTTGATGATTTCTGGTTGTCAGATTCATCACCGACCGGGCGTGAACGCTGGGTTAATTGCCATGCGTTAAGGCCCAGAGACAGGATCAGGAGGAGAGGGAAAACTTTTTTCATCGTGCTCAAGGTGCTCTAACTGAAAATACCTTTGGTTCCCTATGTATCAATACCAATTCGCCGGAGAGACGCGTCTTCGGTTCGTCAATGCGTCAGAAGCCGAGGGGGTCTCGCGCTTGCTAGTTGTGGCTCAGGACATTGAGCTGGGATTTTCGCCGAAACGGCTTTTAGATCCCGGTTGTTTGCGTGAGATTGAACACAACTGATCAATTGGTTGCCTCCCGGTGTCTGGTGCGAAGGCTGCTGTGTGCCGTTTTCGTTCTCACACAGGTTTCGGATCTGCCGGGGCGTCCCAATATCCTCTTGATTGTCTCGGAAGATAATGGGCCAGAGCTGGGCTGTTACGGGGAGCCTTTCGTAAGAACTCCCATTCTGGATAAACTCGCGGCAAACGGCGTGCTATTTGAGCGTGCTTACGTCCCGCAGGCGGGATGCAGTCAGTCCCGGGCAGCCTTGCTGACAGGTCTCTATCCTCACCAAAATGGGCAGATCGGTCTGGCCACCTGGAAATTCGGCCTCTATCGCGAGGACACTCCGAATGTTGTTCGAAGTCTCAAGCAGGTGGGTTACCGCACTGGGATTATCGGCAAACTTCACGTCAATCCTTCATCGGCCTTTCCTTTCGACTTCAAACGCATGGAGTCTTCGAATTTCAGCCGGAACAAGCTCTCGAATTATGCCCGTGAGGCCGGACGATTCATTAAGCAGGCCAAAGATCCTTTTTTTCTTAGTGTCAACTACCCTGATGCTCACCGCCCTTTCCTGAAATCTGTCGGAGGAGTTCCTGAGAACCCCCTTACCGGAGCCGAGGTAAAGCCTCTCTCCTACTTCGGACTGGATACTCCGGTTCTGCGTCAGGAGACCGCCGACTACTATAACTGCATTAGCCGTTTGGACTCCCATATTGGAGAGCTCCTGGATGTTCTATGGAAATCCGGGAAATTCGAGAATACCCTGATAATTTATCTTGGAGACCATGGAGCTGATATGTTGCGAGGTAAGCGAACCTCCTATGAGGGTGGAGTACGTATTCCGTTGATTCTGTCCTGGGGAAAGCAATGGGAAGAGGGGAAGAAATGCTCCGAGTTGGTCTCTACCATCGACCTGATGCCAACCCTTCTGGAGGTAGCGGGTATTTCACCACCTGATGATCTTCCGGGTCGTTCCCTTGTCGCTCTGCTGGAGGGGAGAAATACGGTGTGGCGCAGTCATCTCTTTACCGAATATCACCTGCACTCCGCACATAATTACTATCCACAGCGGAGTGTGCGCGATGACCGCTTTAAGTTGGTCAGAAACCTCATGCCGGGTGAGCTTAATCCAGGCTATGAATTTACTCTCGGGAGATTCTTCAAAGGTGTTGAGGAGGCGATCGCAGTCGCCGGAGAACCAGTTCGTAGTGCTTACCGGCGGATGCATCAGCCTCCGGAGTTCGAACTTTATGATCTTCAAGCCGATCCGCACGAGTTTGAGAATCTTGTGGATGATCCAAGTCACTCGAGAGTCCTTGAGCAGTTGAAGCAGCGACTGCAGGAATGGCGCGTTTCCACCAAGGATCCCTTTCTTGATCAGAAGAATCTCTTTCGCTTGAAGTCCGAGATCGAGGCCTGCATGAGGAGCGGTGCTCCCAGTAAGACCCACCTAAGGCTTAACTATTCAGAATACTTTTTCCAGAAAGGCCCCTGAGATCATGAAGACATTTCTTGCCGTCGTCGGGATGACCACCTGCATTTTTTCGCTCAGTCTTGGTGCGCAGGAGCGGCCCAATGTGCTGTTCATCGCCATCGACGATCTGCGCCCGGTCCTTGGGTGCTACGGCGACGACCTTGCAATCACTCCCAATATCGATCGCCTCGCCCAGCGTGGGACTGTCTTTGAGCGGGCTTATTGTCAGCAGGCAGTCTGTGGGCCATCACGGCTTTCGCTGATGACCGGACGCCGCCCGGACACCACCCGGGTATGGGATCTCAATACCCATTTCCGCAAGGCGCTTCCGGATGCGGTGACCTTGCCACAGCATTTCAAGGCGCAGGGGTATCACTGTCGCTCCATCGGGAAGATTTATCACGGCGGGGGGGTCTCTTCCAAGGATGTGCCTTCTTGGTCGGAGGATCCTCTTCACGACATTGCAAGGGAGGCTCACCAGCGCTATGCCGCCGCCCGCAACCTGAGGGGCAGAGGTCTCAAGCGGGGAGCATCCGAAGCAGCGGATGTCCCGGATGGGACCTACATCGACGGGATCGTATGTGAGGCGGCCCTCAAGGCTCTCAGAACTCTGAAAAAACGAGAAAAGAAATTCTTCCTGGCAGTCGGATTCCGGAAACCTCACCTGCCTTTCTGCGCGCCCCGGAAGTATTGGGATCTTTACGATCGGGCAAAGATTCCGGACCCTGTTTCAGACGCTCATCCCGCGAGAGCGCCTGAGGTCGCGGTGAGGAGCTGGAAAGAACTGGAGGGCTATACTGATATTCCGAAGAGTGGACAACTTCCTCCCGGCAAAGTGGCAGAGCTGCGACACGGCTACTATGCCTGCGTGAGTTATATCGATGCTCTGGTGGGCCGCTTGCTTGAGGAGGTGAAGCAGATCGGGCTCGAGGGAGAAACCGTGGTGTGTCTCTGGGGTGATCACGGTTTCCATCTGGGAGAGCAGGGACTCTGGGCCAAGGCCAACAACTACGAGCTTTCGACTCGTGTTCCTCTGATCCTCTCAGTTCCCGGGCAGAAGAAAACCGGTGGAAAGACTAAAGCCTTGGTTGAGTTAGTTGATCTCTATCCGACCCTTGCCGAGGCCTGTGGTCTCACGGTGCCCGAGGGTCTTGAGGGAACAAGTCTTCGTCCATTACTGGATGATCCCGGCCGCATCTGGAAAAAGGCTGCTTTCAGTCAGTATCCCCGTGCCTACACGGGTAATCGCCACCGCTCCCACGGGGACATCATGGGGTATGCCATCCGGACTTCCAAACACCGCTACGTGGAATGGCGGGATTGGAAGTCTGGAAAGGTAAAGGCCCGGGAACTCTACGATCATGAATCGGATCCCGGGGAAATGCGCAATGTGGCTGCAGAGGATGATTACGCCGGGATTCTCGATCGGCACCAGGCGATCCTGAATGCTGGATGGAAGAAGTCTCTGCCTTGAATGAGATTCAAACCCGTGGTCTTCCGGGGGGCTGCGCGGGGAATTCCTGTCTCTAGGTTTTCGTGATAACCAGTTCCGAGGCAGCATGGTTGCTACGGAATCCCCCAGCGTCATGGAAGACGTAGACGAGGAAGGCTGTCGTTTCCTTTGGGAGGGCTTTCTGGTCCACCAGTTCCTCTTCACCAATGGAGCATTGAATGAAGTGCCACTTGCGACTTTTCCAGGCACCTGTGGCGGTCGTGAAGTAGATCCAAGCTTCCGTAATCTTATCCTTGCCCGTGAAAGGTGTGCGAGTAATGCGACTGTCGGGATCGACGTTCGGTACCCCCAGCTCAGGGAGGGAGGGGCCGTCTTTCACGATGCTGTCAGCGAATTGACCTATCTCGACAGGATCACTCCATCCGTTCCCGTGAGCGTGAACCATCCATGGTCGGATGCAGAGAGAACTTGGACCCTTGGTGGATTTCGCGGATCGGGAAAAGATATCGATCTGGAACACAGGATCAGCGACAGAGGTGACGAAGAGCATCGGCATTCGTGCGTGGGGCAGGTGTGCGGCGGGATCCCACTTGGTCTGGTAGTCCCGGAACTGGGCCTCGTTCATGTTCTTTGGCGGAAACCACTGGGACAGGCCTTTGTTGTCACTCTGATGGATATAGCCACTCCCGTAGACCGGAACCACGAATGCAAAGCGGGGGTCGACCCCGGCGACACTACTGACGATCGTGCCGCCCCACGATATTCCCGTCAGTCCGACCTTCTTTGAGTTGATAACCTTGACGGCTCGCAGAAGCGAATTGGCCCGGATGACATTTGCGACGGCGTGATAGAACCATTGCTCCTCGTCCGGTAAAGACCGGTCTCCGAACCAGTCGATCCGACTGGGGCCCGATTTTTCGTGTCCCTGACCGACAGGAAAGTTGCCCTCAACCTGATGGGCCTTGCCGCCGGGTAAATGCCCTTCGAGGTCCATGGCAAGGGCTGCGTAGCCCCGCCCGTTCCAGAATCGAACCCACTCGGGATACGCAGTGCCTCCGCCTCCATGAGCGCAGATGACTGCAGGCCACCCTCCTTGAGGCGGGTCACCATCAGGCGTTGCATAGTAGGCGAAGACCCGGGTCGGTTCGCCCTTGTAGATCGCACCCTCATAGAAAAATGAACGGAGCCCCTTGGCTGGGCGCTCTTCGGTTTTGTGAACCTTTGGCGTCTTGAAAAGAGATTCGAGATCCCAAACGACTTGTCTCTGCGCCGCTCCCACCTTGGTAGAGAGCACGAGCATGGTGAGGGCGAGCAGGTGGAAACTGGTCATAATACGTAGATGCTATCCAAAAAATAATTGGCTACAAGGAGCTGACACCCGCTTGCGCGAGATACTTCGCAAAGCGGGAAACGAGGCCGTGACGAACTGGTTTCCAAAACTTCACAAGGAATGGGATAGGGTTGCGCGTCAGGAACTGTCTCTTATACACATCTGACGCTGCCGACGAATAGAGAGGTGTAGATCTCGGTGGTCG
>CAXEFH010000152.1:0-8185 GCA_963989605.1 uncultured Roseibacillus sp. | reverse complement strand
ATGATACGGCGACCACCGAGATCTACACCTCTCTATTCGTCGGCAGCGTCAGATGTGTATAAGAGACAGAACCAGCACCACAGCGGGAGTAGTTACCGCACTCTAGTTAATATCGTGCAAACAGGCCTACTCGGAAAAATCAAGGTGGCCCACGCGTGGTCGAACCGACCCATCTGGCCACAGGGGATCAAGCGCCCCTCGCAGTCTGCCGCTCCTCCCAGAGACTTGCTTTGGGACTTGTGGCTCGGGGTCGCCCCCGACCGGCCCTTTGCTGCCGGCGTCTATCATCCCTTCAAGTGGCGAGGCTGGTATGACTTCGGCACCGGGGCCCTCGGGGACATGGGCTGCCACATTATCGACCCGGTCTACTGGGCTCTCGACCTGACCGCACCGGATACAATCCTCTGCGAAGGACCCGAGCCAACCAAGGAGACCTTCCCGAAGGAAGAGCGCATCTACTACGAATTCCCAGGGACTGCCCGCACTGCGGGTAAGACCATCAAGGTGACGTGGCACGACGGGGGAAAGCTCCCCGATCCATCTGAATGCGATTTGCCGGCCGGGACAAAACTTCCCGCCAACGGCTGCATGCTTGTCGGGGAACAGGGCGTCGCGGTCTGCCCCCACGGATCAGGAAAGCTCCCTGACCTTTATCCCAAAGAGAAATTCAAGGGGCTCGACTTTCAAGTCTACCCATCCACCGATCACTACAGGCAATGGGTTGACGCCATCAGGGGCGAAGGAAAACCCAGCTCTGGCTTTGACTATGCCGGGCCACTCTGCGAGGCCGTGCTTCTAGGCTGCGTCGCCTCCCGGAGCCCCGGACTGAAGCTTGAGTGGAACGCCAAGGCAATGCGTTTCAACAACAGCAAGGAGGCGGACAACCTTCTCCACCAGCAGTACCGGAAGGGCTGGGAAGTCTCCGGTCTCTAGGCCGGACACCCCTCGCCATCCCCCGGGCTGGGCGAATTACGGACCAGCACCGTTCCGATCAGGGATCCAGAGCCAAAACCCATCACATGTGCGAGCACATCCACCTGGGACGTGGCATCTCCTCCGCCGGCTCCGAACCAGCCGAGGAGGATCGCTCCGGAGATAAAGGGAAGAGCGACCCCGCCGACCCTTCGGACCGATCTGGCCCGGAAGGCCACAAGGGCACTGCTCCCTGCCAACAACCCAAGCGCACCGAATGTTGCCGTGGAAGCGCCGAGAGACTTGAAGCCTTCCGGGAAATGAGCCCAGGAGGTCATCAAGTTCCCAAGTGTTCCGCTGACGAGGATGGCGATCCATCCCCGCACAGGCCCAAAGGTCCGCGCCACAAACACGCAGAAAATTCCGCCGATCAATACATTCCCAAGCAGATGTCCCGCATCTCCATGCAAAAACAACGCAGTAAAAGGGCGATACCACTCTCCCTCGCCAAAAATGCCTTCGCTGGAATTACAACACTTCTCCACCATCCCCGGTGTCTGTGCCGTGAAAGTGACCATCAGAATTGCCGCCCAGAGGAGGAGCAGTTCCACCCCGGAACGGTGAAAAGAAACTTCTATCAAGCCTCTCTTGGGCTGCAACTGTTCTTCACCGTAGAGCCGGAACTCCTCAAGGATGGCCATCTTGAAAGCCGGATCTGCATAGAGGAGAAATCGGGAGCCTTCCGCCTCCATGCTGACCCAGCAATCGAGGTTCATCGCCAGAACGACAAGGGCATATTCGTTCACCTCCGGCAGGCTTTTGAATTCGCCCATCAGGGCAAGCTGCCCTTCCTCAATCGCGCGATCCAACTCCATCATGCTCTCTGGAGGCAACTTCAACATGCCGGCAGTCCGCAAACAAGGTTGGCCTCCGGAAGGTTCCAGACCAGTTTACTTTCCTCTCGATCCCCGGGCCGATCTCGTTCTCGATAACTCCATGATCCAGAAGATCACTCTCCTCCTCGCCTCTCTGCTCCTTGCGTCCGGGACGATTGCCAAACCTCGCCTGATTGTTCTCACCGATATCACCAACGAACCCGATGATGAGCAGTCCATGGTCCGCCTCCTGTGCTACGCGAACGAGTTCGATATTGAGGGCCTCATCGCCACGACCTCCTGCTGGCTCCGCAACAGGACCGCCCCGGAGAAAATCATCGAACGGATCGAGGCCTACAGGGAGGTCCGCAGTAACTTCATGGTCCACGCATCCGGCTGGCCGGAGGCAGATACCCTCCGGCAGGCGGTCAAGACAGGGATCCCGAGATTTGGTATGGAGGGAGTCGGCGAAGGACACGACTCTCCGGGCTCCGAGCATATTATCAGGACGGTGGATAAGGACGATGACCGGCCAGTCTATATCTCGGTCTGGGGTGGCGCCAACTGCCTCGCTCAGGCCCTCTGGAAGATAGCACACACTCGCAGCAAGCCAGAGGCGGCGGCATTTATCAGCAAGCTGCGAGTCTACACTATTTCCGATCAGGACGATGCCGGGCCATGGATGCGCAATAAATTTCCCCAGCTCTTCTACGTCGTGAGCCCCGGCCATGAAGAGGGTCAGGGTGGCTCCTACCACTATGCCACCTGGGTCGGCATCTCGGGGGATAAGTTCCACGGGCGATTCCGGGGGCCCGACTTCGCGCTTGTGGACAATCCCTGGCTCGACCGCCACATCCGCAAGGACCACGGGCCCCTCGGGGCCATGTATCCTCCTACCTCGTATCTGATGGAGGGTGACACTCCCTCCTTCTTCTGGGCGCTGCCCAACGGGCTAAACGAGCCGGAGCATCCCGACTGGGGAGGATGGGGAGGTCGTTACGAACTCTACACCGCCCCCCCCAAGCGTTACTATCACGAACCCGAGACCCGCCCAATATGGACCAACACCATGGACGAGGTCAAAGGGATAGACGGAAAGTGGTACACGAGTAATCATGCCACGATCTGGCGCTGGCGGAAAGGATACCAGCACGACTTTGCGGCCCGCCTCGACTGGAGCCACAACCCTGACTTCAAGGGGGCCAATCACCCTCCCCTCGTTAAAGTAAATGGCAATCTCGGCCGGGAACCCATCTTCATCAAGGCCGCCCCGGGAGCGCCCGTCACCCTTGATGCCGGGGCAACCTCCGACCCTGACGGGGATGAGTTCTCCTTTCATTGGTATCCCTACCGGGAGGCAGGGTCTTTTCCTCTTACCATTCATTACCGGAATCTGAAATGGGAAGGGGACAAGACCCCTGTTCTCAAGCTCAATGCCCCTGCGACCAAGACCCCCGAAACCATTCACTTTATTCTTGAAGTCACGGATCGCGGGCAACCAAGCCTGACAGCCTACCGCAGGGTGATCCTCCAGATTAACCCGTGAATCCTTGATGAACCGTCTCTCAATACCAGTCACGGGCATCCCCGGGGGGATATGGAAGCACCCCACCCCATGATGTCTGGCAATCTGACTTGGCTCATGGATGGAGCTCCTGTATAACGAGACTACTCCTTTTTTCGTCGTCATGCTTGAGCTCTTTGGAAAAAACGACCGCCAGCCGTCTCACTGTGACGGCTATTCCCGCCGGGACTTCCTCAAAGTTGGAGGCATGGCCGCTGGTGGACTCTCACTGGGCCAGCTCCTCGGGATGGAGGCCAAAGCCGGAACCGGCTCTTCTCACAAGGCGGTGATTAATATCTATCTCCCCGGTGGCCCGTCCCATCTCGACATGTTCGACCTCAAGCCGGATGCCCCTTCTGAGATCCGGGGCGATTTTCAGCCTATCTCAACCAACGTTCCTGGAATCCAGATCTGCGAACTGTTTCCCAAGCTTGCAAGAATGGCGGACAAGTATGCCATCATCCGCTCCCTTGCCGACTCGGATGGGGCTCATGATTGCTACCAGTGCATGACTGGCCACAAGAAACGGGACAACGCTCCTCCCGGAGGCTGGCCGGCATGGGGATCATGGGTCTCCAAGCTTCAGGGCTCCAAGCCCGGCATCCCTGCCAACGTTTCTCTCATGTATCCAACTGGGAACCGGACATGGGGCGAGGCCGGGAACGGAGGCTTCATTGGAAATTCCCACGCCCCGATGGGCCTCGTTGACAAGGATCCCAATGCCCGTGCCAAGAGCATGACTCTTCAGGATATGTCGCTGGATCGCCTCATGGATCGGGAAGCACTCCGGGCGTCCATGGACAGGCTGAAGGCGAACATCGACACTACTGGTCAGATGGAGGGCCTCGATACCTACAACCGACAGGCTCTTGAAATCCTCGCTGATGGAAATCTTGCTGCTGCCCTCGACATTTCGAATGAGCATCCCAGCGTAGTTGAGCGCTACGGCGTTAACGACCCAAAATACCAGCGGGATGGCGCTCCCAAGATGATTCGTAACTTTCTGGTAGCCCGGCGCCTCGTTGAGGCCGGTGCCCGGGTGGTCTCGCTCAACTACAGTCGCTGGGACTGGCACGGCGGGGACGGTCTCAACTTCCCCCGTTCGCGGGAGGAATTCCCGCTCCTTGATCAGGGGCTCAGCGCCCTTATCACCGATCTTCATGAACGGGGCATGCAGGATGACGTCTCCATCGTGATGTGGGGAGAATTCGGCCGAACCCCCAAGATCAACAAGATGAACAGCCGCGACCACTGGCCCAAGGCCAACTTTGCCCTGGTTGCTGGCGGGGGGATGAACCTTGGTCAGGTCATCGGTGCCACCGATAAGCATGGCAATGAGCCGATTGAGCGCCCGGTCAAGTTCCAGGAGGTTTTCGCCACCCTTTACCAGAATTTAGGCATCGATCTCTCGAGCGCCACCGTCGAGGACAACTCCGGACGACCCCACTTCCTTGTCGATCCGGGGATTAAGCCGATCCGGGAGCTGGTGGGGTAGTGCCCCCCCGCGGTGGCAGCGGCAGGACGTGCCAAGGACGGAGAGCTCTCTAGTGCACCGATGCCTTGGAAAACACGCTGAGAACAACCACCCCTGTCACAATCAGGGCAATTCCGGCGATCGCCCCAGCATCGAGTTTCTGCTTCAGAACAAGCCAACCAATCAGTGTGATCAGGGCCATGCCTATTCCACACCATAGGGCGTAGGCTACACCGACCGGAATCGTTCTGAGGGTCAGTGAGAGCATGTAGAAGGCCAGTCCATAGGCGCCTACCACGACAACCGAGGGACCGAGCTTCGAAAACCCCTCTGTGCCCTTAAGGGCGGATGTGCCAACCACTTCCGCAACAATCGCTATTGCGAGATACACGTAACCTGTCATCAGAATTCACCGATCTTTCGGCCACCAAGTCTCCTTTATGCTCAGGAAGACTTCAAGTCCTGACAGGAGCACAACTGATCCTCAGGGACTTTGGTGGCCCGTTACGCCAGCACTTCCTTGATGACATGCCCATGCACGTTAGTGAGACGGCGTTCCAGACCGTTATGATAATAACTCAGACGCTCATGGTCGAGACCAAGGAGGTGCAGGATCGTGGCATTAAAATCATACACCTCAACCGGGTCCACGGCAGCTTTGTGGCCGAATTCGTCACTCTCCCCGTAGGAGAATCCCTTCCTCACCCCGGCTCCGGCCAACATACAGGTAAAGGTATCCGGATTGTGATCCCGACCGGTCCCATTGCTCTGGAGGAAGGGCATTCTGCCAAACTCGGTGCACCAGACTACCAGTGTCTGTTCGAGCAATCCCCGGCGTCCGAGATCCCGGATCAAGGCTGAGGTCGGCTGGTCCATGATCTCGGCCTGTATGGCATGGGTCTTGAGAATGTCCGAGTGGGAGTCCCAGTTCGTGATTCCGTTGCCTCCTGAGGGGTCGCTGCCATTGAACAGCTGCACAACCCTCACTCCTTTCTCCACCAGCCTGCGCGCCAAAATACAATTCTTGGCATAGGCCCGTTTTAGATCGCTACCCGTCTCCGTGCCGTACTCGTCGTGAATGAATCCCGGTTCCCCGGAAAGGTCCATCATCTCGGGCACGGACGTCTGCATCTTACCTGCCAGTTCGTAACTCGCGATGCGCGCGGCGAGGTCAGCATCTCCCGGGTACTGCTCAAGGTGCTTGCGATTAAGATGGCGGAGAAGACCCACTGTCTTCCTGTCGTCGGCAGCCGAGAGCGAGACTGGACGGTTAAGGTTGGCGGGAGGGTTGCGAGCATTGAAGTCGGTGCCCTGAAACGAAGCTGGAAGAAACCCACACCCGAAATTGTTCTTCCCGGAGCGGGCCAAGCCACGCGGGTCGTTGATTGCGACGAAGGCCGGAAGCTCACTGCACTCCGAGCCCAGAGCATAGGTGACCCACGCGCCGAAGGAGGGAAAGCCCTCCATCGTGAACCCTGTGTTGAAGAAATTCTCACCCTGCGGATGGGCACTGGTCTGGGTATGCAGGGAATGAATAAAACAGAACTCGTCAGCAAGGGCCCCCATTCCGGGGAGGAGCTCGGAAGTCATCTTGCCGGTCTGCCCCCGGGGCTTGAACTCCCAGAAAGGCTTGGCGATATTTCCCGTGGGCCCCTCAAAGGTAACCGATGGCAAACCCGGCGGTTTCTGCCCGTGAAATTTCTCCAGCGCCGGTTTGTAGTCGAAAGTATCAACATGACTTACAGCCCCCGGGCAGTAAATTACCAATACCTGCTGGGCGGCCCCGTCAAAGTGCCCTCCTCGTGGGGCATAAGGCTCATCAGGATTGATTGTCGGCCGGATCGGCACCTTGTGACTGGAGGCAGCACGCTGCGTATCCTCCGCCGCCAGCAAATGAGCCAGTCCAAGGCCTCCAAGAGAGAACCCGGTATTGCGCATGAAGTTCCTCCGACTGAGTAACTGGCGGCCCTGAGGGCTGAGTTGCTCCGGTTGATTCATGATTTCAGGTTGAGAGACATCTGATGATGTAGTTCGTTGGGCGTTGAATCGTCTTAGGGAAGGAATCCAAATTCATTTGAATTCA
This sequence comes from uncultured Roseibacillus sp., assembly GCA_963989605.1. Taxonomy (GTDB): domain Bacteria; phylum Verrucomicrobiota; class Verrucomicrobiia; order Verrucomicrobiales; family Akkermansiaceae; genus Roseibacillus_B. The sequence goes on along the minus strand of CAXEFH010000152.1, from coordinate 1,277 downwards.
TCAGACTCCGGGCTACCAGCTGAAGCGCGACATCTTCGCATGCCTTCATTTCATCGGCCTGCGGAGAACGACTCAGAAGGCACTCGAACAACCAGCGGATCTGGCTTTCCTTGTTGCCTCCCCCTTCTCTCTCTGCCCGCGCCGCGATGAACTTGGACTGCTCGACGACAAAAGGGCTGTTCATGAGGTTCAGGGCCTGGAGCGGTGTCGTGGATATGGGCCTCTTCGCCCTTACCTGTCCGCAGTCAGGAAAATCAAAGGCCGTGAAGATCTGGTCGTCTACCCGTCGCATTCGTTCCTGGTAGAGCATCCGGCGCCATGTGCCGGGACCGTGGTTATCCACTACTTCCCACTGTGCGTAGGTTTTTTTCACATTATGTATCCGATAGCTCCTACCTCCGATCCTTCGATCCAGCTTACCGGACGCTTGAAGAATGCTGTCCCGCAACACCTCTGCCGCAACGCGCCGCGGAGGGAACCTCCAGAGCAGGCGACTTCCCGCATCGACCTTCCTTGCCTCTAATGAAGGATGGCTGGAACGACGGAAGGGCTCCGACATGACCAGCATTCGGATCATTCCTCTCATGGACCACGGTTTTGTCTGATGCTGGGTCGGTGACACAAACTCCGCTGCAAGCCAGTCCAGCAGCTGAGGATGACTCGGCGTAGCACCCGCGCTGCCAAAGTCACTTGGAGTCGATACGATTCCCGTGCCGAAGACGTGATGCCAGATCCGGTTCACCATCACCCGCGCTGTCAATGGATGACTACCGTCAGCGAGCCAGCCTGAGAACTCCGCTCTGCGCCTTGCTCCGGAAGTTTGGGAATCCAGCCCGAGGCTACCCTTGAGAATATCGATCCCCGCTGGAGCCACCTCGTCTCTCGGACTCTCCGGGCTTCCTCGATGCAGCACGTGCGTGACTTTCGGGGGAATGAGGCGGCCTACAAAACCGGTCTGCGGACCCTCCTCTGAAAGCCGGGAGATTAACTGCTGGATTTCTGCAAGGGACTTCTTCCGCTCCGGATGGAGCTCATTGAGTGTCCGCGTGAGATACCAAGTTCCCATCGCGGGCTTCCAATTCCCATCTGGCTCAAGGATCTCAAGGTCAAAATCATATCGAGGCAGGTAGGGCTTCTGGGTCAGGTAATCGGTCTCGAAATAATATTCCCGGTTACTACTGAGCCGAACGCGATCGATTTCCACTGCTGTCTCTTATACACATCTGACGCTGCCGACGAATAGAGAGGTGTAGATCTCGGTGGTCGCCGTATCATTA
>CAXEFH010000151.1:0-8191 GCA_963989605.1 uncultured Roseibacillus sp. | reverse complement strand
TTTTTCAAGCAGAAGACGGCATACGAGATTTCTGCCTGTCTCGTGGGCTCGGAGATGTGTATAAGAGACAGTCCCCATCCTGATCGAGAGTCGACATCAGCGGGATCCGCATGAGGAATCCACCGCCAGCGGGGCCTCCAGCGGCAGGACCGGGAACAGGACCCCGCCCCTCCGGCTGCGGAGGCATGATTTCTTCACCCTCGAGAATCTGATCCTTGTTCTTGTCAAGGGTCTTCAACCTTGCGGCAGCCCCTTTCATCTCCTCGCCGGTAATAATGAGGTCCCCGTCGCTATCAAGGGCCTGCACCACAGGGAGCCTCCGAAGAAACTGCTCGGGACCCCGTCGCGGGCCACGTTCCCCTCTCGGTTCATTACCTGGTCGAGCGCCCTCACGATCTGGACGATTTTCCTGCGCTAAAAGCGCAGGAAAGAGACAAACGTGAGAGAGACAAAAGAGAATAAGGAAAAGCTTCATAACATCGCCGAGGCGCCGGGCGCCCATAAAGAAACCCCGGAACCCCCGCGAAGTTGCCCTTCAGGTAGACTTTGTTCCCTCGACTCGGCATTGCTTTCTGATTGCAGAAGACGCTGAGAACACGGAAATTTACGGATCAAGCCCAGAACCATCTCCTCAAATGGAACGAATACCTCTCACATTATTGATCCTTATCCTTCCTCTCTCTTCTGTCGCGGACCCCGGTAAGGATGTCCCCAAGGAGAAACGAGAGTCGGCATGGCCTAGTCACTACTCCAAAGGACGCAAGACCTTCGACGGTACCGGAAAATACTACATGGGCAGAGAGATCTCCTACGTGATGGGGCATCAGGCCATCCGCTGGCTGGAGCGAGGAAATCGAGAGGAGGAAGAAGCGCCCAGTAAAGCCATCGCCGCACTGAATCTCAAACCCGCCGATGTAATCGCCGACATTGGAGCCGGCTCAGGCTACTATACTTTTCGCCTCGCACCGCTCGTCCCAAAGGGAAAGGTGGTCGCCGTGGACATCCAACCCGAAATGATCGCTTTTCTTGAAGCGAAGGAGAAGAGGCTGGGCCTGAACAACGTCGAGGCGCATCTCGGCAAAGTCGACGATACCCTCCTCAAACCGGGCTCAATCGACGCGGCTCTGATGGTTGATGCCTATCATGAGTTTTCACACCCCCGCGAAATGATGCAATCTCTGTTCACGGCCCTGAGACCCGGGGGACGCATTATCCTTCTGGAATACCGCGCCGAAGACCCCACCGTTCCTATCAAACCCCTCCATAAGATGACCGAGACGCAATCGCGGAAGGAGATGGAGTCCGTTGGTTTAAAATGGAAAAGCACCGACTCCAAACTACTACCTTGGCAGCACTTCATGATCTTTGAGAAACCTGAAAAGAAGTAGTAGTCTGTTCCGGACTGCTGAACAAACGGCCTCGGGCCAGAGCCGAGGGCTCTTGTTCGCAAAGTGCCCGGAGGGGACCAGCCTCGGCAACTGAGGAATCCAAGATCGATATTAAGCCTCATTTGGTTCTTGCCGTAAACGGTAAGAATCTATGAATTATCAATAAAACGAAATGAATTCTGGCAATAAGATCCTCAAAGTTGTGCTCCTCCTTGGTAGTCTCGTCGCCTTTTCGATGCTGACCTCATGCGAAACCATCTCCGGTTTTGGGCGTGACCTTCAGTATGCCTCTCAGGCGGCGAAAAACAGGTAAGGCGCCCGGCCTCCCATACTGAAGCTTTAGGCCCGCAGCTGCATCCTGTCTTGCGGGTCCGCTAGCACCTCCGACCAAGCAACCCTGTCCTGAATCAGGCCTTCAGGGGATCTTGTGTCTGGGCCCCTCAGGATTCGTTGCGGGTTTGCCCAACCTCCCATCTTCCCCTAGCTTCTGAGGAGTGAGCGCAGTTCCCGCAAGCCCACCCCGCTCTTGGGCCGAGATTGATCTCACTGCCCTGCGGCACAACCTCAAGGCAATACGGGACCTTGACAGCCAGCAGGTGATGGCAGTTGTCAAGGCCAGTGCCTATGGCCATGGACTGGAGACCGTGGCCCAGACCTTGGAGAAAGACGGCATCGCGTTTTTCGGTGTCGCCAACGTCGGCGAAGCGAGGCGCCTGGCACATACCGGGATCCGTACTCCCATCTATCTCCTTGGGGGAACTTTTCCTGCCGAGCGTGAAGAGGTCGTGGCTCATCGGTGGCTTCCCTGCCTTAATACTATCGAGGAGGCGCAGCATATCGACCAGCTCGCCCGCTCCCGGGGCACCATCGTGGAGGCTCATCTCACCGTAGATACAGGCATGGGACGCGGCGGATTTCTTCCTTCAGATACACACTCTGCCCTGTCGACCATCAGGGCCCTGCCCGGACTTAAAATCACCGGGATCGGGTCTCACCTGCCCTGCGCAGACGAGGACAAGGAGTTCACGGTGCAGCAGTTTGATTCCTTTGACACTCTGGTTGAGTCCCTCCCCCTTCGCGAAGAACTCACCCACGTCCACCTTGCCAACTCAGCGGGACTACTCGGCTACAAATCCCGCACCACCACCTTGGCTCGTCCCGGGCTGATGCTCTATGGAGTGTCTCCATTGCCAGATAGTCGTATCCCCATTCGACCCGTAATGTCCCTGAAGTCGCGAATAGCAGTGATCAGGGATCTTCCGCCCGGTCATGGCGTTTCCTACGGGAGAACCTTTGTCACGACTCGTCCGACAAGAGTGGGCACCATTGGAATCGGCTATGGCGATGGCTATCCCCGGACAACTGCAGGACAGACCCCTGAGGTCTTCGTCAGAGGCCGAAGAGTCCCCCTTCTCGGACGAGTCACCATGGACCAAGTCATGGCTGATCTCACCGATCAACCCGGTTGCAGCCCGGGCGACGAGGTTGAACTTTTCGGATCCAGAATTCCCGTTACCGAGGTCGCACTGAAGGCCGGGGCCATCCCGTGGGAAATTCTCACTGGCATTACCCCGCGCGTTCAGCGGGTCTACACCGAGTAACCGCCACTAGTAGTCCTCCTCTCCAACCAGTTCCCGGTCGCGCTGGGATTCGAAGTCCGGCCGCACCGGAATACCCTGTGCCTGGAGGTACTTCTTCGTTTCCGGAACCGTAAACTCCCCAAAGTGGAAAATACTGGCGGCCAGAACAGCATCGGCATTCCCCTCGCGGAGCACCTCCACCATGTGATGAAGGGTCCCACAACCCCCACTGGCAATCACGGGAATCCCCACCGCATCACTGACAGCGCGCGTCAACTCAATATCGTAGCCTTCTTTGGTCCCATCCGCATCCATGCTGGTGAGCAGGATCTCACCTGCCCCCCGATTATACACTTCGCGGGCCCACTCGATGGCATCGAGCCCCTCCACGGGATTGCGGCCGCCGTGGGTATAGACTCCCCATCTGCCTTGCTTTTGCCGCTTTGCGTCGATCGCGACCACAATCGCCTGGCTCCCAAAAGTGCCCGCGCCCTCATCAACGACCTCTGGGCGATTGATCGCGGCGGTATTTACCCCTACCTTGTCGGCCCCCGCGTAGAGCATTTTTCGCATGTCCTCAACTTCCCGGATGCCCCCACCAACCGTCAGAGGAACAAAGCAACGCTCGGCCGTCCTGCGCACAACTTCCACCATGGTGTTACGCTCATCCGAAGATGCGGTGATATCAAGGAACACGATTTCATCTGCCTCCTGCTCGTTGTAAGCCACCGCACAGTCGACCGGGTCACCCGCATCCCTGAGGTCGACAAAATTCACTCCTTTCACGACACGGCCATCCGTGACATCCAGACAGGTGATAATGCGTTTCGCAAGCATGAGGTGATCCGAATATGACCAATCCCCTTGATTTGCCAACTCCTGGTCCCCGTCTTCCCGATCCTCTACCGGGAGAGTGCCCCCCTCAGCGACTGCCGAAATAAATGATGGCTACGACTCCCACGACGAAACAGTAGTAGCCAAAATACTCGAACTTACCCCTCTGGATCGTCTTGAGAACGAGGTAAACAGCGAAGAGTCCGGACACAAATGCTGCCACGAAACCAAGAAAATAGGCCATCGCTGCTTCCCCCTGGATCACGTCCCTGAGTTCCTTGAGCTTGAGGAGGGTTCCCCCTCCAATCGCGGGGAGGAACATGAGAAAGGAAAATTCTGCCGCCTTCGAGGCCTTGCCGCCAGCCAGCAGACCTGCGGTGATCGTCGCCCCGCTCCGCGAAATACCCGGCAGGATGGCAAGCGACTGGGCGACCCCCATCCAGACGGCCTGTCGCAAACCGAACTCCCGCGGTTCCCTAGGAAGGAGTTTAGGAAGAAGAAGAATCATTCCGGTGGCCAGAAGGCAGCCTCCGACCAACACCGGATTATCATAGGCTCCCTCGAAGATGTCCCTTGCAGATAAAAAGGCCACGGTAGCTGGCATTGTCGCCAGGACTAACCAGAGAATCATCCTCCGGTCTTCTTTCCGTTCCTTTTGCCACAGGCTCAGGAGGAGCCCCGTTAAACGCCTCCGGAAATAGATCACTACACTGAGAAAGGTGCCCAGATGGAGCACCAGCTCAAAGGTTATCTCCGATTGAGCTCCCACTTGCCGCATCCCAAGGGCATGTTGAAGCAGCGCAATATGTCCCGACGATGATACCGGAAGAAATTCCGAGAGTCCCTGCACGATCCCGACGACAATAGCTTTCCAGACCTCCATCCCCTAGGCCTTTCCAAGGAGTTCAATGTTTCCCGGACCGGAACCCATTCCTGAGATGCCAGCACTGCTTGATTCGCGCTCCAGGACCCTCAGACCTCTCATTACTTCTCCCGTCCTCCCTCGTCTTCAGGTTTTTCCTCTCCGCGAAATGTGGACAGGATGAGGAGCCCCGCGGCAACACAGATGCATGAATCAGCCACATTGAAGGACGGCCAGTGCCCATGAGGGGTCAGCTTGGTGACCAAGCCGATATTGAAGTCGAGGAAATCCACGACATATCCCTGCGCCAGTCGTTCAAAAAAACCTGCTTCACTGTAGGCTGGAAGAAAAAACCCCTGCAGGACGCGATCGGTAAGATTCCCCAGAATCCCTGCCATCATGAGCCCGGCGGCCATTCTGAGGGGAAGGTTGTTGAACGCCCCCCGCCGCCAGAAGAGCGGAATCAATACAAGTGCAACCACCGCTACGAAGAAAAAGACAAACGGGGCCCAAACCGTGTTGTTTCCCATTCCAAAAGCCGCGCCCTGGTTGTGGACCCGGACAATCGTAAAAAAGTCTTCAATCACTACATAATTCTCATGAGACGCATTGTATCCATGTGCAGGCGGCTCAAAACTTAGCACTACAATCCACTTGGTCAGTTGGTCCAGCAGGTAGAGAGGCAGAACCAGACAGGCAAGGAGGCGAGGAAGGGTCTTCATCACTTGGCGCGGGACATCACCTCCTGGCAGCGACGGCACAATCCTTCTTCCCCGGGGGAACCCGCGTGGGAAACTGGCTCATAACGTCGACAGCGTGGGCACATGGGATACTCCGTCTTCTTCGCTCTTGCGGAGATGCTGTCACCCTCGACTAGCTTAAGGTCTGAGATGATGAAGAACTCCGTGAAAAAATCACGGTCACCCAGAAGCTCCCGCATTTCATGGTCAGCGGGCAGGGTCAGCTCAACTGCCGCCTCATTATTCTTGTTGAAGGCCTTCGCTTGTACCTCTTGCTCGATCGCGTTCTGAATGACTTCCCGCAACTCAAGGAGTTGAGTGACCTCACCCGTAGCCTGCCGCCCGGCAAAGCACTGGTCCGGGTCGGGAAAATCCTGCTCGTGCACGCTTCCCTTCCATCCGGCGTGCTCCCATGCCTCTTCTGCAGTAAAAACCAGGATGGGAGCCAGAAGTCTTGTCAGTGTGTTGACCACATTGTTCATCGCAGTCTGGCTTGCCCGGCGCCGGTCAGAATCCTCATGATCGCAGTAAAGCCGGTCCTTCGTGACATCGATATAGATCGCGCTCAATTCCCGCGCACAGAACTGGTTGATGACCGTGAACACCTTTCGGAACTCATAGGCATCATAGGCCCGGCGGCATTCCGTCACTACCTCATTCAGACATTCAAGGATCCACCGGTCCACCAGGGTCATCCTGTCTGGTTCCACCGAATTCCGGGCCGGGTCAAACCCGTGCAGATTGCCCAACAGGACCCTCAGGGTGTTTCTGATTCGACGATAGGGCTCCGCGATCTGCTTGAACAGGTCCTCGCCAAAGGGCACCTCACTCTGCCAGTCTACGCTGCTGACCCAGAGACGAAGGATGTCTGCTCCATACTTGTTATAGTAATGAGCGGCATCAATTGGCTTACCGGACTTTTCAGCCTCACTCTTGGAGAGTTTTCCCTTTTTATCCTTATCGACCACGAACCCATGGGTCATCACGGTCTTGTAGGGCGCGCAACCACGATAGGCCACACTCAGCATCAGGGAGCTCTGGAACCATCCCCGATGCTGATCAGTTGCCTCAAGGTAGAGGTCCGCCGGACTCTGCAATTCCGAATGACGGTCCAGCACCGCCACATGGCTGCTCCCCGAGTCTATCCAGACATCCAGGGTATCCCTGCACTTACGGGTTCCCTCCGGCAAGCCCAGTCGGCTGATGAGTTCACCCTCATCGAGTTCAAACCAGATATTGGTTCCCTCCTTTTCCACAAGGTCTGCAACCTTTCGAGCAAGTTCCGCCTCGAGGACAGCCTCTCCTTCGGGAGTAAAGAAGACGGGGAGCGGGACTCCCCACGTTCGCTGGCGGCTGATACACCAGTCCGGACGCGATTCCACAGTCCCGTAGATCCGGTTCCGGCCCCAGTGGGGCAACCACTCCGTCTTGTCAATTTCTGTCAGGGCGGTATCCCGCAATCCATCCAACGAGATAAAGAACTGCTCAACAGCGCGAAATATAATCGGCGTCTTGGAGCGCCAGCAGTGTGGATATTCGTGCCGGTAATCCTCCTTGCCAAGCAGGGCACAAAGATCCGAAAGAATCGCGATAATCTCCTCATTACTCTCAAAGACGTGCCGCCCCACAAGATCCGGGAGACCGACTTCCTCGGTAAATTTTCCATCGTTGTCTACCGGCGATACCACCTCTAGCCCATATTCCCGACCCGCCACATAATCGTCTGCTCCATGCCCGGGAGCCACATGCACGATCCCCGTCCCTGTCTCCGTCGTCACAAAGGATCCGAGAATGATCTGCGAGCTACGCTCGAGAAACGGATGCCGGGCCTCAAGACCTTCAGCCAGCGCTCCCTTGAATTCAACCATCTCTCCCCGCACGGAAAAGCCAGTCTTGGCAGCGAAGTCCTCAAGCAGGTCCTTCGCCAGCACCAGCTGGTGGCCTACGCCCTCCGCGTTTTCAAACCAACCGGCAATGTAGGTGAAGTCCCGGTGCACCGCCAGACCGACGTTGGCAGGGAGGGTCCAGGGGGTCGTCGTCCAGATCACAAACTTGTGCGCCTCTCCCCCAGTCGACCCTGTTCCCTCACGAAACTGGATTTCCGATTGTTCGGTCAACGCGAAGGGCACCCAGATCGCCGGGCTGACCTTCTCCTTGTATTCCACTTCCGCCTCCGCGAGAGCGGTGTGGGCCCCATACGACCACTGGACCGGCTTCTTACTCTGGTAAACCGCTCCCTTTTCAACCAGCTTGGCAAACACACGGATGATTTCGGCCTCATACCCCGGGTCGAGGGTAAGATAAGGATTCCCCCAGTCTCCAAACACCCCAAGTCTCTTAAAACTTTCCCTCTGGATATCAATCCACTCGCGCGCGAAACTCTCACACCGTCTCCGGATCTCGGCAGGTTCCTCATCCCTCGCTTCCTGCACTACCTTGAACTCAATCGGAAGACCATGGCAGTCCCAACCTGGAATGAAGGGAACTTCGCACCCCGCCATGGTGCGTGACTTCACCACGAGGTCCTTGAGGACCTTGTTAAGCGCGGTTCCCATGTGAACATCTCCATTCGCGAACGGGGGACCATCATGAAGAATAAATCTCGGCGCCCCCTCTGCGCGACGACGGTCTATAATCTTCTGATAAATGCCATCCCTCTCCCACTGCGCAAGGCGCTTGGGCTCGTTCCTGACGAGGTCCCCCCGCATGGGGAAACTCTGTCTCTTATACACATCTGACGCTGCCGACGAATAGAGAGGTGTAGATCTCGGTGGTCGCCGTATCATT
>CAXEFH010000150.1:0-8222 GCA_963989605.1 uncultured Roseibacillus sp. | reverse complement strand
CAACCCCCATTTCTGCCTGTCTCGTGGGCTCGGAGATGTGTATAAGAGACAGAAGCAGGGACTCCAGCACCCAGATCACGATTTCCTTTGATGCTACCATCCTTGGCCCCGGCAACCATGCGGTCTATGTGATTTTCACCACCCCTAATGGAAACCAGCTCACCCTGACATCGACAAACCGGTTCTCTCCATGACGAGGTGCCCGGGCACGCCCAGACCCGACAGCAGCCGGTCCTCCTGAAAAAAATGTCTCGCTGGTTGAGTTGGCCGGCCTCCCCCAGAATCTCATAGTCTCTCGCCGATGCCCAAGTATCCCATCTGGCTCTGGTTACTTCCTGCGGTGGTATTACCATCATCGAAAGGCGAAGTCTCTGTCGAGCTGAGACACCTGTGGAAGGAGCAGCCTCTCTCCATCCCCAGCGAGGAGCTCATGACGGCTTCCGGGGAAAAGATTAAACTTTCCCGTTTCGCGTATCTTCTCTCGAGTCCGCGCCTGCTCAGCAGGCGGACGAAAACGTCGTCTGGCACCTGGCTTCGCCACAGAGACTGGTTCGGCTATGTCGATGCCTCACGCCCCGGCGGAATAAACCGGCTTGAATTGGGATCACTCCCGGCCCGGAACTACCAGACCTTCGAGTTCTCGATTGGGCTCACTCAGGCCACCGATGAGGCTGACCCCAGCCAATATGCAGCGACTCACCCCCTTAATCCGAATTACAACAACCTCCACTGGACCCCTCAGGGTGGATACATCTTTCTCGCTGCCGAGGGGCATCTTTTCGACAACCGAACTACAGACGGATTCGCCTATCATCTTGGCAAACCACGCAACAGGGTAGTGATTTCACTCCCGATTGACCTCAACCTGGACACCCCGGCAGTCCTCGAAATCGATGTCCATGTTGACCGTATTTTCGGTGGCGCCCTCCCTCTCGAAATTGGCCTCAATCCCTCAACTCACTCTAGAAGGGATGATCCAGTCGCAAGGCAACTCAAGCACCGGCTCTCGGATGCTTTCACGCTTCGAGGAGTGAGGAAGGCCCAACTCTCCACCGCGTCAGAATTTTCGTCTCGAACGCCTCTCGTTGGCACTCCTTATCGCTTTGAAATCGCCAGAGGCTTCCCTATCCCCGTCCTGCCCACATCTCCCCCCCTTACCAACGAGCGCGTGCGCCTCGGCGAGAGGCTTTTCAAGGATCCCATTCTCTCCGCCACGAACAAACAGTCCTGCTCCTCCTGTCACCAGGACGCCCATGCTCTCTCGGACCCCCGGCGCTTCAGTGAAGGAGCAAATGGTTCTCTTGGGACTCGGAATTCCATGCCTCTCTTCAACCTTGCCTGGAAAGGATCTTTTTTCTGGGATGGAAGTTCTCCCTCCCTGAGGGAACAGGTGCTCCATCCCATTCAGAGTGCCATCGAAATGCACGAATCCCTGCCTAACGTGATAGGTGAGCTCGAATCCACAGGCTACGGTCCTATGTTCGAGTCAGCCTTCGGGAGCAAGGGTATCTCTCCAGAGCGTCTTGGGATCGCCCTTGAACAGTTCTTGCTGACCAAAACCTCATACGACTCGCGCTTCGATAAGGCCGCACGAGGAGAGAGCGAACTCAGCGAAACAGAAAAACGGGGATTTGAGCTGTTCATGACCGAGTATGACCCTCGCCGCGGACTTAAGGGGGCCGATTGCTTTCACTGCCACGGCGGCGCGCTCTTCACCAATCATCGTTTTCACAACAACGGCATACCTGACGAAATCGACCTTGGACTCGAACTGGTCACAGGCAGGGAGACTGACCGAAATCTCTTCATCACGCCCTCGCTTCGCAATATCGCCCTCACTGCACCTTATATGCATGATGGGCGTTTCGAGACTCTCGAGGAAGTCATCGAGCACTACAATTCTGGTCTCCACCGCAGCTCAAGCCTGGATCCTAATCTAGCCAAGCACCCTAGGAAGGGGCTCGGATTGACCACGAGGGATAAGCAGGCTCTCGTGGCCTTTCTCCGGACCCTTACTGACCCTCAATTTGTCAAAAATGACAAGAATGAGAGACCTGAGAGCCCGTGAGGATCCGCAGCCGTCTGCCGGAGCACTCTCTTCTGCAAGATCGCTAAAGGTGTTGGACTCAGGCGCATCTTGCCCCCACAGTGCGCCCGTTGAACCTCCCAAACTCGCTTACAGTCTCACGCTTGGTTCTTACCGCGGTTTTCGTGGTTGGCTTCATGCAGGGAACACGGATGGGATATGGCGTTGCACTCTTCGCATTCATCGTCGCCGCTGTCACTGATTTCCTTGACGGGTATTTCGCGCGCAGGTTGGGCCTAGTGACTTCTCTTGGTAAATTACTCGATCCGATTGCGGACAAGATACTTACGGCTTCCGCATTCATCTTTCTCTGCGCCCACGAAGAACGCTTCTGCCCCGTATGGATGGTTGTCGTCATTCTTGCCCGTGAGTTCCTGGTCACAGGTCTCCGCCAGATCGCCGTAGAGAAGGGTCGCGTGATAGCCGCTGACTGGAGCGGAAAATGGAAAACATCATGCCAGATTGGTTTCTGTGTCACCGCCCTGACGTGGCTTTTTCTTGAATCGCTCGGGGAGCAGGAGCGGTTTCTTGCAAAGCTAGCTCAGCCGGAAAGCTGGCTCATGCCAACGTTCCTCTGGCTCTCCCTGATTCTCACCGTCCTCTCCGGCCTGCAGTATCTGTGGAACAGCAGGGACCTCCTGCGAGAGGTTTGATCGGAGATCCCAGCTTTCTTGTCAACTGCTTGCCTTGACTGCTGAAACCCTGCAACTAAGGGAAAACCCTGTTTGCCAGCGAACTTTTGTCCCAATCGGAGTCCGCCCCACCCCTGAGGAGATACCTTTCAGCTCCCTCATATGTCCGAACCGTCTGGTTTACATGATTCTATTAATTGCCAAATAGATTTTCTCACGGTAAAACTGCAGGACAGTTATGAAGCAAACCTTATCAACCAAGCTTACAATCCTTGCCGGGTCGGCTCTTTTCTCCGGCCTCTCCCTTGCCGGTGACTCTCCTGCCCCAGCGGCTCCAGCGGCCTCGGATGTCTCAGTCAGTATCAGCGCCGGATACACATCTGAGTATGTCTATCGTGGTGGCTACCTTGGCGATGACCTGTTTGACTTTGGCATCGAAGCTTCCGGTTCTGGTGAACTGGGCGGTCTCGGTGAGCTCGGCTTTACCGGTGGTATCTGGTATGCCTCCTTCTCAGGAGGTAATGAGCTCGATATCTACGGGGAAGTCTCCAAGGATTTCGGGAGCTTCGGTCTCGCAGTCGGCATCACCAATTACTCTTACTTTGGCCTCGATCCCGCCATTGGGGATGACATCGAGCCCTACGTTTCCGTAAGCACAGAACTCTCAGGAGTATCTCTGGGAGTCGCCGCCTATTACGACGAGAGCGACAGTTACGGATACGATCTCTATTGGGAGTTCTCCGCTGGGTATGCCATTGGCGACCTGGGATTGTCCGCCACCTATGGCTATTTTGACGATGAGGTCGAGTATTTCGCCCTGTCTGCTGGCTACGATATCGCAGTCTCGGACAGCATCACAATTTCACCTCACATTACCACGACCTTTTCCGACGACCTCGGTGACCAGACTTATGGGGGTGTTGCTCTCGGCTTTGGATTCTAAGGAATCCCACTCTTCTGTTTGAAATTCAAGAGGGGAGCCTTATGGCTCCCCTTTTTTGATCTTCAAAGATCGTGGACCGCAATATTTTAGCTGTTACGGGATCCTTGGTTGATTCAGCACAGCCTTTTCTCCCTCACTGCGAGCCACCACCACGGCAGCACAGGAATCACCAAGCACATTCACCGCAGTCCGGCTCATATCGAGAAGCCGGTCTACAGCAAGAAGGGCCACGATTGCCGCTTCTGCCCCGGGGACACCCGAATTCTTCAGGATGATGAAGATCGCAACCAGGCTCGCAGAGGGAATGCCGGCTACCCCCACGCTAGTGAGCAAGGCAGCAAGCACCACAACGAATTGCTGGGCGAGATCCATCTGAAACCCCACCACCTGGGCTACGAAGATGACCGCCACGCACTCATACAGCGCCGTTCCGTCCATGTTCACCGTGGCGCCCAGTGGCAAGGTGAAACTGGCGGTTTTCTTGGAGACCCCGGCATTGTCCTGAATGCAGCGCATGGTCACCGGCAGGGTCGCAGACGAGGAAGCTGTCGAGAACGCGGTGAGCAGCGCGGTTCGCATGGCCTTGAAATGGGCCAGCGGACTTACCTTTCCCACGTAGCGGAGAATGAGAGGCATGATCACGACAAAGTGGATGAGCAAGGCCGCCAAGACGGTTGCGAAGTACTTCCCAAGGACGAGAAAGATCTGACCTCCTGACTGATAAACAACCGGCACAAGAAGGCCAAAGACCCCAAGGGGAGCGAGGGCCATGATCCATCGCGTCAGCAGGATCATGACGTCATTGAAGGCCTGGAAGAACTCCCGCAGGGGCTGGCCCTGAGACGCGGGCAGACGCGCAATGGCTATGGCGAAGAGCACACTGAAGAAGATGAGTCCAAGCATCTGTCCATTGTTGGCCGCGGCCTCCACTACGTTGACCGGGATCATCCGCAGGGCGAAGTCTGCCAGCATGGCGAATAATCCTCCCGTCCCTGTACCAATCTCTGCAGAACGTGCCTGCGCCGAATTGACCTTGGCGAGCGCTGCCTCACTGGCCTGCTGACCCTCATTCTCGAAAGCTGCCCTGATTTCGGTATTAGGTTTTCCATCCGCCCCAAGGCCCGGAGCAATCACATTTACCAGAACCAACCCCACGATGATAGCGCACAGGCTGGTGAGGGCATAGAATCCTGCCGTTTTCCCAAGAAGCCGGCCGAAACCGGACATGCCTCCAAGCCCCGCGATCCCTGCCACGACGGAGGACAAGATTAAGGGTACGATAATCATCTTCAGCAGATTCATGAAAATCGTTCCGAGAAACTTGCAGGTGCCCACAAATCCCATGATCAATCCTCCCTCCGCCTGCGCATCAATGGATCGAAGCACTAGTGCTACCAGCGTCGCCAGCACCAGTGCGCCAAGAATCTGCCAATGGGGCCTGATCTTTTTCATCATGGTCAACGGTCACGAGTGAGCAATTCAGGGTCAACTGTAAATCTGCCGAATAAGGAGGAGTCCATGCAGAATCCGCATCCTGCATCCTTGGGCCCGGCAGGATAAGTCGCGCTACGGTTGACTGGGTAGTATCGCCCACCCTATACGGGATTGATGTCAGGACCAGTTCGTACGCGCTTTGCCCCTTCTCCGACGGGGTATCTCCACGTCGGCGGGGCACGAACTGCACTCTTCAACTGGCTTTTTGCCCGTAAACATGGAGGCAGGTTTATTCTGCGGGTTGAAGATACGGACGAGATGCGGAACACCAGCGAGGCTCGGGACGCGATCTTCCGTGGAATGCGATGGCTTGGACTCGACTGGGACGAAGGGCACGAGCAGGGCGGCGAATATGGCCCTTACTTTCAATCTGAGCGGACGGAGATTTATGAGAGCTGGTTCGAAAAACTTCGTGCGGCGGGAAGAGTTTACAAGGACGATGGCGCCTGGCGTTTCAGGTTTGAGCGCAAGCCTGTGACGGTGAGGGACCTCGTATGTGGAGACGTTACAATCGACTATCAGGATGAGTCCAATACGCCCGACATGGTGATCAGGCGCTCGGATGGCTCCTTCGTCTTTCACTTTGTTAATGTTGTGGACGATATCGATATGAAAATGAGCCATGTCATCCGCGGCGAGGACCACCTCATGAATACCCCCAAGCACCTGCAACTATTTGAGGCCCTCGGAGAGGCCCCTCCTGCTTATGCCCATATTCCTCTTATCCTGAACGCGGATGGAAGCAAGATGTCAAAGCGAGACCAGGGAGCCGCCGTCCACGAATACGGGGAACGAGGATTTCTCCCCTCGGCGGTCAGCAATTTCATCGCTCTGCTCGGATGGTCGCCGAAGGATGACGACGAAATCTTTTCCCTCACTGAACTGGTGGAAAGGTTCTCGCTGGAAGGCGTCAACCGCTCTCCATCACGCTTCGACTGGGATAAGTGCCAATGGCTCAACCAGCAGCATCTCATGGCGCTTTCTCCCTCGGAATTCGCCTCCGCAGCGAAGCCCCACGTCACAGCATCAGGACTCCCCGTCACCGAAGACTATGAGGCCATGGCAGCCAGTGTGCAGGAAAAAGTGCAGACCCTTTCCGAGGTCGCAGGTATGATCACCTTCTACCTTGAACTACCCCCGGCCGACGAGGAGATCATGTCCAAGCTCCGGACAAAGGATGAGGTTCCAGTTCTTCTGGGTGAGCTTGCCTCCCGCATGTGCGGAATCACCGACTGGTCCCGGGCTGAGGATGCGATCAAGCTTACCGCCGACGCACATGGGATTAAACCCGGAAAGCTCATGTTTCCTCTCAGAGTGGCCCTTTCTCAGCGCTCCGGAGGACCAGGGCTCAATGAGATGCTTGCCATCCTCGGCAAAGAAGAGTCCATTCGGCGGGTCACAATTCTGACTCAGGAACTTGCAGGCAGAGCAGGAAACAGATGAAGGAAGTCTACACCCTTGACGATCTTGCCAGTCGCTCCTCGCTGGATGAGGCTAGCGGCCACCCTGCACGCCTTGCCGTCCTTGGATATCCTGTCGCACATTCGCTCTCACCTCAGCTTCATCAGGATGCCCTCGATCAGGCAGAAAGCGGAGCCCGTTACATTCGGCTTGAGGTTCCTCCCGGAAGAGTAGCCGAGGCGCTCGATCGCCTCGCCGACCTTGATTTCGTTGGTGCCAATGTCACCGTGCCACACAAGTTTGAAGCTCTCTCCGCCGCCGATGAGGTCGATGAGGGATCAGCCATGCTGGGGGCCGCTAACACCATTCTTTTCGACGGCGACCGGAAACTTGCATTCAACACGGACGGACCCGGTTTCGTACGTGCCATTCACGAGGAATTTCTTGTCGACGTGAAGGACCTTCGCATCATGGTGGTAGGAGCCGGGGGAGGGGCTGGAAGGGCCATCGCAGCACAATGCGTCCGGGAAGGATGCGAAAAACTGATTCTCGTAAACCGAACCGTCGACAAAGCCGATTCTCTTGCCACAGAGCTTCGTCCCTATCTTGAGAGCGAGCGTCTTGAAGGACCCGGTGAGCGCATCAAGTCCTTTTCCCTCGACTCTCCTGAGATCCTTGCCGAGTCCGATCAGATTGACCTTATCGTGAATACCACATCGGTTGGGCTCCAACGATCTGACCCATCGCCATTACCTTCATCGTGCCTTCAGCCTCACCATCTGGTTTATGACACGATATACAACCCCGCCCAGACCCGCCTTTTGCAAGAGGCGACCCGGATTGGCGCCCGGTCAGCAAACGGCTGCTCGCTTCTACTCCATCAGGGAGCCCTCGCGTTCGAGCTCTGGTTTCCTGGAAACCAACCATTGTCGATCATGCGCAGATCTCTCACGAGGGCTCTGGAGCTCAGATAGAGAGATCTTCATCTTGATCACCTGAGCAGGGCCCCGGGGACCTCTCGAGCAGTTCAGGGAAGAACCCACTCGCCGGCCAGAAGCTCAATAATCTCAACCTGATTCTCTTTCAGTGTTCCTTCTCCCTTCCCTACCTGGACAGCCACCCGGACATCCTGCTCACGATCGAGGAAAAATTTTCCGAAGTTGAATAATTCAAGAAGGTCACGGTCAAGAGGTGAGCCGGCGGGTGCAAATCCCCAGAGTTGCTTTTCGGATCCGGGAAGGATGATAAGAAACCACGATCGGCTCCCGTCCACCTTGCTGTCGAAATGAGGTTGCTTGTCGAGAGTACAGCGAATCATCACTTCGCGCTTCTCCAGCGCAGAGGACAAATCAGCGGGGGGAACTTCCCCCCATCCAGTTGAAGCGGCCCAGTCCATCCTCAGTCCTTCCGAGGAGTCCACAAAATAGGACCGAAAGACGCTCTGGTCCCTTCGCAAACCTTCCAGCACGAGAAATCCGACATTATTGGTGTCAGCAACAGTCCACTTGAAGGTTCGAGGATCAGCCGTCATAAACTCAGAGTTCCATCCCAGGCCATGATTCGTGATTTCCTCCATCGCGAAGTCCTGCCGCCGAAACACCTCATGGGCAACCTCTCCGGATTGATTCAAGCGATCAAGCTGTCTCTTATACACATCTCCGCGCCC
>CAXEFH010000149.1:0-8246 GCA_963989605.1 uncultured Roseibacillus sp. | reverse complement strand
TTTTCAAGCAGAAGACGGCATACGAGATTTCTGCCTGTCTCGTGGGCTCGGAGATGTGTATAAGAGACAGGATCAGAGCACACTCCTGTTCATTGACGAGATTCATCGCTTCAACAAGGCCCAGCAGGACGTCCTCCTTCCTCACCTTGAGAAAGGCACCGTGCGCTTCATCGGGGCAACCACCCACAACCCTTACTTCTACGTCAACTCTCCGCTCGTCTCCCGCTCCCAGATCTTCCAACTTGAACCGCTCTCTACCGAGGACCTCCTTCTCCTTCTTGAACGGGCCCTTGCAGAGCCGGAGCGAGGCTTCGGCTCCCGGGAGATTACTGCGGACCACGATGCACTGAATCATCTCGCTGAGAAAGCTGACGGAGATGCCAGAAAGGCACTGACCGCGCTCGAGCTCGCCATTCTCACCACACCCGGGGAACATGACGCCGTTCACATCGATCTCGCGGTAGCAGAGGAATCCATTCAGCACAAGGCGGTGGTCTACGATTCCGATGGTGACCAGCACTACGACACAATCTCGGCCTACATAAAATCAATCCGGGGCTCCGACCCTGACGCCGCACTCTACTGGATGGCCAAGATGCTCCACGCCGGCGAAGACCCCCGCTTCATCGCCCGGAGATTGGTCATCGCGGCCTCAGAGGACATTGGTCTTGCCGATTCCAATGCCCTTCGGGTCGCCCTCGCTGCCCAGCAAGCCTTCGAATTCCTCGGCATGCCTGAAGGCCGCATTCCACTTGCCCATGCGACCGTCTACCTTGCCACCGCGCCCAAGTCCAACAGCGCTTATGCGGCCCTCGGGGCAGCCCTCCAGGACGTGGAGGACAACCGGACACTCGCGGTCCCCGAACATCTCCGTACCAGTTTCCGAAAGAAACTGGCGGAAGGATCCGGCCTAGACCGGGCGGCCATGGAGTACCTTTACTCCCACGATTACGACGGAAACTTCACCCCTCAAGCCTACCTGCCGGAAGGGAAACGTTACTACGAGCCAACCGAAAACGGTCTAGAGAAAAGGATCAAAGAACGCCTGGAATACTGGCGTTCACAATTCGAGGACCCATCCGACAAATCCGTGCAATAAGCTTCCCCGGCTCTTTCGCGCGAATAGCACTCGGAGCCGCTGTAAAAAAAAGCAGGGCCGCAGCCCTGCCCTTCTTGGAATTGCGCCTGTGGTCCCGATGAGAGATCTAATTTGACGAGGCGATCGCGAAGTCATCGCGAATCATGTCGATGGCATCGCCACAAAGCTCCGCGCAGCGCAGGGCGGTCACCGCCTCGGCGTGCACACACTCATCCGCGAGATTGGCACATGCTGCAATGCAGACCTCCGCATACTGGATGGAGAAACGAGACTCTCGAACCATCGCGCCAGAGAGCTGCTCACTTGCCACAATGCACTCATTGATGTGCTCGTGCAGGGGATGAGTATAGGTCTCCGGACCGAGCTCATCCGCCAGCACCTCGCAGGCGGAAACGCAGCGCTCGAGGAACTGCAGGGTGGAATAGACCTGCGCGAGATTTTGCGTTCTTTTTGAAATTTCTGCCGCGGACTTCGCGACACCGGCCGATTTTTCTGTAGAGATGTGTTGTGTAAGCATAGTCGTGTAAGGGTGAAATTGAACTAAGCGTGACAATCGAAGCATATGTTCTACTAGGCGGTAAATACCTTTGTTCTTCACCACTTGTTAGCGCCTCCAGATACTAAGGGCTGCGCAATAGTTAGCTTATCTTTACCACACTCTTTGCCACCCTTGATTTCAGGCACAAAAGTCAACCAGACCGCCCATCGTCAGGGGCAATGGTCTCAAAAATTCCTCCTCCGAGTAGCTGCCCCCCCTCATAAAAAGCGCACACCTGACCCGGCGTGAGAGCCCGTTGGGGACGCGCAAAATGCACTTTTAGCCGGTTTTCATACCTCTCTACCCGTGCTGGTTCGGCCTGCGACCGGTAGCGGGGCTGTACCGAGCACTCGCGCGCCCCGGTCGGCGGCAACAATTCCGGTCCCACGACCGAGAGAGAGGCGACAGTGCAGGCTCCGGCATAGAGACCAGGAGTGGCCAGTTCATCCCAACCCACCACGAGTTGGTTGAGACCCGGGTCCTTGGCCACCACCACGTAGGCCATTCCTTCACGGGGAGACGCCACCCCATGACCTTTGCGTTGGCCGAGCGTGTAAAGGTGCAGGCCCAGATGCCGTCCCACCACTGCTCCAGACAGATCGACAATATCACCCGGACGGTCTGGCACATGGTGACGAAGGAATTCCGACATCTTGATATTGCCGATAAAGCAGATTCCCTGGCTGTCCTTCTTGCTGGCGGTTGGCAGGGAAAACCTCTCCGCTACCTCCCGGACCTGTGGTTTGAGCATCTCTCCCACCGGGAACAGGGCATGTTGCACCTGATGCTGTGTCATCAGCGCAAGGAAGTAAGACTGGTCCTTGTTTGGATCCGCGCCGCGGAGGATCACCGCTGTTCCATCATCAAGATACCTTTTGCGAGCATAATGTCCGGTGGCTACCGCCTCGAATCCCTGGGCCAGTGCGTAATCAAGAAACACTCCAAATTTCATTTCCCGGTTGCAGAGGACATCCGGGTTGGGAGTGACTCCCGACTGATACCCCTCAAGAAGGTAATCAACGATCCGTTCCCGGTACTGGTCGATCAGATCTACCACCCTGAACTCGATTCCGAGCACTCCTGCCACCGCGGAAGCATCCTCCAAATCTTCCTCCCAGGGACAGTCGCCGGGAATGCCCTCCTCGTTGATCCAGTTCTTCATGTAAGCCCCGACCACCTCATGGCCCTGCTCAAGAAGCAGGGCCGCCGCTACCGAGGAATCAACTCCTCCAGAGAGGCCAACAAGAACACGTGCCACGGCAGGACCCTACCATTCTGACCGCAAACGCCATAGTCATTTACCCCCTCTTTACTTTCCCGCAGGAAGAAGTTCCAAAGTCGCTCCAATAAGTTTAAGCCCAACCCCGTGCCCGAGAACTCAGCCCCGCCAGATCCCGCGCAGGATGACTCGATCCCTGACCGTCAGGGCCTTGGTGGATCAAAACCCGCGCAGGCCCAGAGTCCCGGCGCAGGGTGCATCATCATGATTTTAGCCCTGAGCTCACTCGCCTTCCTGATCGGGTTCGGAATATGGAGTCTGTTCAAGCAGCATCGCGAGATCTCAAAATTCACCTCCACCAGCCCTCTGGAACTGCCCCTGCCGGACCTCGAGGAAAACGCTTCCGCGATGATTAAGCTGAATGCTTCCCTAGAGACCTTCCGCACCGACGCTGGTAATGAAAGGCCCGCAACTCTTCGACTCAGTCCTGCAGAGATCAATCTGGCCTTCGCCGCCTTCGAGGACTTCGGGGAACTCCGCGGGACCTTCTCTGTCACAAAGATAACCACGGAAGAACTCCACATTGAAATCTCATTCAAGATGAGAGGTTCCCCGCTGAAAGGAGATGACTACCGCTATCTTAACGGAACCATGGTCACCAGTCCGCAGCTGAGCGGGGGGGAAATATTTTTCGATGTAAAGCGAATCGAAGTCCCTGGGAAAACTGTGCCCGAAGGATTCGTCGGGGTATTTTCACCTTACCGCCCTGCTCAGATTTATCTAGGGAACGACGATGGTGTCGGACAATGGATGAAAAGATTAACCTCGCTCACTCTTGAAGACGGTTTCCTCACGCTGGCTCTCGCGCCAAGCGAGATACCCCCCGAGAGCGAGCCGGAGAAGATTGAATTCGGCCACGCTCTACGAGCTGTCATTCTATTCGCAACCGTCTTTCTCGCTTTCATAGCGACCGCGATTTTCGCCTTCAAGAAGGGCAGGGCACGGCGGTCGTAGCCTGCCTTAGAGTTCGCACACTGCGCCACTTCGTCGGGACAATTCGTCCCCTTCGGGTCTTTTTGATCCTTTTCCTGCCCTCTCTGAGAATTCCAAAAATTCATGCAACTTACTTATAATTAGTGGATTGCTAGCTACCTGGTGAAGGTGGACCGGGAACTGCGAAGAGGAAGGAACCAAAACTAACCAAGTCCAATGAATCTGAATCATCGTTACTTCCACCCCTTCAATCTCCTTCCTGGATGGCAGCGCGGCCTGTCCCTGCCACCCCGAAGCCGGGCCCACGAATCTCCGCCACAGAAAACCGGAGTTTACGAAACCGACTCGGCCTGGCTTGTTCAAACCGACCTTCCGGGATTTTGCAGCGAGGACGTGTCCTTGTCTCTTGAGAAAGACCAGCTTCGTCTCCTCGCAGAACGCGATAATTCTCCCCACGGCTTTCAGTCCCGTATCGAGCGCACCTTTCACATCATGGAGGAGGTTGATGAGGAGGCGATCTCGGCCAAGCTCGAGAATGGCCTTCTTGAGATCACCCTTCCGAAAAAGCGGGAGGATCAGGCCGGTCCATTTGAGATCAAGGTTAACTGAATCGTGCCAGAGCGTAGACCATCACCACGAAAGTCATGAATGCCAGTCGAAATTCTCCTGAGACAGGGAGCCCATGCAAGAATGTCAACGATCACGCTAGACGCGTCAGGCCCATTTATCGGGCAACGCCCACAGACGGGGAGGTGCAACTTTCGATTGCTCTCCCGGGTGTTGCGCGGGAAGACCTGAACGTTTCCCTCCGGGAAGACCTGCTTACGGTCCACGGGAGTCGCCGCTCGCCTCAACCGGAGAGCGCAGCCTCCCTCCACGACCGCCCGGTGCCTGAGCGGTATGAATTACAATTCCATCTCCATCCTGACCTCGATTCCCATGCGATCAACGCCCAGCTTGAACATGGAGTCCTGACCCTTGTCCTTCCCAGGAAGGAATCCGCCCTCCCCCGGGAGGTTCCGGTCACGTGACCCACCGGAGTGGTCCGCTTTCTTGCCCTGCGCCCTGATAACAGGTCCGAACCCTGGATTTTCCTGCCCCTGGAACGGCCTCGGAACAGAGGTTTGGCTCGACACGGCCCGTATCTCACGCAAGTTAGGGCGTAACCCAGAGAGACCTATGCATGAGGCAACCAACCAAATCCGCGGTTTTCTTCAGTATATCGCCCTCCAATTCATCGATCATCCTGAAACAGCGCAGCTCCGGGTCGCTGAAATCGATCCCAAGCATCTCTCTTTCAGGCTCATCCTAGATCATAGCGATGTTGCCATGCTCATTGGCCGGGGAGGTTTCACGGCTGGGGCTATCCGGAGTGTCCTGAGTGCTGCCGCTGAGCGACAGGGAATCAAAGTCACCCTCCGGATTCACTCTGTGGAAGAAGAGCAGCAGCGCCTCGCTGAGCTGGAGGCCAAAGAAATCATCGACGACGGGCGGTAAGCAATTTTTCGTCGCACGGTCCATCGCCTGTCCAGGTCGGTCTCCCTCGCGAGTAGAAGGCCCCTTCCAACGGCGCGCAGAAAAGTGTGGCCACCCCAGGCTGGTTGTAAAAATTCGGGAAGGGGTCCCTGCCCAGGATATTCAACCTTACTCCGCACCGCCTGCCTCCAGCGCATGGAGTGATATGCCATGGGTATTACATAGGTGCTCAACCTCCTCTATCCCGAGGATGAGAGTCTGTCTTGCTTCGATTACCACCGCGGAGACACCTGCATCGCAACATGCCAGGATGGTATCAGGTCCAACTACCGGAACATCAAAACGGAGGTCTTGATCGGGCTTGGCGACCTTGACCAGCTTGACGTTCTTGCCCCTGCCCAGCTCACCTCCCCGCCGGACACACTTGTTCGTCCCCTCAAACGCTTCCACGGCAAGGACGGTTCCATCCCTCACGATCACGGACTGTCCTATATCGAGTCTGCTCACCTCTTTGGCCATCCGCATCCCGTAGACTGCATCGTCCACCCCTGCCGCATCGAGGCGGGGCCCGGAGACCGGTCCCGGCCCGGGAAGCGAGTCCTCCAGGTAAGTGGTAGAGGGCAGCACCTTGATTCCGGCGCTACCGAGTTCATCTGCCACCGCGCCAAACATTGTCTCAGCGTTACGCTCCTTGATCCTGCCCAGAATCTTGATCACCCGCAGGTCGGGACGCAGATCAAACAACCGGCCCGGGGTGATCTGTCCAATCATCACGCACTCACTGACACCCTCCTGCTGGAAAAACTTGATGGGTTTCCCGAGTTGCCCGACGCGAAACCACTCCAAGACCTCTACCTGTTCCGCAGTTTCTGGCTCCGTCTCCCCCTTGAATGCTGCCATCACAATTCTGAGACCCCGCTTTTTTGCAGCTTTGACGAAGGTCGCCGGGAAAATTCCCCGACCCGCAATAATACCAATGGTCCGCTGCTCCGACACGGACCGATTCAATCGGGCCAAACTCTCTCTGCAAACTGAAAACTCGCACCCTCGCTTGCATCGAGACTTCCCTCAACTATGGTCTGGGAAATTACTGTATCCATGCAAAGCCTGATTCCATCTCTGCCGCTAGCCGTTGCCGAGAGCAATATTGTAGTGCTGGGGGCCATTCTCATTGGAGCCCTTGCCGCCCTTATTTTGGCTCTCGTTCTCCTGAAGTTCTTCGCCACCTGGTTCCGAGCCAAGCTGGCCAATGCTCCAGTGCCATGGAGTAGCCTGATAGGAATGTTTTTCCGGAAAGTGCCCTACGGGATGATTACCGACAGCAGGATTTCTGCGGTGAAGGCAGGCCTTCCCTTCACCACTGACCAACTCGAAGCCCACTTTCTCGCCGGAGGTGATGTCCTGAATGTTGTCCTCGCCTGTATCGCCGCCGACAAGGCCGGAATCGATCTCAGCTTTGACCGGGCCTGCGCCATTGATCTTGCCACCAAGGACACCGGAAAGACTGTTCTGGAAGCGGTCCGCACCTCGATCAACCCCATGGTGATCGACTGTCCTAATCCCGCAGCAGGAGTGACCAAGATCACCGCAGTCGCCAAGGATGGAATCGGGGTTAACGTCCGGGGCCGGGTGACCGTCCGCACCAATCTTGACCGCTTTGTGGGAGGCGCTACCGAAGAGACGATTGTGGCCCGGGTGGGCGAAGGAATCGTGACCTCGGTAGGTTCTGCTACATCCTACAAGGCCGTGCTCGAAAACCCTGACAACATTTCCAAGCTCGTCCTCGAAAAGGGGGTCGATGCCTCGACCGCCTTCGAGATCCTCTCCATTGATATCGCCGACGTCGATGTGGCGGACAACGTGGGAGCCCGACTGCAGGCAGAACAGGCCGAGGCCGACAAACAGGTCGCTCAGGCCAAGGCAGAAATGCGTCGCGCCGCCGCGGTGGCTTCTGAACAGGAGATGGCCGCAAGAACTCAGGAAATGCGTGCCAAGGTCGTGGCCGCCGAAGCTGAGGTTCCCCTTGCAATCTCTGAGGCCTTCCGCTCCGGAAATCTCGGGATCATGGACTACGTTCGATACCAGAACGTTGAGGCGGACACTCAGATGCGCGAATCCATCGCCGAGGACGACGCATCCGGTAACGATAGCCCCATCTCCTAGGGCCCTTCCCTCTCTGCATCCGTCTCAACACCCTCTCCGATAGAATGGACCAGCTCCTGGAAAATCCTCAGGCTATCTTCCTGCTGGTGTTCATGGCGATAGCCTTCCTCAAGTTTATTGGTAATCACCTGAAGGGAGGGAACGCGGAGGAGGCCGAGGAGGAGCTTCAGGATTCCTTTGGGTATGAATCAGCTCGCGAACAGATCCTGGAGGAGCAGCGCACCTCGGACCCTCCTCCAGTTCCGACTGGGGAACAGCCTTCCCGGGACGCCCCTGAGCAGCTGAGTATTCTCGACTTCATCGTCCCGGCCGAGACCCGGGGAACCCAGAAATCGGCTCCACCGCCCCTACCTGCGACTCCGTCCAGAGCCTCAGTCAAAACCAAGACGAAATCCATCCCATCGGCCCGACCAAAGGCCAAGCCGACCCTGAGTCCTGCAGAGGTCAAGGCCTTGGAGCAGGTGAGGAAAGGGCAGGCCGGGGTGGTTCGCAGAAAGCGCACCATGCGACGCCGGCCGATCAGGGAACAACTGGCCACTCCGACCGCGGCGCGGGATGCCATTATTCTTGGTGAAATCCTCGGCCCCCCAAAGGGCCAGCAACGATTCTCCAAGCTCGGTCCGCTTGACAACGTGTAGAGCGCCCGGAACACTCCGCATCCAGTCAGAGCCGGCGTGGCGGAATTGGTCTGTCTCTTATACACATCTGACGCTGCCGACGAATAGAGAGGTGTAGATCTCGGTGGTCGCCGTATCATT
>CAXEFH010000148.1:0-8258 GCA_963989605.1 uncultured Roseibacillus sp. | reverse complement strand
TTCGTCGGCAGCGTCAGATGTGTATAAGAGACAGGTCTCAACGTCCATGGACCCCTTGACCTTACGTCTGGGATCATTACGGCCGACGTGGATTGAATAGGTGAAAACATTGGGATCGTTATCAAGAAGACTGTTTGTCCCGTTTCCCTGATGAGCATCCGTATCTACCACCATCACCTTGATGCCCGGCCTCTTGACCTGCAGGCTCCGGATGGCAACTGCAATGTCGTTGAACACACAATAGCCTTCGCCATGTTCCCGAAACGCATGATGAGTTCCTCCAGCAAGAACGACGGCGGCTCCATCCTGCAGAGCTGCCTCGCAGGCCAGTCGCGTTGCCTCGACCTCAACGGCGCCTCGCTTGTAAAGTTGGGGGGTCAGGGGAAACCCCAGCCGGATCTGCTCCTTCCGATCCAGCTGGCCTGAGTAGATCTTCTGCAGGTAGGCCGGGGTATGTGCCCGCTCCAGCACGTGGGTCGCCGCCGGGCGCACTTCCACGATATCCTCCGGCCTGACTGTTCCTCTCTCGAGAAGCATCTCCTTCGAGATTCGGAACTTCTGCATGGGATAGGGGTGATCCGAGGGCAGTTCCAGGTAGAACTCCGGAGAATAGAAACAGCGCATTGAGTAACCCATAGCATTCAGAAGATCCTGATATTTTGGCAAAAATAGGCACAACTGGCAATGCTTAGGATATCTTAAATATTTAAATTCACCCAAGAATAGCATCCATTTCGCTGGAAAACTGCCCATTCCGCTTGATCCACCGCCACTACGGGACTTTGTGAAAAATTTCACAAAGTCCTTGCGGGTTCGGCAGAATTGGGGCCTTATTCTTGTGACTCCCGTCAATGAGCGAGACCTCTGCCACAACGATCTACGAGGCTCCTGATGCGGCCGCCACAGCAGTGCAGGCCGCCTCCGACTACCAATCAGGCACCCAGGACCTTCTCGGAGAAAAGATGGTGCTCAACATGGGGCCCTCTCATCCTGCCACCCACGGGGTTCTCAGGCTCATCCTGGAACTTGATGGAGAAGTTGTCACTAAAGCAGATCCTGATGTCGGATTTCTTCACCGTGGGGACGAGAAGATCGCCGAGAACATGCATTACAACCAGTTTGTCCCCTACACCGACCGTCTGGACTATCTTGCTCCTCTGGCCAACAACGTGGCTTACGCCTGTGCGGTTGAGAAGCTGATGGGGTGGGAGTTACCTCCCCGGGGACAGGCCATCCGGGTCCTCGCCTGCGAACTGGCCCGAATTTCCTCCCATCTTCTCGGTGTTGGCGTCTACGCCATGGACGTAGGGGCGATGACGGTATTTCTCTACACTTTTACCGAACGGGAGAAAATCTACAACCTCTCCGAGCAGCTCACAGGCGCGCGTTTCACCACATCCTACACCCGCGTTGGTGGTCAGATTAGGGATCTGCCAGAAGGCTTCACCGACAATGTCAGTGTTTTCCTTGATGAATGCGAAAAAACCGTGGAGGAAGTGGACAAGCTTCTCACGAGGAACAAGATCTTCCTCATTCGGACAAAGGATGTGGGTATTATTTCTGCTGAGACCGCAATTTCCTACGGCCTCACCGGGCCCAACCTGCGTGCGTCCGGTCCCTGCCGCGACCTGAGAAAAGACCGCCCCTATCTGGGCTACGAACAATATGAGTTTGATGTTCCAGTTGGTGAGCTGGGAGATTGCTACGACAGATATCTTGTTCGGATGGAGGAATTGCGTCAGTCGATCTCCATCGTGCGTCAGGTCCTTGACTCACTCCCAGAGGGCCCAGTCAACGTGGTCGATACGAAGAGCAGCCTGCCCGACAAAGAGAAGGTCCTCATGAAAATGGAAGAGCTCATTCATCACTTCATTGTCGCCACTCAGGGCATCGAGGCCCCGGAGGGTGAAGTCTACTTCGGCGCTGAGAACCCGAAGGGCGAACTTGGATTCTATATCAATTCTAAGGGCGGAGGCGTTCCTCACCGAATGAAAATACGGGCTCCTTCCTTCGTAAACCTTTCCATTCTCCCTGATCTCTTGGTCGGCCACATGGTCTCAGATATCCCTACAATTCTCGGCTCACTCGATTTCGTCATGGGAGAATGTGACCGTTGAATATTGAACTGTTGGAAAAAGCCACACCCACGGGGAATCAATATCATGCCTCAAACAATTCTCACTGATCAGGTCACTTCCCACGAGACCAGCGGGACGAAGCATCACCCTCCCTTCAAAGCTGACAAGGCGATCGAGAAGGAAGCGGACGCAAGCATAGGTCACTACCCGGCTCAGCAGAGGCGCTCGGCTGTCCTACCCCTGTTGCACATCGTCCAGTCGAGGTTTGGCTACATCTCCTCAGATGCGATTGAATGGGTGGCAGCCAAACTCGATCTGGAACCAATCAAGGTCGCCGAAGTGGTCACATTTTACCCGGGCCTGCGGCAGCATGCACCCGGGAAATATCATATCCGGGTTTGCCGGACACTGAGTTGCGCGATGGGCGGCAGTTATGAGCTCATGGACAGGATCTGTGAGCTTGCCGGAATTGACCGTTCCCAGACCTCTCATCATAATCCGGTGGCAGTGTCTCCCTGTGGAACATGGTCAGTGGAATTCGCAGAATGCCTCGCCTCCTGCGGAAGTGCACCTGTGTGCCTCGTTAATGATGACTTTCACGAAGATCTCCCGGCAGAGAAGGCATCCGACCTGCTTCAGGCTTACAAGTAATCGATCAGGATGGCAAAGGTAACCTACATCAAAGGGAAAGAACCCAACGAGCACGAGTACCGGCTGATCTTTCGGAATGTAGACCGGAAAGGCTGGAACCCTTCCCTGAAGAAATATCTCTCCGATGGTGGCTACAAGGCTCTGAAGAAGTCCCTTAAGATGGCCCCCGGGGAGGTGACGGAAGAAGTAAAGAAGTCGGGCCTCCGGGGCCGAGGTGGCGCCGGTTTTCCAACAGGTGTGAAATGGGGATTCATCCCGCCCGGCAACAAGAAACCGGTCTACTTGATCTGTAACTGCGACGAGTCCGAACCTGGGACCTTCAAGGATCGCTACATTGTCCATCAGGACCCTCACCAACTCATCGAGGGCATGATCATCTCCTGCTTCGCAGTCGGTGCCAAACTCGCATACATCTACATTCGCGAAGAGTTTCCAGAGGCCGCAAAGATTGTCGAGAATGCCATCGCGGAAGCCCGCAAAGCGGGATTCCTTGGCGACCACATCTGTGGAAGTGACTTCAGTTGCGACTTCTACGTCCACCGTGGTGCCGGCGCCTATATCTGTGGTGAAGAAACAGGGTTGATCGAATCTCTGGAAGGCAAGCGCCCCTATCCCCGGATCAAACCACCCTATTTCCCTGCCGCTATGGGTCTCTACATGTGCCCTACCATCGTAAATAACGTGGAGACTCTGTGCCATGTAAAACACATCATAGAAATGGGGGGCGAAACCTATGCGGAAATTGGAACACCTCGGAACACCGGAACACGTATTCTTTGTGTTTCCGGTGATGTCCGGAGGCCCGGTTATTACGAGGTCGAGGTGGGAAAGATGACGATGGGAGAACTTCTCAATGATGTCTGTGGGGGACCGCTGGACGGCCGAGAATTCAAGGCGGTTATTCCTGGAGGATCCTCGGCAAAAATTCTCAGGTGCTCGGACACCTACAGCGTCTCCTCCCCACCGGGGACGGACAAACGGGATATCACCTTTGATGAAATCCCCCTCGACTTCGACACCATGGCTGCGTGCGGCTCAATGGCAGGATCCGGGGGTGTTATCGTGATGGATGACTCACGCAGGATGTCCTGGGTCTTGAACAATATCAATGAGTTCTACGCTCATGAAAGTTGCGGACAGTGCACTCCTTGCCGCGAAGGGTCCACCTGGATGAAAAAGATCACCGACCGTCTGGTGGCCGGAAAAGCGAGTGCTGCGGATATTGAGACGCTCGAGTCGGTCGCCTACCAGATTGACGGCCGGACAATCTGCGCCTTCGGAGAAGCCTGCTCGTGGCCCGTTGAGGCAATGGTCGACAAGTTCCGTGACGAACTCCTATCCGACACCGTCGAGGATCATGCTCCCATTACCCGGAATCCTGAGCAGAAAGCGCAGCGGCGTTACCTCAAGGGAGCCGTCTCCCACGCTGGAAGTTCGTGAAACCACGAGTATAATCATATGCAAACCCCATACGGTAAGCCACTTGTATCGCTTGTGAAAAATTTCACAAAGTGCGCTTGTTCCTGTTGGTTCCGCGAGACATATTTTCAACATAGCCCAATGGGAGCGTCCGCTCGAATCTGACCTATGGCAGACTCCGCACCAGCAACAGCTGAAAAGCTACCCAAGGACCTCGCCGCGGACAAGGGCATGGTCAATGTGCAGGTTGACGGCGCATGGATTCAGGTTCCGACCGGAACCAGGATGATCGAAGTATGTAAACAGGCAGAGAAAGAGGTCCCGCACTACTGCTACCACACCAAGCTCTCATCACCGGGCAATTGCCGGATGTGCCTCGTCCAGATGGGGATGCCGAACCGCCCGGCACCCGGCGAATCACCCCAATATGAAGATGATGGCTACCAGCAGATCTCATGGATATCACGTCCGGTCATCGCATGTGCCAACACGGTTGCCGAAAACATGGGAATCAGGACCGCCGGGGAGCTGGTAGAGGAATGCCGGAACGGGGTAATGGAATTTCTGCTCATAAACCACCCGCTTGACTGCCCAATATGTGATCAGGCCGGTGAATGCGGTCTTCAGGAATTCTCGGTAGAGCACGGGCGCGGGACGTCGAGGTTCGAGGAGATGAAGGTCAAGAAACCAAAGAATGTCGAAATTGGCCCGCGGATCCGACTCGATGACGAGCGCTGCATCATGTGCAGCCGGTGTATCCGCTTCATGGATGAGGTGGCCGATGACCCGGTGCTCGGCTTCATCGATCGGGGAACCCACACCACGCTAACGGTTCATCCCGGTCGTCGCCTCGACAATAACTATTCCCTTAATACCGCTGATATCTGCCCGGTGGGAGCGCTCACCTCAAATGACTTTCGCTTCCAGATGAGAGTGTGGTTCCTGAAGGAGACCAAAAGCATTGATGTCAACTGCGGCACTGGATGCAATACGGTGATCTGGACCCGCGGGAATGAGATTTTTCGAATTACTCCAAGAGAAAACAATGACGTTAATTCCTCCTGGATGCCCGATAGCCACAGGCTCAACTTTCACTATCTCCACGCCGAAACCCGTCTCGGGGATCCCTTCATCAGAAGAGGCTTCAAGCACGAAGTGTCTGACTGGCGCGCTGCTATTTCGGAGACTGTGGAAGGGCTACAGGGCTTTAAGGGAGAAGAGATCGCTGTCATTGGTTCCGGCCGGATGACCAACGAAGAATTGTATCTGCTCAGGCGGCTTGCCGATACCCTCGAGACGGACCTGATCTCACTGGTTCCCAGGCTCGGGAAGTCCGACGGCAAGTTGATTTCCGCGGATCGAAACCCTAATACCTCGGGAGCAAAGCTCATCTGGGCCTCACAAGACCCTTACGCCAAGCTGGATGCAATCCGCCAGGGTATCGAAACAGGCAGAATCAAAGCCCTCATCGTGTTCTACGAGGATCTTCTCGGAGATGCGCAGTTCGAGGCCGACGATCTGGCCAAACTTGAGTTCCTCGTGTCCAACAATATTCTTACCAACGGCACTGCAAAAGCCAGTCATGTCGTTCTTCCGGGAGCAGGTTTCGCTGAAAAACGAGGATCGCTCGTGAACGTTACGGGGCGTCTTCAGCGGCTGAACCAGGCTATTCCCCCACCACCCGGCGCCATGGATGATTGGGAGATCATCCGGGATCTGATCAAGGCGCTCGCACCGGACGAGCCTTCTCGTTACCTGCTGGAAGAGGTATTCAGTGAAATCGCGGATGACGTAGACGAGTTTGAGGAGCTTACCCTTTCCAAGATCGGTGACCTTGGAATCCCTATCCTGGACACCGGCGAGAGCATCCCTCTCCTTGAGGCGGAGAGAGCGCGGATAACCGCGGGAGAAATTGTTGGATAAATACCCGAACTGAATCCAATGGACCCACTTTTCATTCTCGCCTCAGCTCTCAAAATTTTCGGATTCACCTTTCTGGTGGTTCTGCCTCTTGTCGCCTATTCGACCTACGCTGAACGCAGAGTGTCTGCCATCATTCAGGATAGGGTTGGCCCCAATAGAGTCGGAATCCCGGCCACCCTTTTTGGATTCAAGAAGGACCTAAAGTTCTTTGGACTTATCCAACCACTGGCCGATGGATTGAAAGGACTCTTCAAAGAAGACTTCACTCCTGCGCACGTCAGAAAAGCGTTCTACTGGATGGCTCCGGCCTTCACCGCCGCGCCTGCATTCATCAGTCTGTGCGTGATCCCGTTCGGTAGTGCAGTCACCATCTTTGATTATGAAATCAAGATGGTAATCGCGGACATAGGGATTGGTCCCCTTTTCATTTTTGCGATTGCCTCCCTGAGCGTTTATGGAATCACCCTTGCCGGTTGGGCCTCCAACTCGAAATACCCTTTTTTTGGAGGGGTGCGTTCATGCGCTCAGATGATCTCCTACGAAATCGCCCTCGGCTTGTCACTCATCCCCGTCCTTCTGTTTTTTGGCAAACTCAATCTCAGTGACATCGTGTCCTACCAAGCAACGAACGGGTGGCTTCTCCTTCCCCTCTGGAATGAAAACGGAACCGTAGTGCACTCGGCCTACTGGCAAAGCAGTGGTCAGCAGTGGCTACTCCTCGTGCCCATGGGAATATCCTTCTTTGTCTTCACGACTTCCATCTTCGCCGAAACGAACCGCATGCCCTTTGACCTCCCCGAATGCGAAACCGAACTCGTGGGTGGATATCACACTGAGTATTCTTCCATGAAGTTTGCTCTCTTCTTCATGGGCGAATATGCCGCCATGATCGTGGGCTCAGCTCTTATTGTGACAGTCTTCCTTGGAGGCTGGTCGCTTGGGTTCGGTTTGGACGGTGCCCTGCTGCAGACAGCCGAGGGCAGCTGGAAATGGTATGCCGGGTTCATTCACATGGGAGCCTTCCTGGCCAAGACCGTCGCTTTCATTATCTTCTTCATCTGGGTCCGCTGGACAGTCCCCCGCTTCCGCTACGACCAGCTCATGAAATTGGGATGGGTTGTTTTCTTTGAACTCGCTCTGTTCAACATCTTTATCGCGGCACTTATCATGGCTGCCCCGCACATCGGCCTTATGAACACCTTTCTTCTTGGATTACCGGCCCTGCTCGTCGCCGCCGCACTCATGTTTTTCATCACCAAAGCAAACGAAGCGAAGCGGAAGGCGAAAATCACCTGAGGCCCAGCCTCCGCTTTCCTTTCTTCCTGAAACCAAAGACCCCCTAGAACCTCTCCCTGATGGCCATTGTCAAAGTCAAACGCCCAAAGCTGTATTGGTATGAGCATCTTTACCTGCCTGCCATCTTCAAGGGTCTGATCATCACCCTTAAGCATGCAATAGAGGCAGTTCGCGGGAAGGCCCAAGGAGGCAAGGAACTGGCTTCCTCCGGCCTCGGGGTCACCATGCAGTATCCCGAACAGAAGTGGGACAGCCAGCTCCCCGACTACTACCGTGGAGTTCCTGCTCTTGTCACTGATGAGCAGGGGCGAGAGCGATGCGTTTCATGCCAACTCTGTGAATTCATCTGTCCGCCGAAGGCTATCACCATAGTGCCCGGTGAACTTCAGTCTGACGATCCGTGGGCAAAGGTTGAGAAGGCTCCGGAGGAATTCGATATCGATATGATTCGCTGCATCTATTGCGGAATGTGTGAGGAAGTGTGCCCCGAACAGGCCATCTACCTTAGGCAGGACTACGCGATGACTGGTGGCAGTCGTGAGGAAATGGTTAACGACAAGGGACGCCTCTACGAAATCGGGGGGATTCGGGAAGGCCTGGTGAACAAATGGAACGAGCTGAAATGATCAGAGAGACCCGAAGCATCTTTTTCCCGAGATCTGCGCAGGAGTATCTGATCCGCCAGAATCTTCGGGAATCCATCATCTAGGCATGTCTGTATTCTTTTATGCGTTCGCTGCTGTATCCGTCGTGGGTGCCATCGCCCTCATATGCTTCCGGAACCCGGTCAGTTCTGCGATTTCCATGGTTGCTTCCTTCGTCGGACTTGCAGCTCTGTTCGTTGGATTAAATGCGTATTTTGTGGGGATTATACAGATCCTTGTCTATGCG
>CAXEFH010000147.1:0-8288 GCA_963989605.1 uncultured Roseibacillus sp. | reverse complement strand
TTTTCAAGCAGAAGACGGCATACGAGATTTCTGCCTGTCTCGTGGGCTCGGAGATGTGTATAAGAGACAGGGCAAAAAGATCTCGAGTGAAAACGTGTACTGTCTCCTTGCCCTGGCGTTGACCGGTGTTGGTAATCTTGACAGAGACATGAATTTCATCGTCCTTGCCAAGGGTAGATGACTCCACTTTCAGGTCACTGAAGGCAAAGGATGTATAGCTCAGGCCATGTCCGAATTCATAGAGGGGATTGAAACCGGGAGTTTCCTTATCGGGTCCTACGGTGTCACTGTGCTTGTGATCGTAGGTCAGAAGGCTATTGGGATCGCGGGGGTATGTGAATGGCAGGCGTCCCGAGGGATTGAATTGACCTGTTAGTAATTCATAGAGTGCTTTGCCACCGTGGGGTCCGGGGTGTCCTGCGTAAACTATCGCGTGACAGTGGCCGGCTATCTCAGTGATGAGACGGGGCCGATTGCCGAGAATTACAAGGACCAGCGGTTTTCCGGTAGCGAGACGCCGGACGAGGCGAAGCTGATTGTCCGGCATCGACAGGTTGGGGATGTTTCCAGGGGTTTCAGTGCCTGGTTTCTCCGCGAGGACACAAACCACGACATCTGCATTGCGGGATTTGTTCATGGCGTAGTCAAAATCGGTCGAGCCATCCCATTGCGCCCCACGTGCCCAGAGGACGTTGTCGCGGCCGTATCCTGTATTGAAGGACTGCAGGATCGTCTGGAGGCCTTTTGGATACGCCGCCTCGTCAGTTCCCTGCCACGTGTAGGACCAAGAGCCGTGAAGGGCTGCAAGAGAGTGGCACCCTGGTCCGGCCAGGAGAATCTTACCCGTCCGCTTGAGGGGCAGGACTCCCTCATTCTTGAGGAGCACGAGGGATTCCCGGGCTGCCTGTAAAGAGAGCTCCTGAGACTTTTGACTGCCGATATCTTCTATGGAGGTGGCTGCAGGGATAGGGTCGTCGAAGAGGCCAAGCGAGAACTTCAACCTGAGGATCCGGCGTACAGATTCATCAATTCGTCCCTCAGGAATCGCTCCCTCCTTGACCAGTTTGATCAGATTATTGGGGAAATGGAAATCGTAGGGAGCCATGCACATGTCGATTCCTGCATTGACCGAGATCCGGACGGCCTCCTTGAGGTCCGGCGCGACACGGTGGAGGTTATGAAGCTTCTTCACGTCCTCCCAGTCGCTGACGATGACTCCTTCGAATTTCATTTCCTCACGTAGCAGTACACTCAGCATCTCATGGCTTGCATGAAGGGGAATCCCATTGACTTCCCCAGAGTTGACCATGATTGCCCGGACGCCCTGCCTCACAGCACTTGCGAAGGGGGGCAGGAAATGCTCGCGGAGGTAGTGCTCTGGCAGAAGCGTCTGAGTACGATCCTGCCCGCTTGATGGGTAGCTGTAGGCGAGGAAATGTTTTGCGGTGGCAGCGACTGCTGTTGCCGAGTCGAGAGAGGTGCCCTGAAGACCTTGAACGGCTGCCTCGGCCATGATTCTCGTGATGTAGACGTCTTCCCCGAAGGTTTCTACGTAGCGTGACCAGAGTGGGTGTCGACCAACATCAAGCGAAGGTCCAAAATTCCATGGAATTCCAGCTGCTCTGGTCTCAAGCGCAGTCACTGCATGGCAATGCTCGACGAGGAGAGGATTACGGGTTGCAGCCAATCCCAGATTATGAGGAAAAAGCGTGGCCTCCCGCACATAGTTGGCTCCATGAACGCTGTCTATCCCATAGAGAATGGGAATCTGAAGTCTGGTTTCGCCGGTGGCAAGATTTTGTATCTGCGTGAGCAACTGATGCCATTGTTTCGCACTGAAGGCTATGTTGTGGACGTTGAGAATTGATCCGACGTGTTTGTTTACCAGAGCGTGGCGAAGCTTTTTATTGTCCAGTTTGTGCGCTTCTGGATTCTCTGAGCTGGCCTCGGTGCTTGAGACTGCTCCGAGGGTCAACTGCGTCATCTGACCGACTTTCTCTTCCAACGTCATCCTGCCAAGGATGGCGGAGACCACTTTTTCGTTATCCTCTTCAGTTGATGAAAAGGCAGGAACGCAGAGGCCAATCTGAAGAGACAAAGTCAGGCGGCTGAGCGAGTGGGGAGAAAGGCCCATGCCCCTTACTACAGCATACATGAGGTGAGAGGCAATGGCAGCCTCACAGGATCAATCTGCATGAGAACCGGTGCGCGAGCAGGATTTTTCGCATGCGAGGAGTTGCAGGGGAGCTTTCTCCCTCAGGGCCGATACGTGATGGTGTCCCTCCTGAACTGTGGATCGGTTTCAGGAAAATCGAGAGTATAGTGCAAACCCCGGGATTCTTTCCGCTGCATCGCACACTCTACTACCAGAGATGCAACGGTCACTAGGTTCCGCAACTCAAGGACATCGGCATTAACCCTGTATCCCCAGTAGAAATCACGAACTTCCCGGTCAAGATTTCGGAGACGGACGCTTGCTCTCAGGAGCCGTTTATCAGTGCGGACGATGGAAACGTAGTCCCACATTGTGCGGCGGATTTCGTCCCAGTTATGGTAGATATTCACA
The DNA here is from genome assembly GCA_963989605.1 of uncultured Roseibacillus sp. GTDB lineage: Bacteria > Verrucomicrobiota > Verrucomicrobiia > Verrucomicrobiales > Akkermansiaceae > Roseibacillus_B. The sequence continues at coordinate 5,722 of CAXEFH010000147.1, read as the reverse complement.
AGTTCATCGGGGGGGGCGGTATCCCCGTGTTCCCACTCAGGAATTGGCGGGGCAGGAGTGGTATTCATGGAGCCCAGATGCGGTGTCATTGCGGCAAGAGCCTTGCGAGCCATGACGTTTCCCTCAAGTAGGCTATTGGAAGCCAGCCGGTTGGCGCCGTGAAGTCCGGTGCACGCGGCCTCTCCAATGACAAAAAGTCCACGGAGGCTGGTAGTTCCGTCGGGCTCGGTGAGCACGCCGCCGCATTGGTAGTGCGCAGCAGGTACGACCGGAATGGGGGTTTTCTCGGCATCATGCCCGAACTCGAGAAGAGTCTTGTAGATGAAAGGGAACCTTTCAGCCATGAATCCAGCTGGTTTCCGGGTAATATCCAGATAGACACAGCTTGCCCCGGTTTTCTTGATTTCCGTATCGATAGATCGGGCCACGATATCTCGTGGTGCCAGGGAGCCCCGTTTATCGTAATCGAGGGTAAAGTCCTCACCTTTGTCGTTCAGCAGCACAGCGCCCTCTCCCCGCAAGGCCTCCGTAATGAGGAAGGATCGAGCCTCCGCGCCGGTTGCGGCGGGATTGTAGAAGCAGGTTGGGTGGAACTGAATGAATTCCATGTTCGCGATGCGGGCACCTGCTCTCCAGGCCATGGCAACGCCATCGCCGGTAGCGGAGTCTGGGTTTGTCGTGTAAAGGTAGATCTTTCCGCAGCCACCTGTGGCAAGAATCACCCTGTCGGAACGCACGATACTTACTTCACCGGTGGACTTTTCCAGAACGTAGGCGCCGACAACGCGATCTTCAGTGACGCTACCGAGCTTATCGGTAGTTATGAGGTCAATCGCCATGTGATTCACGAGAATTGTGAGTCCCGGAGTCCTGCGGGCGGTTTCCAGAAGGGAGGAGGCAATTTCATGGCCCGTGGTATCCTTGGAGTGCAGAACACGTCGTCTTGAGTGTCCACCTTCCCGGCCGAGGGAGTAGCGAGCACCCTCCTGGTCAAAGTCAGTGCCCCAGGAGACAAGCTCCTCAATGGTCTGCTTGCCCTCCTCGATAATGGATCTCACCGCCTCTTCATTGCAAAGCCCGGCGCCTGCATCGATGGTGTCGGCAACGTGTTGCTCGGCGGTGTCGCCGGGGTCCCGCAGGACTTCAGGAAGGACTGCGGAAATCCCTCCCTGTGCCCAGGCGGTATTTGAATTCAGAGGCTCATTCTTGGTAATCAAGGTCACGGATCCATGCTCTGCCGCCTTAATCGCGAAAGAGAGGCCTGCGATACCGCTACCGATGACCAGGAAGTCTGCATTCATTGTCGGGGGTATCCTTTGACTCTAAAATCGAGAAGAACAAGCCGGTTATTGAGTTATTGGTTGTGGCAGTTTTGTGGATCGTCTCGTATTGCTGTGACGGATGAATCTCAGTATTTCCGGAACCAAGGAGGAACTCGGCTCAGTTGCTGCCGCAGCTGGAGCCAGAAAGATTCGCGAGGCCCTGTCAGAGCGGAAGGAAGTCTCGATCGTGATGGCTTCGGCCGCTTCACAGTTTGAGGTGATTGGAGCATTGCTGAAGGAAACTGCGATCGAATGGGAAAGAGTGATCCTGTTTCATCTTGATGAATATATTGGTCTCCCGGAGGACCATCCGGCTTCTTTCAGCAGATTCCTTCGGGACAGGTTTGTTGAACTCCTGCCTCGTCAATTGAAGTGTTTTTATCCTATCGATGGATGCGCTGATCCTGATTCGGAGTGCGAAAGGCTCGGGAAGATCATGGGGAGGGAGGACCCCGTGGCTGCATTCATCGGGATTGGTGAGAATGGACATATTGCCTTTAATGATCCTCCTGCAGATTTTAAGGCGAAAGCCCCATACATCGTTGTGGAACTGGACGAGAAGTGTCGGCGCCAGCAGGTAGGGGAGGGGTGGTTCTCGGAGTTGGCGGCTGTGCCTGAACAGGCAATATCTATGTCGGTCGAACAAATCATGAGGGCGGAGAGAATCATATGTTCAGTTCCAGACGCCCGTAAGGCCGCAGCGGTGCGGAGCACAATCGAGGAACCGGTCAGTCCTGAGGTCCCTGCGACGATCTTGCAGCGGCATCCTGATTGCAGCCTCTTCCTTGATGAGCCTTCCGCGAGCCTTCTCAAGAGATGAGATATTTTGACCTTCAGGTAAATGGGTATGCTGGGATCGATTTCAATTCTGATACCCTCACTACAGAACAGGCGAAGGTCGCCTGCTCTGCGTTGGAGGAGGACGGGAATGAGGGAATCCTTGCGACTATAATCACGGATTCTCCCGAGTCCATGAAGGCCAAAATGCGGAGGATCGTGCGAGCAAGAGAGGAAGATGAGTTGGTTCGAAGGGTTGTTGCTGGATTGCATATCGAGGGGCCATTCCTGAATCCGGAGGAGGGATTCATTGGGGCTCACCCTCGTGGTCAGGCGCAGCCTGCCTCCGTGGACGTCATGAAGGATCTCATGGAGGCCGCTGGAGGACTGACGAGAATTGTGACCCTCGCTCCGGAGTGTGACCCTGAATGTGCCACTATCCGATATCTGGCGGAGCAGGGAGTGGTAGTGTCAGCTGGGCATTGTAACCCCTCATTGGAACAGCTTAAGGCGTCGATCGACGCTGGTCTGAAAATGTTTACCCACCTGGGGAATGGGTGTCCCCAGTATCTTCCGAGACATGATAATATCGTGGAGCGGGTCCTAAGCCTCTCGGAGGAACTGTGGGTTTGCTTTATTGGTGACGGAGTTCACGTGCCCGCGTTTGCCCTGAGGAACTATTTCAGAGCGGCTGGGCTGGAACGGTGTCTCGTGGTGACTGATGCGATCTCGGCGGCCCGTTGCGGCCCGGGCAACTATACTCTTGGCTCGGGACAAATTAAAGTGGGGGAAGATGGAGTGGCGAGATCTTCCGATGGGACACATCTCATGGGGTCTACCGCAACAATGCCGTATGTGGAAAGCATTTTGCGGCGCATGGGAATCAGTGACGAGGACGTTACAGAGCTGTGTGGGAACAGGCCGCGGAGGGTAATCGCCTGCTGATAGGCTCGGGTAGTGCAGTTAGTACGTTAGCCGGTATTGGTGGTTGGTAATTCAGGTTGAATGATCGAAGGTAACAAGGCTCGCTCCTCATGAAGTTTCTAGGAACAGTAAGATCTGCCGGACCGGCAATTATCGTGGCTGCGGTTGTGCTGGGGCCGGGGAGTATTCTCGCAAGTTCGCGGGTCGGGGCTGAGTGGGGATGGCAGGGGGTTCCATTCCTCGCCCTTGCGGTGGCCCTGATGATGGGAATGGTTGCTCTCTCGGCCCGACTGGGAGTGATTTACCCGGGAAGTATGTGTGATGAAATCGCCTCTCGTCTGGGTCGGAAGACAGCAGCTGGTGTCGGGATCGTTCTGTTCGGAATAGTCGCACTATATCAATCAAGCAATAATCTCGCCCTAGGGGTCGGACTTGAGCCGCTTTTTGAAAAGGAGGAGGGGCGTCTGCCAGAGGGGTGGTCACGGATGCAGGTTCTCATCCTGTTGATAGCAAATGGGATGGTCATATCCTGCCTCTATCTCATGCGTTCGCTTTATTCTGCGGTAGAGAGCGCGATGAAATTGCTGGTTCTTTTCATGATTGGAGCCTTCGCTGCGAATCTCCTCGCCGCTCTGCTCGGTGACGCACCGGAACGAAATGCTCCATCGAGAGAGAAACCGGACTGGCTGCCTGTTATTGCCCTCGTCGGGACAACCTTTTCCATTGGGGGAGCCTTTTTCCAGAGTTACCTGGTCAGAGAGAAGGGTTGGAATATGCGGAACTTGAAGCAGGGAACGTTCGATTCAGCGGTTGGAGTTGCTGTTCTAGGGGGAGTATCCGTAATCATCATGATTACCGCGCTCTTGACCTTCCATGGGGTCTCAGGTGTTCAGGAGAATATTGGCATCAAGGCAATTGCCGGCCAGTTGGAGCCACTGTTCGGTCTAGGGTCGAAATACGTTTTCTGTGGAGGCTTCATGGCTGGAGCAATGAGCTCCTTCATGGTGAATGCCGCCATAGGTGGGACCGTGCTCTCCGACAGTATGGGAAAGGGGGCCAGTATGGAGGGGCGCTGGGCCCGTCATTTCACGGCAATGGCACTTGGCCTTGGCATGCTGGTCGCAATTTTAGGTATCATTTGGAAAGAGAGTCGGGATTCGCTCATGCTTGGGGCGCAGGCGCTGACGGTTCTTGGAATCCCGGCATTGGGTCTCGCAATGCTCTATCTCGCAACCAGACCTGAGCTTGAGGGCGAGCGACGCGTGCCCGGGGTCCTAAAAATCGTAGCGATCGCAGGCATCCTTGTTGCGGTCGCCCTGTCTGCCCGCAAAGTAGCCTCATGGTTTTAACTCCCGTCTCAGGGTTCGGCCGGCCTAGAGCTCTATATTGTCGATCAAACGAACCTCATTGTAGAGCACGGCGGTTGCAAGAAGGGCTGGCCCGGTGACCTTTGGAACGGGAGCCAGCGTTTCGCGATTAACGAGTTCGAGATATTCAATGCTCATTTCAGGCGGTGAATGCTCATTGAGGCGGGTGCGAGCAGTCTGCAGGTAGATTTCACGCCGTTGTTCCCCGGTCTTACGGATGTCCCGGGCGGTGAGAAGAGCTCTGTAGATCCGTGATGCATCTCTACGATGCTCAGGTCTCAGGGTGAGGTTCCTTGATGAGAGAGCAAGTCCATCAGCTTCTCTCGCGGTTTCGACACCGTGAAGTTCCACGGGAACCGAGAGATCGCGGACGAGACGCCTGATAATAGCGAGTTGCTGGTAGTCTTTCTTGCCGAAGATTGCGTGGGAAGGACGCAAGGAGTTGAACAGTTTCAGGATAACGGTGCAGACCCCTTCAAAATGACCGGGACGATTGGCCCCACAAAGGAAGCGAGAAAGAGAGTTCTCCACCACTGATATGGAATGGTTGTCGGCATAGAATTCAGAAGGTGACGGAGTGTAGACCCTGTCAACGCCGAGACCCCGGCAGAGCAGGAGATCCTCTTCAATTGTTTGGGGGTAAGCCGTAAGATCAGCCGAGGATTCAAATTGCAGGGGGTTCAGGAAAATGGAGACCATGACGGAACCGTTCGGGCCGGCAACTTCTCTCGCTTTGCGGATGAGCATCGCATGTCCCTCATGAAGTGCTCCCATCGTTGGAACGAGTACCGATGGAGAAGAGGGCTCTGGCGGGACGTCTGCTAGTGAAGAAAACTGAAGCATATGCAATAATTTTGAAGGGATCGCGACTCTTGAATCGACTTGAGTTACGGCGGGCGAGGGTTATGATCTGATAGTCTTGATAATTAGGATTCGAATTCTCGTCTTTTTCAGCATTGCTTGGGCGGCCGGGTTGCAGGCCCGTGGTGACAGGGTTGCTGGGCTCGAAATTGATGACTCGGCAAGGGTTGAAGCAGTCCAGCAGTCGGGTCTGTCCAAGAGTGCGCCAGGATTGAGAACTGCTGTGGTCAACATTCAGGAGGTTTTCCGATCCTACCACAAGGTTGAGCGTGCAGAGGGGGAAATTAACCTTGAGCGGGCGCGGATCCAGAAAGAGCATAATCAGGCAATTTTCAGGCTGCGGGCTTTGGATCAGGTTCTTCGGGAGCTGGAGGGTTCCCTTCAGGAACTGGATTGCGAGGCTGTCTCTTATACACATCTCCGAGCCCACGAGACAGGCAGAAATCTCGTATGCCGTCTTCTGCTTGAAAA
>CAXEFH010000146.1:0-8288 GCA_963989605.1 uncultured Roseibacillus sp. | reverse complement strand
TCGGAGATGTGTATAAGAGACAGTTCATGAACCCAGCGTAAATTCCAAAGCATGGTTTCCCAAACCAAAATCGTCCCATGGCCAGACCAACCGGGTTACGGCCGATGGAAATGCCCTTGCATCAGGGCATCCGCGCAACCACGTTCCTCCCGTGGCGACGCAAAGAACAGACGACCTGCGCATCGGGGGTATCGACCCCCTGATCTCCCCGGCGGTCCTGTCCTATTACTTGCCCAACACAAACGAAGCGGCGGATCTGGTTCACAATGCCCGTATGGGAGCAGAAGCAATTCTGCGGGGTGAGGATGACCGCCTCCTTGTGGTGATCGGTCCGTGCTCTATTCATGATCCTTCCGCGGCGCTTGAATACGGATCTCGGCTCAAGCCCCTCATGGAGCGATTCTCGGAAGACCTTCATATCGTGATGCGGGTTTATTTTGAGAAACCCCGAACCACCGTCGGATGGAAAGGCCTGATCAATGACCCGCACCTCGACAACTCATTCGATATTAACCGCGGATTAAGGATTGCACGCGAACTTCTTCTCGAACTCGCTTCGCTCGGAGTCCCTGCCGGGACAGAATTTCTGGATACCATCTCCCCTCAGTATATTGCGGACCTCATCGCGTGGGGAGCAATCGGCGCCCGTACTACCGAGTCACAGATCCATCGCGAGCTGGCATCCGGGCTTTCCATGCCCGTGGGTTTCAAGAACGGGACCGGAGGATCAAACCAGATTGCCCTGGATGCAATCGGGGCAGCCCGCGAATCGCACCACTTTCTCTCTGTAACCAAGCAGGGAGTTTCCGCCATCGTCACCACCGCAGGCAACAAAGCCTGCCACATGATCCTGAGGGGCGGGAGAGAAGGTCCCAACTACGACGCCCAAAGTATCGCTGCGGTTGAGTCCCAGCTGCAAGAAGCCGGCCTTTCCCCTCATCTCATGGTCGATTGCTCCCACGGGAACTCCTGCAAAGATTACAGGAAGCAGCCTGAAGTCGCCCACGACCTATGTGAGCAGATCTCCGGGGGTTGCCGGGCCCTGGCGGCCGTCATGGTTGAGTCCAACCTGGTAGAGGGAAACCAGAAGCTCGGCAACGATCCCGCCTCTCTGGTTTACGGACAGTCCGTGACGGATGCGTGCATCTCTTGGCAATCTACCGAAGAAGTGCTGGAAGCTTTTGCGCAGGCCGTTCGGGCGCGACGGAGATAGCTGCGTGCGAGCAACCTAGTCGAGGAAAACGATCTTTCCTGCAGCGCCCTCCTGATCCTCCTGTTCCTTGGCCTCCGCAAGTGCCTGGGCTGCGTGTTGCTCAGGGGAGCAAGATGTATCGATCGGGGCATCCGGCTCAGCCCCACTGGCCGCGACCAACCCCTTTTCGACCATCCAGGATTCTACTTCCTCACCACTCACGTCAGGCAGCATCGTTCCATCGATCTCTACACAAGGGGATAGCGGCTGACCGGTCTTCTGCTCCATTTCCCAGCGAAACGCGGGATTAGCGATGATGTCTTTTTCCTCATATTCCAACTCATACTTCCGCATGATGGCTCGAACCCCTTCACTCCAACCACAGTAGGTCTTGAGGTAGCACGTTATTTTTGGGGAATGATCTGCTGATTCACTCATAGTTGAGGCTGTATAATACCCAGAGCACCTCCGGTCGCAAAACGCATTTTTCTAAATTTGCACTCTTGCTTCAATCAAAACTGCTCCACCATCCGCTCCTGCCAGCTCGTATGACGCGTCCGACTATCCTCGTTAACTTTGCCATTAGCGCAGATGGCAAGATTTCCACCGTCAATAAGGACCCGTCCCAGTTTACCTCCGCGCAGGATCACCAGCGCCTTCTGGAAATACGAAAACGAGCTGATGCCCTTCTCGTCGGGAGAACTACTCTGGAGGCTGATAACATGTCGATGACCATCCCAGCGGAAATGCTCCCCAAACGTCAACCGTTGCGCTGCGTCGCTTCGCGCTCTGGTAATTTTGATCTTGAGCACCGGGTTTTCCAGACTTCAGGGGGTGCGATTCATCTTCTAGCCACAGACTCGGAAGGCCGCGACTTTTCCCCGCTCGAGGATCTGGGAGCCACCATTCACCTCTGCTCCCTTGAGCAATTCCTCGGGGTGCTGGTTAATGAGCAGGGCGTTAAGACACTTCTCTGTGAGGGCGGCGGAAGCCTTGTACGCTCTCTCGCCAGCCTCGGAGCCATCGATGAGGTACATCTGACGTGGGCCGCTCACACCCTCTTCGGAGGAGAAGAAGCACCTACCATAACCGGGGAGCCCAGCGTACACCTTCCGGCCAGCCTAGAATTCAAGCTCTCCCACTTTGAGCCCTTTGAAAACGGCGAGTGTTTTCTGTCCTACCAGCGGCACTAGTCTGCTTGCTAGTGGTCTTCCTCTTCTCCGTGGTCGTCGTGGTCGCCATGCTCCTTGTAAAGACGAATGGTCCCTCGCTCATTCTGGTCGATCACCCCATCCCCATTCTCGTCCACGTCCTCCCAGTGGTGTTGCTCGCAGGCACCTGTGAAAAAGCAGAGGACCAGACCCAGCAGACTTACGCGTTTCATCGCCCATACCGGTATCGCCTTCCCGGCTAAAAACCAGTTAAAACTCTCCCCGGAAAACACACCGTGCCGTTGGAGTTTCGTAGATCACAATTTCGCATAACCCCTCAAGATCTCCTTCGAGCTTTTTCCAGAACCAGCCCGCCATTCTCTCGATCGTAGGGCTCTCCAAGCCCTCGATATCGTTCAGATACCCATGATCCAGCTCCTCCAGCAGAGGCTGCATGGCCAGACTGATCCGCTTGTGGTCATACACCCAGCCGATCTCCTCGTTGACTTCCCCCTCTACGGAAATCTCCACCTTGAAACTATGCCCATGCATCCGTCGGCATTTGTGGCCGTCGGGCAGACTCGGGAGGGTATGAGCTGCTTCAAAGCGGAAGTCCTTAGTCAGGCGCGCACGCATCGTCCGAGCACTCAACCATGAAGATCTTCCCTTGTCGACCAATCGTCCTTTCCTCCGGGCGCGCTCTCGCTTATTCCTCGGTTGGGATGAGCAACCGTATCGACGCCACCTTCGAAAAACTCAGGAGCAACGGCGAGAAAGCCTTCGTCGCTTATGTGAGCGCTGGTGACCCTGATCTGGACCGCTCACTCGAGATCATGGTTGCGCTGGCGGAGGCCGGAGCCGACATCCTTGAACTTGGAGTTCCTTTCTCCGACCCCCTTGCCGACGGGGTCGTGAACCAGGCAGCAGCGGCCCGTGCCCTTGCTGCAGGAAGCGACTCGTCCCGGGTTTTTGAGCTCATCCGCCGTTTTCGGCGTCATCATGAGGTTCCCGTAGTCCTCTTCACCTATCTCAACCCGGTATACACCTATGGCTACAGCGCATACCACGAGGATGCAGCCAGAGCTGGAGTCGATGGCATCCTGCTTCTCGACCTTCCCCCGGATGAGGCCGCCCAGAACTGTGAAATGGCCGATTCTGCTGGCTTGAAACAAATCCGGCTGATCGCACCCACCACCCCACCCGAGCGTATTAAGTTGCTCGCCGGCCAGGCGGAGGGATTCATTTACGCTCTCTCGAGGACAGGAGTGACCGGAGCCCATGGTGGACCCTCTGCCCAGATTGGCGACCACGTTGCCACCATCAAGCAACATACGAAGGTGCCGGTGTGTGTCGGCTTCGGAATCGCCACCCCGGAACAGGCCGCCCTTGTCTCCTCTGTCTCGGATGGCATCGTGGTGGGATCCGCAATTGTGAAGCAGGTGGAACTTCATTCGGAGTCTTCCGAGGTCGCCCAAAAGGTCCGCTCCTTCGCAGAGCCACTCATCGCGGCCGTAAAGGAGAACTGATCCCCAGACACCAGACCTAATCCCAATCCATACCCAGGCTAACCATGCGTCTTCCCTTCACCAAAATGAATGGAGCTGGAAACGACTTCGTCGTCATAGATAATCGCGACCTCTCGGTTCAACTCGACAGCACACAGATCGCCCGGATCTGTGATCGGCACCGGGGAGTCGGGGCAGATGGCCTACTGGCGGTGGAACCCGCCCGGGGCGATGCTGATTTCAGGTTCCGTTACTACAACGCAGACGGCGGCGAAGCCGAAATGTGTGGTAACGGCGCCCGCTGCTTCGGGCGATACACCGCCCGTCTCATCCCCGGGACACAGGAGGCACTCTGCTTCGAGACCATGGCTGGCACTCTCAGCACGCGGATCATGGGCGATAATGTTGAAGTGACGATGTCAGATCCCTTCGATCTGGAGCTTAATTCCGGAGTTTCCGTGAAAGGACTAGATACCGCGATTCACAGTCTGAATACGGGGGTGCCTCATGCTCTGTCCTTCGTGGAGGACCTCATGAATTTTGATGTCAGGGGAATGGGCTCCGCAATCCGCCACCACAGCCACTTCCCCAACGGCACCAATGCCAACTTCGTCGAGGAGGTCGCGCGTGGACACATCGCGATCCGGACCTACGAGCGGGGTGTCGAGGGTGAGACTCTGGCGTGTGGAACCGGCATGGTGGCCTGTTCCATCGTTTACCACCTGCTCAACGGAATACCCTCCCCCATTCAGGTCGACGTCGAGGGCGGTGACACGCTTACAATCGGCTTCGAAGGGTCCGCGGAAGAAGGCTTCCGTAAAGTCACTCTCACGGGTCCGGCAGACTTTGTCTTCGAGGGAGAGATTACCCTGTAGTCTCTGGAACTTTTGCCCTTGCCACTCTCGTCATCGCTCCCCACTACTCTCCCTCCATGTTCTCAGGAAGCTACACGGCACTCGTAACCCCCTTCCGGGATGGTCGGGTCGACTACGAGGCTTTCGAGGCTCTCATCGACCAACAGGCCGGCGCTGGGATCGATGGGATCGTCCCGGTTGGGACCACCGGCGAGTCCCCCACCGTCAACCAATCCGAGCATGTCGACATCATCAGACAAGCCGTTGATTTTTCTGCGGGCCGTTTGAAGGTGATCGCCGGAACGGGCGCAAACTCGACGAGCGAGGCGGTTCACCTGACGAGGGAAGCCGAAAAAGCGGGCGCTGATGGATCCCTCCAGGTCTGCCCCTACTACAACAAGCCCTCTCAGGAAGGGCTTTATCAGCATTTCAAGATGGTGGCAGAGTCTTCTTCGCTCCCTCTGATGCTTTACTCGATACCCGGACGAAGCGTCATTCAAATCGATATTGAGACTGTTTCTCGCCTCGCCGAGGACTGCGAAACCATCGTCAGCATCAAGGAGGCCGGGGGATCTTCAGACCGTGTCAACAAGCTGGTTCAGGCGCTCCCGGGGACCTTCAGTGTTCTCTCCGGGGACGACCCCCTCACCGTTCCCTTCATGGCGGTGGGTGCCCGGGGCGTGGTTTCCGTCGCGGCCAATCTGATTCCGGAAGTCATCGCCCGACAGGTCAGGGCAGCACTCGAGGGCTCATTCCCGGAGGCATTGGAAATCCAGAAACGCTATTATCCTCTCCTCAATGCGTTAATGACCCTCGATACCAACCCGGTGCCCGTAAAGAGCGCACTGGCTCTCTGTGGTCGGTGTACTCCTGAGTTCCGTCTTCCTCTCGTTGGACTGACGGAGGAAAAAACTGAGAGCCTGCGGGCTGTCCTTGCGAGCTTCGACCTCGCCTGAACCACCTTACCTCACCCTGATGAACATCGTTATCACCGGTCGCTCCGGACGAATGGGCCTCGCAGTCGCAGAGGCCGTGGAAATGCACCCTGAAACCGCCATTCATGGAACCCACGACACAGGCGAGGATTTGACTCCCATCCTGAAAGGCGCCGACGTCGTGATTGATTTCACCCTTCCCTCCTTCACTTCCCGGTTGTTGGAAAGTGCTCTTGCCAATGACACCGCGCTGGTGATCGGGACAACTGGACACACCGATGAGGAAACGTCTGCCATCCGGAATGCCTCCCAGCAGATTCCTGTCGTTTTCGCTCCCAATTTCTCTGTAGGAGTAAACACCCTTTTCTGGCTTACGAGGCATGCTGCCAGGATCCTGGGTAACGATCACTTTGACCTCGAGGTGACCGAAATGCATCACCGACACAAGATCGACGCCCCCTCAGGGACTGCCCGACGTCTCCTTGAGATCTTGAACGAGGAAACCGCAACCTCCTACGCTGACGACGTTTCCCATGGCCGGGTTGGAATAACAGGAGAACGCCCCTCGGCGCAGATCGGTATGCACACCCTGCGCGGTGGTGACGTTGTTGGTGACCACACGGTCATGTTCGCCGCCGATGGAGAGCGGGTCGAACTCACTCACAAGGCCTCCAGCCGCATGACGTTCGCGTCCGGAGCCCTACAGGCTGCGCTCTGGCTCAAGGGCCGTGCTCCGGGCCTCTACGACATGCAGGATGTTCTGGGCCTCGAGTAGCACCCTCCCTCCCCTCTTCATCTGGTTTGCCCTTGAAACAGCGTTCCGATGGACTTTGCAGCAAGGAAAACGCTTCGTGCCGGGATAGCTCTGGGGTCTAACCTTGGCGATCGGACTGCCAACCTGTGTTCCGCCCGCGATCTTCTCCTGAAAATAAGATCAGGGCACCATGAACACGAACAGGCACCCATCTACTGCTCTGTCCCCATGAACTGTCCCGAGGGCTCTCCTGACTTCTTTAATACCGTAGTCGAAATCACCTTTTCTGGCTCCCCCTTCCAACTCCTCAAGGAGACCAAGGCCATCGAAGACCGCCTCGGACGCCCCCCGGATACGCCACCGAACTCCCCGAGGATCATCGACTTGGATATCCTCTACCTCGGCGAGCACATCATCGACTCCGGGGAGCTCATCATTCCACACCCGCGGATAATCCAGCGCCGCTTTGTCCTGCAACCCCTTGCTGACATACGCCCCTCCATGTGCCTGCCCGGGCATGGCGTTTCTATTCGTGAACACCTGGAAGCGCTCAATCCAGCCGAAGACCAGCTAAGTCTCGTGAAAACTGACTGGTAACAAGCCAAGGGACACCCTCGGTGTGGACCACTACCTCAAAGATGGCCGCCCGATGAAGAGGGGATCTTTTTCTCACAGGGACTCGCATCCCGTAAGGACGGTGCTATGACAGGAGTGTGGATGTCACTGACAAGTGTGCCGCGCTACGGGCACGAAAGGCGGAAGGTCCGTCCATTGCCGCCCTGACAGCCTGGGACTATCCCACCGCCCGCCTGCTCGATGAGTCGGGAGTGGACCTTATCCTCGTGGGAGATTCCCTCGGCATGGTCGTGCTCGGCTTTCCCGACACCACACATGTAACCCTTGAGCACATGACCCATCATGTCGCCGCCGCGGCGCGAGGTTGCCATCATGCACTTCTCGTTGGAGACCTCCCTATTCACACCTATGATGATGAGGAGATGGCTGTTGAAAGCGCCCGGGTCCTCGTTGAAGCCGGGGCCGAGGCAGTCAAGCTCGAGGGCGGAGTGGGACAAGCTGGGAAAGTCAGGGCTCTCACGCAGGAAGGGATTCCGGTCGTTGGTCACGTAGGCATGCTCCCCCAAAGCGTCAGAGAAGAAGGAGGTTACCACCGGAAAGGTAGATCCACCGACGAATTATCAGCCCTGCTCGACGGAGCATTATCCCTTGAGGAAGCAGGTTGCCTTGCTGTTGTTCTTGAGAGCGTCGTCCCGGACGCAGCGTCGCGGATCACTGCTCAAACCAAGGTGCCAACAATCGGGATTGGTTGCGGCACGGGAAATTGTGATGGGGAAATAGCAGTAACCTCTGACGTGATTGGGTCCTACCCATGGTTCGTTCCTCCCTTCGCCACAAGGCGAGCCGATGTTGCTGGCGAAATCAGTAAATCTGTCATGGCCTACGTCGCAGCATGCCAGAAACGTGGCCCCGCGGATCCATGATCGGCCAGGACAAACGCGAAGCCCTCAAGCGGAGGATGGTGAGCCTTGGGATTAGGGAAGATGAGCTCATCGAACGATTTATCAGGGGAACAGGTCACGGAGGGCAGAAAATCAATAAAACCAGTTCCTGCGTTTACCTCCATCACCCACCGAGCGGTATTGAAATCAAATGCCAGGCCCAGCGCTCACGCGACATGAACCGCTTCCTCGCCCGACGGGAACTCTGTGACCGTATCGAGGAAATAGAGAAGGGAAGACTCTCCAGCCGCCAGCAGAAAATCGAGAAAATCCGTCGGCAGAAACGGCGGAGATCGCGCCGACAGAGACCTGTCTCTTATACACATCTCCGAGCCCACGAGACAGGCAGAAATCTCGTATGCCGTCTTCTGCTTGAAAAA
>CAXEFH010000145.1:0-8308 GCA_963989605.1 uncultured Roseibacillus sp. | reverse complement strand
TTTTTTCACGCAGAAGACGGCATACGAGATTTCTGCCTGTCTCGTGGGCTCGGAGATGTGTATAAGAGACAGCTGCAGGATCTCGCTGCAAGCCTACCGCTCAATCAGCACAGCATTGCCAGACCGGCTGACGCAGCCCGGTTCTACCACCTTCTGACTTCTCCAGTCCCGTCTCTGTTCTCAGATGACTTCGAGTCGGGAGCTGCGGGCTGGACAACCCTGATCAATGACGAGAATGGAGACACCGTCTGGGAACTGGGGACTCCGTTGGCATCCACGGGTCCCATCGCGGGAGCCGATGACTCCGCGAACGCATGGAGCACGAATATCGGGGACTACGGTCCTGATTCCAACATCGCGCTACGGTCTCCCGCCATCGATCTCTCTGCTTTACCCGGGGCGCTGTTGAATCTTGATGTCTTCCGCGACGCGGACGGATTCGGAGATGTCGCCTTCGTGAGATTCCTCCGGGCCGATGACCAAACCGTTCTGGGAGATCCAGCCAGTATCGACATGACGGTTTTTGACACCGAATGGACCTCCATCGAGATTCCGGTCGATCCCGCAGCAATCGGGGAGACGATCCTAATCGAATTTAATTTCCAGAGTGACAGTAGCGCGGATGCCTTCAGTGGGATATCGATCGACAACGTCAGTATTAGCGCCAACTAGCCAGAGCGCTTCCTCTCAAGGGGTGGTGGAGCGAGCCTGCTGCACCACCCCCATCATGTCCCCGTGGCTGAAGCCTGTGGCTGCCTTGGGAGAAACGCAGTCAGGGCCGTCGCCACTGCCACAAAGCCAGTGCTGACCCAGAGACAGCCCGGAAGGCCGTGGGTAAAGTAAACGACGCCAGAAAGCAGGGTTCCAATCAGGCGACCTCCCGCGTTCGCCATATAGTAAAACCCGACGTTCAGGGCTACCTCGTCAGAACTGGTGTAGGCCAGGATCAGATAGGAGTGGACTGCTGAGTTCACCGCAAAGACCATTCCGAAGACGGCCAGACCCACCAGCACCGCCAGTCCCAGCTGGAATTCAAGCTCAACCACCAGAGCCAGAGATCCTGTCACTGCAGTAAGAATTCCTGCCCATCTCAAGGCCGCGCCAGCTCCTCCGTTGCGAAGGAAGGCAGGCGCCCCTGCCTGTATCAGGCCGTAACCGATCACCCACGCAGCCATGAAAGCCCCCACCGCCGCAAAGCTCCAGTTCAGGGTTTCCTTGAGAAATACCGGTAAGCCCACCACGAACCAGATATCGCGCGATCCAAAGAGGAAAAAGCGGGCAAACGACAGGTAATTAATCTCCCGGCTCTTGGAAAACAGCTGGGTGAATTTCACCTTCGCCTTCGACCTGCCCAGATCCTGCCTCATGGTGAACATGCCCACCAACAGGATGACCGCAAGCGCTCCGGCCATGAGCCAGAGCGCCCATTGGAAGCCAAACCAGCCAAGTAGCACGCCCCCCAACAGGAACCCTACCCCCTTGAGCGCATTCTTCGAACCAGTGAGGACCGCCACCCATTTAAAGAGCGCACGGTTCTCCACCTCCTTGTTTGCAAGAGCAGGAACCAACAACTTGACCGCACTCTTGGAGCTCATCTTGGTAAGATCCTTGGCAACTCCCGAGAGGGCCTGCGCACCCATGACATAGACCACGGAGAGGAGTTCCATCCAACCCTGCTGAACCAGTGAAAGCGCAAGAAGGGCAACCACTTGGGTAGCGAGTCCTGAAAACAGCGTTACTTTAAGACCAACCCTGGAGCCAATCCATCCGCCGAAAAGGTTGGTGACGATCCCGCAGGCCTCGTAGAGCAGAAAAAGAAATGCCAGTTGAACCGAGGAATAGCCCAGCGAGTGAAAGTGGAGGAGCACGAGCATACGCAAGGCTCCATCCGTGAGAGTGAAGCCCCAGTAGGACGCCGTAACGATCGTGTAACTGCGTTTTTCCATGCTCCTGGCTCTCTCGAACGAACAGAGGGAATCAACCGAGGGATCCCCCGACCTTCGCCACAAGCTCCATCATCCGGCACGCATATCCAAACTCGTTATCGTACCAGACAAGAACCTTCAACTGCGTTCCATCGTTGACCATAGTGGAGGGGCCATCCACGATTCCCGATCTCGAATCATTCACGAAATCCGTCGATACCAGGGGCTTTTCCTCAAAGCCTAGTATCCCGCTCAGATCTCCACCTGCCGCCTCTTTCAAGTATTGATTCACCTCCTCGGCTGTAGTTGGTCGAGCGAGCTCAAAGACACAATCTGTCAGGCTGGCATTGAGAAGTGGGAGGCGAACCGCCAGGCCGTTCAGCTTTCCCTGTAATTCAGGATAGATCATGGTAATGGCCGTGGCAGAACCTGTAGTGGTGGGTATCAGTGAATTCAGCGCTGAACGCGCTCTCCGGAAATCCTTGTGAGGAGCGTCCACGACTACTTGCGTGTTAGTCACATCGTGCAAGGTCGTGATCAGCCCATGTACGATTCCCAGCTTCTCCTTAATCACCTTCACGACTGGCGCAATGCAATTGGTTGTACAGGAGGCCGCCGTAACCACGTCATGCCCCTCAGGGTCATAGAGATGGTCATTACAACCCATCACGATATTCAGCATCTCCTTGACCGGAGCTGCCACCACAACCTTGCGCACACCGCCGTCAAGGTAGGGCTGCAGCACCTCCCTTGTTCGAAAGGCCCCTGTACTCTCCACTACCAGGTCGATTCCCATCCCGGCCCAGTCCACCTCGCCCGGCGTGGCCTTGTCGCTGAAAGTCACTTCCCGCCCCCCCACTAGAAACCGGTCTTCCTCAGCAACGATGTCGCGATCCCAGCGACCATGGACAGTGTCATACTCGAGAAGGTGCGCCGCCAGCTTGCACCCGCCCTTGATTTCATTGACGTGGACAATCTCGATACTGTCATCGTCCCATCCAGCCCGAAATCCAAGGCGGCCGATTCTTCCAAATCCGTTGATTCCTACTCGAATACTCATTCTTTTTCAGCGCTCCAGAGTTTCTTCAGCAACAAGACTCTGCCTTCTCCACCCGAGCCGGGGTCGGAAAACAAAGCTCTGGTCGACCTTGGCAACACTCTTCGGAGAGGAAGTCCACCTGTTGCCGGGAGCCAGCCACACGCACCCCATAATGGATTGTTCGGCCATTCCGTTCCGATTCGATCAGGCCCGCCCGGCTCAATTCCTTGAGGTGGAACGAGAGAGTCGGCTTGGGAACTGCCATGATCTCAGCCAAATCCCCGGCACAGAGCCTTTCCGACCGGACCAGCAAACGAAAGACCTCAAGACGCGAGGGATGCGCCAGGGAGGTTAGAGCCTGCACCGCCTTACTTATTTCCATATTTATGGAATTATCAAAGAATGAACTTTGATCAACCGCCAATTTGCTCTTCCTCCTGAATTGGACGCACCCCCCGAGAGCCAGGAGACATGTCTCGCTGGGATTCTGGGGGGTGTTGACCTGCCTCTGAGCCGTGGTAGACTGGCTTCGTGCTCCGAAATGCGACAGGATCTGGCCTGATACTGGCGATGATAGTTCTCATCGCCCTGCGCATACCGGCCTTTGGATTCTGCCTATGCGAGCAGGATCTCACCCTCAATAATGGGATCTGCTGCCAGCAGGGAGCGTGCCTTGAGAAGGATAATCCCGATTGCTGCTCCAGCGAGCCGGCTGGAGACTCCAGTGTGTGCCGTGACTGCGTCATTCCTCTGTCACTTGATCTGGGCGACTTCAACTGGTCTGGGGCTCAATTCCACGTTCAGAATGTCAGGGACATTCCGGCCACGCTCTCACGTGGTATTCGAAGCTTCCTCCAGCCCGGAAATCCGACCCTTTCTCTCAAGGGTTCCATCCGCGGCTCTCCGCCCGTGATTCCGCTATCCGTCCTCAGACAGACGGGCATCCTCAAGCTTTGAGTAGCGCGTCATAACCGGCAGCACTTCAGCTGTCGCGATCCCGGCTCTCGCCGCTCCTTGGAGAGTCGTAGCCGTGTCAACCGGCCAGCCTTCTTGCTGGCCATTTCCCATCCCCCAATCAGGGGCCTTCCATGAATCTAGAGAAACTTAATTCCCTCCAGGACTCTCACCCGGACTCCCACTCTTCCGGACGCAGAACTGTGCCTGCTTTTCTACTGCCCGTGGGTTTGCTGATCGCCTTTATTGTGATCTTCGTGCTGATGTTTGGTTCGCGGCTTGTTCCTGCCACCGAAGTAGCCACCGCAACCATTGTTGCTCTCCGAGTTGAGCCCGGGAAGAACGACGCATCGGAGCCGGGATCGTCCCCCTCGACCATGGCCGACCGCACTACGCTCCTCTTTCAGTCCTCCGGATGGGTGGAACCGGATCCCTATGCCGTCAGTGTCCCAGCTCTCGTCAGCGGAGTGATCAAGGACGTCTTCATTCTTGAGGGGCAGAAAGTCAAAAAGGGGGATCTTCTGGCCACCCTCATCGATGAGGATGCCCAACTCGATGTCCAGCATGCGACCCAGTCCATTGCCACCCTTAACGCTACCAAGATCGCCCACTGTGCCCAGATTCCGGTTCTCAATGCCGAAATGCAGGCTCTTCAGAAAAAAATCGAATCTGCCAGAGCCGTGCATGCCGAGCTCCTTGATGTCGCAACACGGCTTGCCTCAGTTCCTGCTGGCTCAGTCTCTGCCAGGGAAGTCCGGCAGGCACAACTCAGGGTGGACGCTCAGAAAGCGGTGATTGATGAGGCAACCGCTGAATTGGCGGGTGTCATTGCCGGAATCAATAAGGTTAACCTCGAGGAGCTTTCCGTGAACGCCCAGATCAGCGCGGCACAGACTGATCTTGCCCGCAAGAAACTTGCGCTGGAACGAACGATCATCAGATCTCCGGTCGACGGTCGTGTTCTACATCTCCATGCAGAACCGGGAAAAAAGCGGATGCTTGCAAGCGACAACCCAAAAAGTGCGGTCATCGTCGAGATTTATGATCCGGAAGAATTGCAGGCCCGTATTGATGTTCCTCTCTCCGAGGCAGCATCGCTGCAGATTGGACAACCGGTTACCCTGACCACTGACTTGCTACCAGACACCAGGTTCACGGGAGAAGTGACTCGCATCGCAGGTGAAGCCGACCTGCAGCGCAACACACTCCAGGCTAAGGTGCGTCTGGATGAGCCCGACAGCCGCCTCCGTCCTGCCATGCTGGTCCGCGCTGCCTTTCATCCTGGTCAGGCAGCGCCATCAGAAGACACAAACACCGGCTCAGGTGGTCAGAATCTTGCCCTTTTCGTTCCAGTCGAAGCTCTCTTTGAAGAGTCGAAGAAATCAGCCCAGGTCTGGGTCGTGGAGAAGGATCGAGTCCGTCAGCGGTCCCTTACCCTTGGCAAGGACCAACGCGAGGGGCACATCCGAGTCATCGACGGTCTGCGACCGGGGGACCAAGTAGTCCTCCCTCCATTCAACAGTCTGGAAGAGAACCAACGAGTTAAACTGACCCCGAATCCCTGAGCGGCCTCCCAAGGCCCTCACCAAGCACCCGACCCGATGTCCACCAGCCTCATCCAGATTCGTAACCTGACCAAGTCCTTTCGAAAGGGCAGCAATGTCATCACCCCTTTGGCAAACCTGAGCCTCGAAGTCTCGAGGGGTGAGTTCCTTGCCCTGATGGGGCCATCCGGATCTGGAAAAACCACCCTGCTCAACCTGATCGCCGGCATTGATGGCCCGAGCAGTGGCGACCTGATCATCGACTCTCAGGAGCTAAGCACCCTCTCCCGGGGCAAGTTGACGAAGTGGCGTTCCGAAAATGTTGGATACATCTTCCAGCTTTACCATCTCGTGCCCATCCTCTCCGCTTACGAAAACGTCGAACTACCCCTTCTTCTACAACCTTTGAGTCGAGCTGAACGCAGGAACCGGGTGGAGGCAGCGCTTGACCTCGTGGGACTCTCTGACCGGATCCACCATCGTCCGTCCGAGCTCTCAGGTGGGCAGGAGCAGCGGGTCGCCATCGCAAGAGCCATCGTTCACGACCCCGGACTACTCGTGGCCGACGAGCCCACCGGAGACCTCGATGGGGAATCTGCAGGAGCCGTCCTGGAGCTACTCTCTTCCCTTTCCCGTGATCACCAGAAGACCATTGTGATGGTGACCCACGACCCGAGAGCGGCTGCCGTTGCCGACCGCGCTCTCCATCTCGACAAGGGACAACTGGTGGCCCCTGCAGCATAAAATTCTAATCCTCATCCGATCGCCATGCTCTCGCTCGCCCTCAAGAATATTTTCCGGTATCGACTCCGCTCCTTTTTAACCATGGCGGGAGTAGCTACCGGCATGTTTTTGTTCACCGCGGTGGAGACCATGCAGGATTCCCTCGCACGGGTTACGAGATCCGGTGCCGATGACACTACTCTTGTGGTCTACCGCGAAAATCGATTTTGTCCGTCAACTTCCCGTCTACCCGAATACTACCTCCCTTCGATCGAAAAGATCGAAGGTGTCAGTAGTGCCATCCCCATTCAGATCGCAGTCAATAACTGTGGCGCAAGTCTTGATGTTATTACCTTCCGTGGAGTTCCCCCGGAGAATCTGCTCAAGTATAACCCGGACCTCGATGTCATCTCAGGGTCATTTGAAAAATGGATGAGTCGCTCCGATGCTGCTCTTGTGGGGCAGGCCTTCGCGCAAAGGCGAGGCCTCCGGACAGGAGACCAGTTTGAAGCGGTTGGTATCAACGTTTACGTCGCCGGCATTATCAGGTCTCTTGAAGCGCAAGACAACAATGTCGCCTACGTCCACCTTCCCTTCCTCCAACAGGCTTCCAAGATAGGACTCGGAACGGTCACTCAGTTCAACGTCAAGGTTCAGTCCGCAGAACTCCTCGACCCGGTAGCCCGGGAAATCGATAGCACCTTCCGGTCTGATTCCCAGCCAACAGTGACACGTCCCGAGAAAGCCTTCTTTGCAGAAACCGCCAAGCAGTTGATTGAGCTCATCGGATTCACTCACTGGCTCGGACTGGGGGCGGTGGCGGCAGTCCTGGGCTTGGTGGCCAATGCGGTCCTGCTCATCGTGCGAGGTCGCACGAAGGAAACGGCAGTCCTCCAGACCCTCGGTTTTTCCCGCTTCCGCGTTGCCACCTTGGTCACTTGTGAAGGCCTCCTACTTGGACTTCTCGGAGGGGCTCTTGGGGTTGTTTCCGCCGATCTTTATCTCCACTGGCAGTCGTTCACACTCGGCAATGAGGGTCTGACCCTTGCTATCACCCCGGATGCTGGAGTCCTGTTCAACGGATTGCTGGTTGCTCTCGTCCTCGGTTTCTCTGCCTCCCTCTATCCCGCGTGGCGAGCATCGCGCCAATCTCTCGTCGAATCGCTCAACGCTTCCTGAAGGCCAGAACCCGCACCCTAGACCCCATGCTTCCCATTACCTACGCGATCAGGAATCTCTTCCGCGATCCTGGCCGCCTCCTCCAGACGGTTGGAGGCAGCGCCTTGGTGGTGCTCCTGGTAATCGCTGCGACAGCACTCAATCACGGGATGGAGCGAGTCTTGAAAACTTCAGGGTCTAGCGCCAATGTCATTCTTGTTGGAAGCGGTAGCGAGGAGAGCGTGGAACGCTCCGAGGTTCGCATCGAAGCCGAGGCCGCTGCTGCCACAGCGGTGCCGGGCCTCGCGAGTCCCCTCGGAAACACTGCTGCCTCCGGTGAAATTGTTTATATGGCGCCCCTTCAAATCGTTGGAGGTCCAGAAAAGCCAGCTCTTCTGAGGGGGGTCACCGAGAAGGCCCTCTTGGTTCACCAGCGTGTCCGAATCCTTACGGGTTCCTTCCCGGGCGCTGGCGAAGTGATGGTAGGAAGCCTCATGCACCGTAGCTTTGGAGTCTCCCCAGACGAGCTAGCCCCGGGAAAACGACTTCTCTTCGGGAGAGACGAATTTCGTGTTTCGGGTGTCTTTGAAGCCTCCGGAACCGTGCTTGAGTCCGAAGCATGGTTCGATCGCAACGACCTAGCCGCCATCACCCAGCGAGACTCTCTCTCCGCGATCTATCTCCGCCTCGATGACGCGGAATTTGACGATGTCCACGTCTTTACCCTCCAACGCAATGACCTCGAGCTGTCGGCAATCCGGGAAGACCAGTATTATGAAAAGCTCAGTGGTTTTTATGCGCCGATCCGAGTCATGATCTGGATTACTGCCGCTCTGGTGGCGGCGGGAGCCCTCTTTGGAGGGCTCAATACCCTTTACGCAGCCTTCGCGTCGCGCGTTCGAGAGATGGCGAGCCTGCAATGCATCGGATATACCCGCCGGGCCCTTCTCCTCTCTCTCATCCAG
>CAXEFH010000144.1:0-8341 GCA_963989605.1 uncultured Roseibacillus sp. | reverse complement strand
TTAATGATACGGCGACCACCGAGATCTACACCTCTCTATTCGTCGGCAGCGTCAGATGTGTATAAGAGACAGCCGCCTGACCATAGCGTTTGCCATTTCAGCGTTGAGCCCTTTTGTGGGAAACTCGGCAGAGATTGAGTGGACCGCGTCGGGAGGGGTCAATTTCGTGCGAGGCGGAGATTTTTTGTCGATTGCTGCGAGCGGGGATCCGGTGACTGTGGAGCTCAGCTACAATAACGCGGGTGAGGGAGAAATTTTCAGGCAGATCTTTGACCTCAACGATCAGCTTTTCTGGCAGCAGGAGGAATATTACAGTTCCATCGATGTTGATCTCGTGGTCAGGATAGGCGAACATACTTGGCGCGGAATTCTCGGGTCCGGCTCGTCTGGACCTCCCTACAGTATCGAGGTGCAGGATGTGAAGGTGGGGGGAGATACGGCGGATCGTTTCAGGGTGACCGTGGCAGAAGATGATGGAGGGACTTTTCCGTCCTTTCCGGGGGGATTGACAGAGACAGACACTCCAAGAATTCAAATTGAATTCAGCGATCTATCGGCGGGAGTGGAAACAGCTCCCAGTTATCTGGACTCCACGGACCTCACTTGCGTATCTCAGAGCATTACCCGCATTACTGCCGCGAGAGGATTCATATCGACTGGATCGGGCGACCTCATTAATTTCTCGGTAGATCCAGCCAGTATCAGAACACGAACACGAAATCTGGGATTCGTGGAGTTACGCGAAGTGAGATATGACTCCGTCTTCGACGAGGTGGTATTGAGGTGGGGCAGTATTCCGGGTAAATTTTATGTAATTCAGTATCTCGCGGCGGATCTCTGCTGGAGGGAAAAGAGCTCAACCCTCGCTGAGACTGACGAGACCACATGGACGGTTCTTCCGATAGGAGATGCCGAACTTTACCGCGTCATCGAGGAGGAGTGACCAGAGAGCAACGGTGCCACTCGAAACTGCTCTTCTGTTAGTTTACCTGCTGATGACGAATCCTTTAGCATTCTCAAGAAGGGGAATCTCCTCGGTGTTTGTTTCCCTTATGAAATGAGAGACAGCGCTCTCGTCGGTAATTTCGCTGAGATAGGCATCAATTTCCTCCCCTTCTCCCATGATCACGAGTTCAACGGAACCATTCGGGAGGTTTTTTACGGACCCTACAAGATCATAGCCCGTTGCCAGCTCTCTGGTCGTATAGCGGAATCCAACGCCTTGAACACGTCCGGAGAAGGTAATTTTCTTTGCGACCATGGGCGGGAAAGTTACTCGGAGAGTAGAGGTTCTGTCCACTGCAGAGAGGAATCGCGAGGAGTGCACGGTGCAGTGCTGTTGAGGCTAAGGGTCTGCGAAATTGGGTTTAGCGGCCGGGCCTTAAGAGCTGGTCCTGTGTCTGGAGATCGGCACAGTTCGTAAAGGTCGTCGTGTTGCCATCAACCGAAGAAGAGATGAAACGCGTGCTGCGGCCTAGTCCGTCTTTGAGCTTGGCGAATATCTCGGAAGCTCTCTCGGCCGCGGTATTCGTTTCCCACCGGCATAGCCAGATCAGATGATCTCCGCTGGAGTTTGCGAACAGGCGGTAACGATCCCCTCGCCAGAGCAGGGCAAGGGCCTGCGCCTGCTCGTAGCTTTCCATCCATTCGATAAGAGTCTGGACCTGAAATGCTCCGAGGGACTCCTCCAGTTGATTGGCATGGTCAGGGGCCAGCGAGGGGAGGATCACCGGAGTGATGGAGGAGGAGTCTCCTCCAAGGAGTTCGAGGGTGCTTCGAGGAGGATTTTCAATAAGGTCGAGAAGAGTACGGGATCTTGTTCGCAGGCGCGTCTCGAAAAAGATTCGCGCCGCTCCTCGTTCCTGGGGAAGTTCGCCGAGGCCAGCGAGATAGATCGGGAGCCCGGCGAGGAGGGATTCTCTCTCTGTGAGCAGGGGCGTGGGGAGGAGGAACGATTCACGCTCTTCCTCGCGAAGTTTTGCGTTGATAGACTCTGATATCGAGGCGCGGAGAGCTGATTCAGCAATCCACTCATCGTCGCTGAGCTGCCCGATGGCCGTAGGGCTGGCCTGCTCAATGAGAGCCTCGGCGAGCAGACCATGAAGGAGAACTCTGTCCTCGGGCTGTGTTTCGTCGAAGTCTGCTGCGAGCAGCAGGGCACCTTCGATACTGTCCAGCCAGCCGCGGAGGCCGATCGAGTGAAGGGCGGAGAAGCCCTCCCTGAGCGAGTGTCCGGAAAATTCATGGAATCCGATCAATTCGAGCGCGCGGGATCTTCGAGCGAGGCCACCTGGTCCAAATTGAGCGGAAAGATGTTCTTCGACGCGTTCCAGCCATACGTCCTTCGATACCCTGATCATGACAGGAGCAGACTTGAAGCGGAGCCCCAGAGTTTCCTCAACGTATGCCTCCGGACTTTGATTTTTGTCGCTCTGCCCTGAGCCTTGAGGTCGTTGTTCCGGCTTGAATAAGACCAGAAGGCTTCCCACTGCGACGGCAGTAATCAGAAGGGAAACAAGACTTCTGGCTCCCCTCATCGGTCCTGAAGATACGAATTTTTCAGGGTTTGAAGGGATTATCTCTGGGGAATGTCCCTCGCGCGCCGAAAACCTCCTCCGCTTTCTTTCCTTCCTTGAAGGTGTATACCTCCGGTGCAGTCTGATTTCCCCGAGCATCGTAGTTATAATACATGACCCGTATGGGAGCTTCTTTGCCGGTTTCCGGATTCGTTCGGAGCGCTCTTGCATCAAACATTCGTTCCGCCTGCAGGCGGCCACTGGTTCTGCTGTAACCGTAGGAAACTTTGTAGAGTAACACCTCGCGGCCGTCGTAGATCTTGCAGGCGAGAGGGTCTCCCTTTGGATTGAGGCGGTAGACGACAATCATTTTGACCGCACCATTTGTGCCCCATGTTCGCTTCACAAGGGTGCGGTCATCCGGGCTGCGCCTGAAAACAGTTCGTGAACCGTCCTGATGGCGCTTAATGCGAACATTTGGACCCTCTTTCTCCCATTTCTCCTGAAATTTGTCGGGAAATGATTTTTTTTCCTCCTGGCCCATTCCGATACCTGAAGCGAAGCAGAAGATTGAGATGGCAGAGATGATCGCCCGGCGAACTCCAGAAACAGAAAGCATGGTCCAAAGAGGTAGCTGTGAGTTTGCACGATGGCAACGGCTAATCAGGGTCTCCTGCGTTAGATGCTCTGATTGAGGTAGATCATCTCAGCAGCTTTTTTGATGCCAAATAACGGTAAATAGGCTTTTTTCCTCAATAGCGGTGATCTGGAAAGCAGGGACAAACACTCTTCCTCTGGAGCGGGGGATGATCATGGGGATTCTCAATGTGACTCCCGATTCCTTTTCTGATGGCGGGCGTTATCTGGCCGTTGGAGAGGCCCTGAGGAGAGCACGCA
Source organism: uncultured Roseibacillus sp. (assembly GCA_963989605.1). Lineage (GTDB taxonomy): Bacteria > Verrucomicrobiota > Verrucomicrobiia > Verrucomicrobiales > Akkermansiaceae > Roseibacillus_B. The sequence goes on along the minus strand of CAXEFH010000144.1, from coordinate 4,928 downwards.
CAATGATCGATGAAGGGGCGGGGATTATCGACGTAGGTGGTGAATCTACGCGGCCGGGGGCGTCTCCTGTCACTGCGTCGGAGGAGTTATCCCGAACGATCCCGGTTATAGAGGGTTTGCGAGCCGAATGGTCTGGTCCTATCTCCATCGACACGAGTAAGGCCGCGGTGGCCGAGGAGGCATTGGCGGCCGGAGCGGCCATTGTAAATGATGTTTCCGGATTGCGGGCCGATAGCAGGATGCCGGAGGTGTGCAAGCGGAGAGGGTGCGGAATAGTTGTCATGCATATGCAGGGTCAGCCGCGGACCATGCAGGATCGTCCCCGCTATGGGGATGTGGTAGCGGAGGTTCGTGATTATTTCGAGGAGCGCTACGCGACCCTGACGTCATCGGGGATCAACCCGGAGTGCCTGTGTTTCGATCCAGGTATTGGATTTGGGAAGTCCTTGGAACATAATCTCACCCTTCTCGCCAGATTGGATGCGTTGATGGTTCAGGAACGTCCTCTTCTTCTTGGGATCTCGAGGAAGAGTTTTATCGGAAAGGTGCTCGGTGATGATTCGCCAGATCTCCGGGAATGGTCGACATCGGCTTTGACAGCAGCTACCCGGCTGAAGGGCGTTCTTCTCCATCGTGTTCACTCCGTGCAAGAAAACAGCGATGCCCTCAGAGTTGTTGAAGCGGTCCTGAGATCGGATGCAGGATCAGACTCTGTTCCCCCGCACTGAGAGCTTGAGCTTCTCGCTACTTCTGGTTCCAATAAATGACAACATTCCGGGTAGATCGCCCACATGCGATGATGTCCAGCTTGCCGTCCTTGTTGAGATCAGCAACTTTCAGATCCTCACAGGCGATCTTGTCATCAATAAGGTGTGTGGTCCATTTGTCCCCCTGCTCGCCCGGGGCATAGAGTTTGATTCCTACCTTCCCTTCCTTGTCGGGGTTGCGCCATCCCGCGAGGACCTGAAGATTTCCAGTGCCAAGAATATCCGCGTACTCCAATGCGTGCCCTTGGTTGAGACTGTCATCCAGAACGATGCGCTCCCATTCAGACGCTTCTCCCTTCAAGCCCCCGACCTTGTAGACGGCAACCGTATTTCCGTGAATGGGCTCGATGCACGCGTAGGTCCTCTCCTGCAGGCCGGGATCTCCTTTTCCGATCCGGATTTCGCCAGCGCCTCCGTTCATTTCAGGAAAGGCAAGATCCTTGGAATGCCACTTTCCTTCAGCAAGCCAGACCACCCGAGCTCCTTCAGCTCCCCCAATGTATACTGAATCCGAGGGACCATTTTCGAGGGAGTCAAAATTGTGGGTCTTATGGAGTTCATTGTTGATGATCGCGGTCTTCCAGTTACCCCCGCCGGAAGGATCAGTTGGTGGAAAGTAGGCAGTCACGTTTACTCCCTTGCCCTGCCCTCCACGGTTTCCTCTCCCATGGAGAGGAAGGACTACGAGGGCATATTTTTTTTCGCCGACATGAACCCACCGCATGCGATGCGTTGTTGGATCATGAGGAAGTTGGACCGGTTTCACCTTGCCGAGGGAGCCAAGGTAATGGATGGATCCCGATTGCTCCTCGCTATCGGTGTTCCCGGGGTTCCAGTTTCCACCGACCGCTACTTCGACTTTGCCGTCACCATCGATATCGTGTGCAGCGATGCAGACGTTGTCGCGGAGCTGGTTACGTTTTTCTCCCTTATGGAAGGTATGGAACAAATGCTTCTTCCAGGATGGGTTTTCATACCAGATAAAGTCCCGTTTGTCCGCAAGGAGGATGTCCTGATCACCGTCGCCATCAACATCTCCGACAGCGAGACCATATCCGATGGCGATCTGCGGATCGATGGTCTGGGGCTTGAAAGGAGCCTCGGCGGAAAGGAGAGGACAGGTCCAAAACCCCAGAAGCAGAGGGGTCGCGAAGAGTGAATATTTCATTGGCGGAATCAAGGGGGTCAGACTGAGGTGATGCTAGCGGGTCTCAAACGCCGGGGGAAGCTCTTGCTTTTATTATCTCGATGGCCACGCGGGATCTATTTGTCGCCGGGTGATTCTTTGCGGTGCCACGGATACGATTACCGTTGCCTGAGCAATGCTTGGCGTTAAGATCTGGCCGGGTAAGTGTTACGTTTCTTGCAAGAGCACTGGCGCAGTGCGGTGGAGATCCTGATTCTCTGGGTCTTCATCTATCAGCTCTACCGGACTTTCAGGGCAACCAGAGGGGCAAGAATCCTCGTGGGGTTGGCCGTGATTTTCGTGGTTTTGACTCTGGTTTCCGTCTTTCTTCAGCTTGAGGTTATGCGGTTTATCATTACCCGGGTAGCGGTGGTGGCTGCTCTGGCCCTCCTCATCATTTTTCAGCCCGAGCTAAGAATGGCTCTTGCGCGGCTTGGTAGCTCCCGGCTGTGGTCGTTCAATGTGACCCAGCAGCAGGAGTTCCTGGGGACTCTCTCGGATGCAGTATGGCAACTCTCCAACAAGCGATATGGGGCTCTCTTCGCGATCGAGCGAACTATAGGCCTTAAGGATCACATCGATACGGGAGTTGCTATCAACGGAGTGTTAAGTGCCGAACTGGCACTTACCATCTTTCATCCCAAAACCGCCCTTCACGACGGGGGCGTGGTTCTTTCTGGGGAGAGACTTGTCGCGGCTTCCTGTGTGTTCTCGGTGAGTCAAGCCGAGGTTGGAGACCGGTCAATGGGGTTGCGTCACCGGGCAGCAATCGGTCTCACGGAAGAGAGTGACGCGGTGACTATTGTGGTGAGTGAGGAGACGGGATCTGTCTCCATATGCATGGATGGCAGGATCGAGCGGAATTTGGGGGAAAGTGCATTCCGAAGTCGACTGGAAGAAATTTTCCTCAGTGATAGTGATGTTGACAATGATGAAGAAGAGCATGGTGAAGAGGTTGATCGTGAACAACTGGATACCGAAGATAGCGTCGCTTCTAGTGGCGATCGCTCTCTGGTTTCTGATTAGCCGCTATCAGGAAAACAACGCCGTTCTAGCCGAACCGGTTCCGGGTAGTCGTTAACCTTCTGTGCTGTGGAACCTCGTGAGGTTCTGGAGTATTTGTTCCCCGATAACCCAATCGCCTAAATAGAAAGATGTCTTATCCCCTTCTGATCACCGGAACCGACACCGGAGTTGGAAAGACCTACATTACGTGTGAGCTTGTCCGGTCGCTCCGTAAGCAGGGAGTCGATGCGGTTGGTTACAAGCCGGTGTGCTGTGGAGAACGCAAGGACGCAGAGCTTTTGCTGGAAGCCTCCGAGAATGCGGAGCCAATCGAAGCAATAAACCCTGTCTGGTATCAAGCGCCAGTCACCCCTTCGGTCGCGGCCGAGCTCGAGAGCAAGCCCGTCCCCCTCAGGGATATATGTTCACATGCAGAATCAATGGCAGAGCACCACGAAGTTCTCGTCATGGAGGGAGTGGGGGGATGGGAAGTTCCCATGAACGAGAGAGAGACCTTTGCTGACATGGCACAGGCTCTTGGCTGGCCCGTAGTGCTGGTGGTAGCGAATCGGCTTGGAGCACTTAACCACACGCTGCTCACCGAACGAGCGATTAGAGACCGTGGCTTGACCCTGACCGGGATTGTTCTGAATCATCTTACCGAGGATCATGATATTGCGATGACGACCAACCGGGTTGTTCTCGACAACCTTCTTACTGGTCCCATCTCGTGTCTTGAGAATGGGGAAGGGCTGGCAGAGAGCGCTCTTGTGAGAGAGGTTCTTCAGGCCTTCCGGAAGAGCAGGTCTCGGTTTTAGGGGCAGCTCGCCTGGCTTCAGCGCCACTTTCCGCCTTTGACTTTTTGCTGGCCCGCGGCACCCTTGACGGAATGCAGGCTCCTCCTTCCGCCCCGGATCCCACCGGCCATTTTGGTCAGTTCGGTGGTATGTTTGTGCCGGAAACCCTGATGGCTCCCTTGCAGGAGCTCGCGGACGAGTATGAGCGGGCCCGGCAGGACGAGGCATTTCAGCATGAGCTCAACGGACTGTTGTCTGATTTCTGCGGAAGGCCTACTCCCCTGTATCATGCAGAGCGGTGGAGCGGTTTGATGGGTGGGGCAAAAGTGTACCTGAAGCGCGAAGATCTCCTTCATACTGGAGCTCACAAGATCAATAATGCGATCGGGCAGGCATTACTGGCTCGTCGGCTGGGTAAGCGTCGAATCATAGCCGAGACGGGAGCTGGGCAACACGGGGTGGCGACCGCGACAGTCTGTGCCCGGTTCGGGCTCGATTGTACTGTTTACATGGGGAAGGTCGACATGGAGAGGCAGGCGCCAAATGTGAGACGGATGGAATTGCTTGGAGCTGAGGTTGTCCCGGTTACCGCCGGACAGGCTACGCTTAAGGAGGCGGTCAGTGAGGCGATGCGTGACTGGACTGCGACGGTTGAGCATACTCACTATATTATTGGGTCAGCGCTGGGATCCCACCCGTTTCCCATGATGGTCAGAGATTTTCACAGAGTGATCGGGGAGGAAGCCCGGGAACAGGTGTTGAGTCAGGAAGGACGTCTTCCCAGTCTTCTGGTGGCCTGTGTCGGTGGCGGCTCCAACGCGATTGGGCTTTTTCATCCATTTCTTGATGACCTCAGTGTTCGGATGGTGGGAGTGGAAGCCGGAGGAGAGGGAATTATGCCCAAAAGACATGCTGCCCGTTTCCAGGGAGGAAAGCTCGGTGTGCTACAGGGAACAAAGACCTGGCTGCTCGCAGACGATGACGGGCAGATTGACCTGACGCACTCTGTGAGTGCGGGTCTGGACTACGCCGCGGTAGGACCCGAACACGCCTTTCTTCAGGAACTCGGGAGAGTAGAGTATACCTATGCCACGGATTCCGCGGCACTCGCAGCTTTCCAGCAACTTTCCCGGGTCGAAGGCATTATTCCGGCATTGGAGAGTGCGCATGCAG
>CAXEFH010000143.1:0-8485 GCA_963989605.1 uncultured Roseibacillus sp. | reverse complement strand
CGAGCATCTCAAGAAGTTCCTCTATTTTCTCGGAAGGATTTGCTACTCCGTAGAGTCCGGCGAAGACTCGGAGGTTCTGCCAGACCTTGAGGTTCGAGGGGAGGTTGGCGTAGGTCGTGCAGAAATTGGTGCGTTTTAGGATCTCTATCCTGTGTTGCTGAAGGTCTTTTCCAAACACATGGATACTGCCCTCATTCGGTATGGTCAGACCGAGGATCATGTTCATCACCGTCGTCTTGCCGGCCCCGTTGACTCCAAGAAGACCAATGACCTCGCCGGGGCTGACCTCGAGGTCAAGGTTGTCTACTGCTGTGATGTCCTTGAAGCGCTTGGTCAGGGATCGTGCCTGCAGGATGGGAGGAGTCATCGGCTGAACGGTTCTTAAGGAAATTTTGAGATTTCTAGTTCAGAAGTTTCGTCCGGATAGAGTCAGTGACCTGTTTCGGATTAGCCTTCCCCTTTGAGGCCTTCATGACCTGACCAGTCAGCCAGTTCACAAGCTTTTCGTTTCCTGCCTGAATTTCAGATACTTTTTCAGGGTTGGATGAGATCGCCTCCTCAATCAGGGCGTCGATGGCTCCCGTGTCAGCAGGCTCGAATCCAAGATCCTTGGCTACCTCGGCCGGATCCCGGGTGGGGTCTGCCCACAGGGAATTGAAGACCTCCCGGGCCTGATTGTTGGAAATGGTTCCCTCCTCGATTAGGTTCACAGTGTTGGCAAGCTTCTCTGCCGCGAGAGGAGAGGCGGAGGGGGCGAGATCGTCTTCGTTGAGATGCCGGAGAAGGGTGTTGATCACCCAGTTGGCGATCTTCTTAGGAGGGGCGGAAGACGCACCTGCTGCGGCTTCGAAATAGTCTGCCAGCGCGCGATCAGAGGAGAGGACATAGGCATCATAGCCGGTGATCTCAAAATCTCGTTCGAAACGCTCTGACTTTGCAGAGGGAAGCTCTGGAACGTGAGCGCGCATTCGGTCTACGATGTCACCGGATCGCACAGGAAGGAGGTCGGGGTCTGGGAAATAACGATAATCATGAGCGTCCTCTTTTCCTCGCATGAATTCGGTGACTCCTGCGTCATCGTTCCACCGCCAGGTAGCCTGATCATGGGTGCCTCCGTCCTCCAGGACCTTTATCTGGCGCTCTATTTCGTAATGAAGAGCACGGCGCACAGCGGAAATGGAGTTCATGTTCTTGAGTTCGATCTTGGTGCCGAGCTTTTCAGTGTCGCGTTTCCGGACCGAGACATTGACGTCGCCGCGCAGTTGCCCCTTTTCCATGTCGGCGTCCGAGATCCCGCCATAAATAAGAATTTGCTGGAGAGTCTTTAGATAGGCGAAGGCCTCCTCTGGCGTTTCGATTTCTGGCTCTGAAACGATCTCCATGAGAGGAGTGCCGGCGCGATTGAAGTCGATAATACTGGAATTTTCTAGATGGGTAGATTTGGCGACGTCCTCCTCAAGATGGATGCGTGTGAGGCCGATGCTTTTCCCCGGGGTAGCGATCTCCTGCTGGTAATCCTTGGGATAGCTGTGGTCAGGAAGCGAAACGTCTCCCCCCAGGCAAAGTGGCAGGTCAAATTGGGAGATCTGGTAGTTCTTCGGCATGTCGGGATAGAAATAATTTTTTCTATCCCATTTGGATATTTCAGGCGTTGTGCATCCCAGGAGCAATCCCGCAAGGACGGTTTGCTCGATGGCGGCCTTGTTGAGGACGGGCAGAGCTCCGGGAAGGCCCATACAGGTTGGACATACATTGGTGTTGGGTTCTTCTCCAAAGCTGGTCCGACAGGAGCAGAACATCTTGCTCTCGGTTTTAACCTGACAGTGGACCTCGAGTCCGACGGTAGCGATATAATCCTCGTGCATCGACAGGAGTAAATGGTCCGGCGTTTGTTGCGCTGGGTTCAGAGTGTGGCGTCCTGTGAGAGCGAGTGCAAGGGTGGGAACCATTGCCAGAGCACCGGCTCACGTTTATGGGCCGTGTCCTCCACGTTGGCTCGAATCCCTAGTTGTCTGTCTCACTTGTCACGAGTCCGATCGCCGCTTCTATGTCGAGGCTCTCAAGTTTGGAGCGAGCATTCTCTTCCGCACAGACGTTCTTAATTGATTCTGAGTGGAGCAACTGGGCATATTGGCCCTGATCGTAGAGGGATCTCAGCTGAGCTTTCTGCTCGGTCAGCAGGTAATTGATCCGAGCCTGCTTTGCTGCTGCCCGGACGTCCGTTTTCAGATTTGCCCGGGTCCATACCCTCTCGTTATCTACCAGAAGGGTGAGCTTGGACAGGTTTGCCCGAGCCTTGCTGTTGAGAAAATCAAACTTCTCATGGAGCTTTCCGGCAGCACTGGCATCCAGTTTTCGCTTCAGTTTCGAGAGGGTTGGCTGGGAAGGCTGCTTGGAGGACCGGGCCTCTGAAGTGGAGGCTCTCAGCCATTCCGTATTTGAGAGAGCCGCGCGAACCCAGTCTAACTCTGAGAGAGTGCCGACATAGCGAACTCCCGAAAGACAGAACCAGGTGAAGGTGACGCCCATGAGAAATCCAAGGATGCCTCCACTAGGGGTAAACCGTTTCTGTTTCCCCTCCCTTTTTTTCACAGGGTTGAGGAGTATTCCAAAGAGGGCACGCGCTGCAAAAAAAACGGCAAAGCCGACCACAAGACCGACTGCTGCGGACATCCAGGGGTCAGGATCCTCGATAAGGACGCCTGCAAATGATGATCCATTCTGGAAGCCCCAGAGCCCGGAGAGAGCGCCCGCGGAGAGCGCGACCAGACCGAGTGTCATTCGCACAAATCCCTTGAGCAGGCCAAGGATGACAAACGCGATAATGATCAGGCCGAGGACGCCATAGATCGTGAGATCAGATGAGGAGATCGCGAGCATATGTAGATTTGGGAGAGTTTATTGAGAAATAGCAGTTGTCAGGCCGCACTGGGCTCTCTGCCGAAGAAGGTGATCACAGAGCACAAGGGCAGTCATCGCCTCGATCATGGGTACGGCTCGGGGCAGGACGCAGGGGTCATGTCTGCCACGGCCCTTGAGCTCAGTGTCAGATCCGGTGTTGCTGACAGTTGCCTGCTCCATCATGATGGTCGCGGTCGGTTTAAAAGCGACTTTGAAAAGGATAGGTTCCCCGTTTGAGATGCCTCCCTGGATCCCTCCGGAGTGATTTGTATGCGTTCTGACGCGATCCTCCTGCATGTAAAAGTGATCATTGTGCTCCTTTCCCGTGAGCAAGGTGCCCTTGAAGCCTGACCCAATTTCAAATCCCTTGGTCGCGGGGAGGCTCATCATGGCTTTGGCGAGATCAGCTTCCAGTTTATCGAAAACGGGCTCCCCCAGCCCCGGGGGACAACCACGAACGACTGCCTGCACCGTGCCCCCGAGAGAGTTTCCCTCGCCCCGGGCTCTTTTGATCAGGGTAATCATTTCCTCCACCTTGGAAGGATCCCCAGTTCGCACAATATTGTTCTCGATCTGGTCGGTGGCCACGGTCTGAGGGTCCACCTCGGCCTCAAGATCCTGAATGGAGGAAACCCAGGCGATGATTTCGATGCCCGGCGCGAGGGCATTGAGGACCTGCTTTGCGACTGCGGCGGCCGCCACCCGACCTATGGTTTCGCGTGCGGAGGCCCTGCCGCCTCCCTGCCAGTTACGGATCCCATACTTGGCGTCATAGGTGTAGTCTGCGTGGGAAGGCCGGTATTTGGCGGACATTTCCTCGTAGGCTGCGGGACGCGCGTCCTTGTTTCGGACGAGAATGGCAATGGGGGATCCGAGGGTAAGTCCTTCAAAGATCCCGGAGAGGATTTCGCATTCGTCGGCTTCGTTCCGGGGGGTCACGATTTCACTCTGGCCGGGTCGTCGCCGGTTGAGTTCGTTCTGGATCTGTTCCGCGGTGAGGGGGATACGAGGCGGACACCCATCAATCACGACCCCAACTCCACCGCCATGGGACTCGCCCCAGGTGGCAATGTGAAAGCATCGACCGAGGAAACTAGACATTGAGAGCACTTTAAGCCTATTGGATTATCAAGGCAATCCCTGCTTCGGCAGATTGGGGCGGTGAACCCAGAATGGGGTATCTCTCGCTCGAGAGCTTTCCCTTGTAGGGATCAGTTCCGGTGCTTAATTTCCATAACTGTAGTGCCTGCGGAGGCTGATAAATTGTTGCTGGAGTGCCCGGTTCTCGTTTTGAACCGGCTCTGGCAGCCAATTCACACCTGCTCAGTGAAGCGGGCCATGAGGCTTGTCTGCCTTGGGCATGCTCAGATCGTCCAGACGGATGGAGATGCACAGTATCAGACCCATGACCTTGTTTCCTGGGCAGAGCACTCCTCCGGCCATCTCGCAGGCGAGTTAATCAGGACGGTACGCCATGCCTTTCGTGCTCCCCGCATAATCGTTCTGGCCCTCTACGACAGGATACCCCGGAAAGAGGTGAAGTTTACCCGGCAGAACGTCTTTCTCCGGGATGATTTCGTTTGCCAGTATTGTGGCCATAAGTTTAAGGAACGTGACCTGAACCTTGATCACGTCCTGCCGCGAGACAAGGGCGGAAAGACGACATGGGACAACATTGTGACCTCGTGCATCAGCTGTAACACGCGGAAGGCGAACAAAATGCCGTATGAGGTAGGCATGGGTCTTCTCCGAAAGCCAAAGGCTCCACGGTGGCGCCCTATTTTCGGCAAGCGTTCCGACATTTCTGATGATGAGAGCTGGGCCCAGTTTCTCCAACCCGACCGGGAGAGAGTCAGGGTCAGTGGCTGAGATTGGGGCTGAAATCGGTTCTACGGTCAGCTTCCAATTACCCAGATGATAGGGTTTGGCCAGAAGCCAAAGAGGATGGTAAGCCCGGTCAGGCTAAGGATGGCGATCCTGCTTATTCGGGGAACCGGGATTTCTTTTTCACTGGTGGCTGGTCGCCAGTAGATGGCGCGGATGACCTTGAGATAGTAATAGAATGAGGCAGCGACTCCGATGAATCCGACACCGACTCCGAACCAGAGAGCCTTGCTGTTTGCGGCGGAGCTGATCGCCAGCTGAAAGGCGAAGAATTTCCCGATAAAACCTGCAGTCAGGGGTAGCCCGGCAAGGGCAGAGAGGAGGATCGTGGCGCAGAGAGCAAGTGACGGATTGCGTTGGCCAAGTCCATTGAAAGCTGAGATGTCATCGCTGTTCTCGGAATTTCGCACCACGATCAGAACAAAAAAGGCACCCAGGGTGATGACGAGGTAGGTGGCAAGATAGAGGCCAACAACCTGTGGTGTGCTCAGGGAACTCGTGCTTCCCGGATGCCACGCTGCAATAGCGAGGAGGATAAAGCCGGCATGGGCGATGGATGAGTAGGCCAGAAGACGCTTGAAGTTGGTCTGCGCTATCGCTGCAAGGTTGCCCAGGAGCAGCGTAAGCCCCGCCATGATGAGGACAATCAGAGTGGTCTGGTTTCTTGTCAGATCCGACTCGAAGAAGGGTTCGAGAATACGGAGAGCGACGATGAATCCAGCTGCCTTGGATCCGACGGAGAGGAACGCAGTGACCGGAGTGGGCGCGCCCTGATATACATCCGGGATCCAGAGGTGCATTGGCACGGCGCCAATCTTGAATGCCAGGGAGAGAAGGATCAGGGCAAGCCCGAAGAAAAGAGGCGAAGGATTCGCGCCGAGTGCCGAATTCGTGTCCGAAATAGCAATGCCGATCTCAGTGAGGTTCGTGGTATGAGTGACCCCATAAATCCATGCAATTCCGTAGACGAGGAAACCCGTAGACAGGGCGCCGAGGATTAAATATTTCACACCGGCTTCGAGAGAGCCAACCTGACGACGCATGAAGGCAACCAGGATATAGAAGGTGATCGTAACGAGTTCGAGGGAAACAAAAATGGAGACAAGGTCCCTCGCGGAGGCCATCCACATCATGCCGGCGCATGCAAACACCGGGAGAGCGTAGAATTCGCCTGTGCCATGATCCGTGCCAGGATCCTCGGTGAACTGATTGAGGACCTTACGATAATCATATGCCATAAGGAGGATAAGAATCGTTGACAGCAGGGCCAACAGCTTGAAGAAGACTGCCCAGTTGTCGTAAATGTAAAATCGTGCCAGTTCCGCGTTGTCGGCGGGGGGGGCGACCGCGAAGTAGAGGGGAACGAGGATAAATGCGAGGCCTCCAATCGCAACTCTCCGCATCAGTTCCCGGCTGGAGGATTTTCCGAAGGCCTCCATGAGCAGGAGGATGAGGCCAAGGACAACTACGGTAGCTTCTAACCAATAGGCGGGCATGGCGATTTTCAGTTAGCCGGAACGGGTTGCCTCGATTGCGACTCGGGTCCGGACGCAAGAACCTCTTCCAGCTGGTGTTTCGCGTCAGGATTTCCGGAAGGGAGACTTTCTGGCTTTTCGAGAAGCCCGAGCAGGAGATTGGGAAAGAGGCCAACGATCACAAGAATGAAAGCTAGGAAGATCGCAGGTCTACGTTCTTCGGAGGAAAGATCTTCTGCGTTCTCCGTCCGTGCAGACCCTGGTCCCTGAAAAACGTTGCGGTAGGCCCGTAACATGTAAACTGCGCTGATAACCAGTCCCCACAGTGCGATGATGGTGGCTACTTGGACGGGCCCCATTCTACTGCCAGCCTGCCAACCCTTGAACCCGGCTATGAAGACCATGACCTCTCCCGCGAAGTTGGCGAGGCCCGGCAAGCCGATGGAGGCCATGGCAGCGAGGCCGAAGAGAAATGCGAGGCGAGGGGTGCGGCTGGCCAGTCCTCCAAGGGCCCGAAGCTCCAGTGTTCCAGTTTTCTTTTCGATCGGGTCAGCAAGGCCAAAAAGCATCGCGATTGTGACTCCATGGGCAAACATGAGGAGAACCGCTGCCGGGATCGCAACAGAGTTCTCCAGTTCCGTCCCAGCGGCGCTCAAGGCGGCAAATGCGAGGAAAATGTAGCCCATGTGCATCACGCTCGAGTTGCCCAGCATGGAATCGAGCCGACTTTGGTTTATGGTTACAAGGCCTACCCAGAGGATGTTGCCGATGAGAAGCACGATAAGCAGGTTGAGCCAGTGATTCATTCCCTCGGGAACGAGAGGTTGAAGCCTCAGGAGGCCATATAGCCCGAACTTTTTCAATACACCCGCGTGCAGCATCGCAATGGGGGCGGGCGCACTGGCGTATGCAGGTGCGGCCCATGAATGGAATGGGAAGAGGGACACCAAGGTGCCAAAACCAACGATGAGAAAGAGAGCAATTCCTCGCTGGTCTTCACCGGGAATCGATGACTCTAGCAGATCATTGAAGGCCAGGCTGGAGCTTCCGCTTGCAGAAACAAGCCAGAGCAACCCGGCGAGAAGAACGATCGAGCCGAAGGCGAGATAGATTGTTGCCTTCCAGGCAATGATTTTGCGCTCCCCGCGACCGAGGATCCCGATCATGAGGAAGGTGGGAATCAGGGCCAGTTCGTGGAACGCGTAGAAGAAAAAGAGGTCAGTAGAAATAAATGCACCAATGGCTCCGGCAGTAACGAGAAGTAGAGAAACGTTCCACAGACGGGCGTGGCGATCCTCGCATGAACCCGTGTGCGAGGCGGCGAAAGCGACCGTGACAGAAAGCAGCATCATAATGACGCTCATGCCATCGTAGAGTCCCAGCCCAAGCCGGATTTCGGGTATGGCGAATACTACAGGGTCCATGGACAACCCATCCCGAATACCCATGAACCATAAAAGGGCGAAGAGGACTCCAGCTATCAGCGTGAGGGCAGTAGCCAGTCGCGCGGTTGCCCTTGGGTCCCGACCCATCAGGATAGCAATAACCCCTAGGATTGGTAAGAGAACAAGGCAGGCAGTCATTGGTTCCTAGCGTGCGAATACGGTGAGATAAATAATCAGGATGATGCCGGCTCCGAACAGAAAGGCATAGCCTTGAAGATTCCCGTTCTGGAGCTTTCGGAAAAGATTTCCGATCCCCGAGGCGCTTCGTGCGACTCCTCCAACGATGAGGGTTCCGATCACGAAATCATCGAGTAAGTGGACTATTGCCGCGACCGTATTCTGGAATACTCGTACGAGAAAAAGGTAGGCCTCGTCGAAATAGAACTTGTTGCGGAAAATCTTAAAGAGGGCATTTTCTGCGAGAGGGTCGATGTCCCGGCCCCGGTAGAGAAGGACTCCACCCGTGATTCCAATCGCAAGAGCAGCGAGGGAAATCAGGAAGATTGGATTGGTCAGGCTGACAGAGTGAGAGGGATGATGAAACGCTGGCGACAGGTTCTCCGCCACGGGTGTGAAACCGGCAATCACCGACATGCAAGCAAGGGCGAGCAACGGCAACAGCATGACGGGGGGAACTTCACCGGCCTCCTCGGCACCATGGCCTCTGCTTTTACCAAGAAAGGCGACGATGAAGAGACGAGTCATGTAACTGTCTCTTATACACATCTGACGCTGCCGACGAATAGAGAGGTGTAGATCTCGGTGGTCGCCGTATCATTA
>CAXEFH010000142.1:0-8502 GCA_963989605.1 uncultured Roseibacillus sp. | reverse complement strand
AGATCTACACCTCTCTATTCGTCGGCAGCGTCAGATGTGTATAAGAGACAGGGATCAGGTCGCGGTCTTTCTTGCTGGGAGAGGCTGTGATGGTCTCGATACCTCGATAGAGTTGGAGAGCATCTCCATTAACGATTTCTCCGTTAAGCGCGTGGGCAAGACTGAGGGCGTGGGAAGACTTCCCAGAGGCGGTAGGACCACAAAGGTAAAGAGGCTGAGGAGATTTTTCGGGGTGTTGTTCGGTCCTTTTGCCCGCCGAAGGTAGAGATCTTAAGTCAATTCGTTCTTGAACCACGGGCCTACGTGATGAAGTTACCCTGTTGAACGCCTAGTCGAGGTCTGAATCGGCTTCGCCCTTCGATTTGGCCCCGCTCACAATCATTTTGCGACCCATGAAAGGTTGATCATGGAGAACCTCGACGGCCCTCTTCGCCTCGTCAATCGTTGCCATTTCGATAAACCCGTAGCCCTTGGATTTGTGAGTATTTCGATTGTAAACTATTTCAATACTCCGCACTGAACCCACGCCTTTGAAGAGTTCTTCTAATTCATACTCAGCTGCGTCGTAGGACAGATTCCCAAGATAGAGTCTGCTGGATTCGACAGGTTTTGGAGATGGGGGACTGCCTGTCCGGGTAGAGTTCGAGGTCTTGGCGATACGTGTCCCTGATTTGGGGGCCTTGCGGGGTTCTTTCCTTTCCTTTTCCGTGGTAGATTTGCCGCCTCGTTTTCGAGGTGGTCGGACAGTCTCCTTGTGCAGCCCCAGGGCTTTGAGGATCTTTTGCCACCAGGTCAGGGGGACGGGCTTTGGTCCCTTGCGGCTCCGGCGGCCGCCAGAGCGACGACTTCCGGATTGCGGGCTCGTGCTTGCACCTCCACCTCCGCCAGGGTTGCGGCTGCGGTTGCGATTGCGGTTGCGGTTACGATTGCGGTTGCGGTTGCGATTTCCGGATCCTCCTCCGGATTCTGATCGCCGCGCATTGTTGGACGAATCGGACATGGTTCTTTTTTTGTTTCGGGTTCGCGCGGGAACACGACAGGCGCCTCTATTGTATGTCGCGGACTCTCGAGGGACTCAAACTCGATCTGCAATTCTGGGGACTCTATTGTCATTCGGAGAGTCGATTGCTGCTTGTTGAGAATCGAAAGAGTCGGGAATCCGCTTGCTCGGCGTGTTGCTGGCTGTTGCATTCCCGCATGGTTAGGCCTTTTGGCCTGAGAGGTTGGTGGCCACTTGAAAAGCTGAGTGGTCGATACGGAGATCCCATCTGGTGCCAAGGCTAAGCCGTTTTGACTGCCATTCGGGTATCGAGGGGCAAGCGTGCGCATCGAAGGTTTTTCCGTTGGCGGACCCTATCCGCGAGCCAGTCTTCCGGCAAGGTAAATGCCTTGATCCACGAGACAAGGGGAATTCGGAGTTGTCGTCTCAACGTGCGCGGGTCTATGTTTTCCGTGGATTTCGAATGTTTTTCCTCGTGCCAAATTTTTTCCGGACTGGCCTCGTCGCAGTCATTTTGCTTTCTCTGGGTATTCTGTCGGTGCCAGCCAGAGAATCCTATTTCGTCGTTGAAGCGAACTCAGGGAGAGTACTCCTCGCGGATGGCTTCAACGAAAAGCGCCCGGTAGCAAGCCTGACCAAGGTGGCCGCGGCCATTGTTGCACTCGATTGGGCGAGGGTGACCGGAACTGAGCTTGGTGTAGAAATGGTGGTGCCACCGTCGGTCGCCAGTCTCGGGGGATCCAATCCAATGGGGTTGTTCCCGGGTGACCGGATATCACTGAGGAATGCGCTTTATTCAGCGCTCATGGGTTCTGATAATTCAGCGGCGCAGACTATCGCGCATCATGTAGGTTTTTCTGTGCAACAGGTGAGAGGTGGCAGGGGAGATCCTGTGAAGGTCTTCGTCGCAGAAATGAATACGCTCGCCAAGGAACTCGGAATGAGGAGGACGAGGTTCTCAAATCCCCATGGACTGTACGTGAAGAGGAGTAAGGGCCACTCGACGGCGGCAGATATGGCCCGGCTGTGTATCTATGCCATGCGGAATCCGGGCTTTGCTTTTTTTGTTAAGCAGAAGAGTCGTGCGTTGTCTTTCAGACATGGGGAAATTACAAGGGCCTTTCGAGTTCAGAACACCAACAGGCTTCTGGGTCAAATGCAGGTTAATGGTATCAAGACTGGTATGACGACGGCTGCAGGGCAGTGTCTTGCGACAAGTTCCGAGCTACAGCCGCTGGTCGAGATGCTGCCAGATGGAGCGACCAGACTAACGCCTCGCCGATTGATATGTATCGTCCTTGGGAGTCAGGACCGATTTCGTCGAAGTGAAGCCCTGATGGCCGAGGGTTGGAAGCTCTACAACCAGTGGGTCGAGGCCGGAGCAGTAATGAACTCAGAGCGCGAGAGACTGGTAGTGCCTGTGCCGGGGAATTCGCGGTAGCCTCAAATTTTTACTTGTGGCAGAATGACTTCCTCAAGAGATTTCTTGAGAGCGGTGATCCTTTCAGGCTCGCTTAGTTTGTCCCCGTTGTCGCTGGTTTGAACATAGAAGGTGTCTAGTGCCGCGCCCTTTTCTGTCGCGATTCGTGCATGAATCGTATCGAGGCCGTGCTGGTTAATCGTGTGCAAGAGATCGTGGAGAAGAGCTATTCGATCGATGGCCTGAATTTCAATGACGGTAAACCGGGAGTCGCTCTCATTATCCACATAGGCGCGGACTGGGAATGGTATGGCGTCATCATTTGAGTCGCGGAGAAAGTTGTTCTTTACCCGGAGATAGATATCCGGGTCATACCGCTCCTCCTGATTCAGTTCGTAAAGGGTCACCACAACACTGACCTGCTGGTAGGCGTTCTGAACGGCCTCTAGATCGCTGGTGTTAACCCGGAACACATCCAGGGCAACGCCATCCCGTCGGGTGTAGATGTCCGCAGACAGAATGTTGATCTCGTGGGCTGCAAGGGCACAGCAGATTTTTTCAAGGAGGAGATTTCGATCCTGAGTAGCGACGGTCAACTCAGTATAGCCCTGATCGGAATACTCGATCCACTGGACTGCAGCCTCGAAAGGAGTGTCTGGCCGCCTTTTTCTCCGGTCGTGATATTGCCAGATTGCACGAATGTGAGTGCCGACGCTCAGTGCATCACGATACCGGAAATAGCGCTTGGGCATCTGTTCGAAGTGTTGCTCGACAATGCTCGCGTAGCGTTCGTGCAGCTCGTCGCTGATCTTGCTCTTCAGCTTCTTCAGCTTCTCGCGGAACTCGGTATCGTAGGTTCCGTATCCTCGCTCAAGGACGATACGTGCGGATCTGTAAAGGTGAGTAATCAGTGATTCCTTCCAGGAGCCCCATGCGTCTTCACTCGTGCCCTTTGAATCCGCGTAGGTGAAGAGAAGCAGGGCGTCCAGGAACCTCCGGTTTTTCACGAGACCAGCAAATTCTGCTACGACTTCAGGGTCGTCGATATTTCGCTTCGTGGCAAAGCGCCAGAGGGTCAAATGGTGGTCGACAAGAAACATGATCAGCTGGCGACGCCCGTGGCTGATATGAAGTCGTTTGCAAACCTTGTTCGCGAGAATTTGTGAGCCGTCGATATGTTCGCGAACATTTTCTGCTCTGCCGCTATCGTGAAGAAGGACGGCAAGATAGAGTGCGTAAGGGTCCTCAACATCAATCAGAATCTGGCGATATCGGCCCACCGATGAATTGTCCGACTCAAGCAGAGCATCAAGTTGATCGATGCACCTGAGCGTATGCTCATCTGCGGTGTAGCGATGGAAAAATTCGTGCTGAACGAGACACTCAAGTGCGCCGAACTCGGGAAGGTAGCGCCCGAGAATCCCGCACCGGTGCATGATGCGAAGGGTGCGCGCTACTTGGCCCTTCTTCTCCAGGATTGTCCGGAAGGTTCTCCGGTTTTCCGTGCTGTAATTGAAGCTCTTGTCGATCCTGTGCCAGTTGGCTTTGATCAGTTTCCGTAGCGGAGGCGAGGGACGGAGATGGTGTTTCTGGCAGTGCAGAAACAGTCGCATGAGACGGTTGGGGTCCTCGCTGAAAATATCTTCGGATGCTGCAGAGAGGCGGCCTTCCTCGACGACAAATCCGTCAAAAGTCCTGCTCGCTGACCTGCCCACGAAGGGAATCCGGAAAGGGAGCTTGAAAGGCCGGAGGACGGGAGTCTCGATCTCTGCGATTTCGAAGACGCTCGCCGTGTGCTGGTAAATATCCCGTGCGTGCAGATAGTAATCCCTCATCAGGGCTTCGATTCTTCGGAGTTTGGTCTTATGACGGTAGTGGAACTTCTCCGTAATGATTCCCTGAAGACGGAGGGTCAGAATGTCGGTTCCTTTACCAGTTTGGTAATGAAGGCAATTACGCAATCGATGAAGGAAATCAAAACCCTCCTTGAGTTCGTTACAGGCGTTCATGCTTAAGGTGCCGCGAAGCTGGAGTTCATCAAGATCCCGGGTATTGAAGAGGGCGTCCGAGATCCAGAGCAGGTTATGAAAATCCCGCATGCATCCGGGACTTTCCTTTAAGTTGGGCTCCTGCAGAAAAACCGTGGAGGAAAACTTGTTATAACGGGACTCGATGTCGCTTTTGCGTTCCTCGAAAAAACGGACGCGGTCCTTGACGATGCAGTCCTGCCTGAACTGGTGACTGAAATCGCTGGAAAGACCGGGGTTGCCACAGAGTCTGCGATGGTCGAAGAGCGTGGTTCTGGTAATCGGATCCTTCCTGGCTTCCGTAATGCACTCGCTTATGGAACGAGAGGCATGACCAACCTTGAAGCCGAGATCAAACAAGGGGTAGAGAATGCTCTCAACAATGCTTCTCTGATGTTGGTCGATCCGGTGAGAGGCCTTTGGGAGGAGGAAAAGGAGGTCGATGTCGGAAGCCGGATTGAGGAGGCCCCGACCGTATCCTCCGTTGGCCATCAGGCTGAGGGAGGAGGAATCGGAATCCTGAGCAGTTGCAGTGAGGAAGAGGGAGCGAAGGAGGGTGTCAATTACCTCTGATCGTAACGCAGCCACCTCACATCCTCCTCCTCCTTGCTCATGAACACTGCGAACACGAGCGTATTCATCCTTCAGGTAATGCTTGTAAATGCCAAGCCGTTTGCCCGAGGGGAGTTGCGCAAGTTGATCCGGGCCTAGGTGCTCGGGAACGGTTTCGGAAAGCTCATCGGGCAGCACGGGATTACTGTGCCGCAAGGAGCGTTAAATGGAAAGTTCCGGTATGAGGAGAGTTGTTGGGATGGAGGGCAATCAGGGCTCCAAGATCTACGTCATTCCAAGCGTGCCAGGAGTTCTCGAATACGGCCAAGATGAATTCCCTCGGGCTCGGTATCCAGAATCCACTGCAAATCGTGCTTGGCCCTCTCGGGCTGGTCAATCTGCAGGCTGAGCAGGGCGCGATTGAGCCGGTCTTGGGAAGAGTCAGGATCGAGACGGACAATAATGTCAACGTAGTCCCGTGCATCAGAGAATGCCTTCTCCTCGATAGCGATGCCCTGAAGATTTCTGAGCATGCGAATCACGATCTCCCGGGGAGTTGCGGGATTCATCTCGGAGGACTCGATCGCCATTCCCGCATCCGAAAGAATCGCGTCCGCAGCTTCCTCGCTCATGACTTTTCCACCATCGAACGAATCAATAATGATACGGGTTCCGTCAGCTTCATAACAGCTCGCGAAGTGGCCCGGAAGAGGTAGGCCGTGCATCTTCACACCGACGAGCCGAGCGAGTTCCATGAAGAGAATGGAAAGGGTGATGGGGATGCCCTCACGGTCATCAATTACCTCATTAAGATAGCTGTTTGATCGGTTATAGTAGTCACTGCGGCTTCCGTGAAAGCCGTTACTAGTAAACAGGTATTCTGCAATCGTCCGCACCTTTTCGCTAACTCCTGTCTCGGGTGAGATTCTGCCCGATATTTCGGCAGCCATTCTGTCGAGTTCCTCATGGTAGTCGTCGACATGTATTTCAGGGTTGTCCAGTTGAGCAATCAGGAGAGCTGCTCGAAAAAGCCCCCGGTCTCCATCGTCCTTCAGCGAAATGGCAATCTGGTGAGCGATTGATCTTCGGTGTATTTCCCGTGATTTCTCCTCGAGGAGATCCGCCCGGGCCCGAAGTGCCTCGACCTCCTTTCTGAGAAGTGGGCGGGCAAGATCTGGATTTCTGCTGAGTCGATGAATCGTGTTCTCGTTCCCCGGATTTTTCTTCAGCCGGCTGACCTGTCTCTCAATGGCAGATGCGAGCTCCTCCGGGATCTTCTTTTCAGACAGGTCGAGCCCTATACGAAAGTTACGGAAAGTGACCTCCGTCTGACGGAACTTAGCGAGGCCGGCATGGCCGCCCCGGAGGGAGTGGTCATCAACCTGTATCACTTTTTCTCCGTTTACGAAGCAGGTCAGGGTTTTTTCCTCGATGCGGACACGAAGGCGATTCCAGTCCCCGCTTCGGTATGCATCGCTCTGCAGTTGCTCGAGAATATTCCAGCTGAAAACATCGGGGCCATCGAAACGGGTGAGACGCAGGTTGCCGCTGCTTGGGTAAAATCCATAATGCCGGTTTTCTCCGTCTGACTCGAAAACGAGTCCTGCCGCCCCGGATTCGTCGTTGAGTTTCGCTTCGACGGACACCTCGTAGGGGAGGTCGGGAGCCTTACGCCGTGAGAGACAGAGGCTGCGCCCCCCAAAACCATTGCCCGGACGGCTCACGGTGATCCTGCCCGCACGCTGCTTCCAGTTCGCACCCATCAGGATTCTCCATCGGTTGGGATCCAGACTTCCTATCGTGAGCCACTTCTCCATTGGGATAGTGTTGGGCTTGGCCAGTAGCCGGTGCAGAGCTCCCACAGGAACGGCAAAACCGAGGTTGTCGGTTACCGCTGACTTCATGGTCAGGAGGCCGTGGACCTTTCCTTCAAGATCGAGAAGAGGTCCTCCGCTATTACCCGGTTCCACAGGTATCGCGACTTGAAGCAGCGACCGTCCGTCAAAGTCGCGAAGGGCCGAAATGACGCCTTTGACAACGCTGAATTCAAGGCCGTGCGGTGCGCCCATCGCAACAATCTCGGCACCTTGGGAGATGCTTTCGGCCGGGGCCAGCTGGAGGGGTTTGACTGATTTGTCACCAAGGTCGATCTTCAGAATCGCGAGATCTAGTTTTGCGTCCCAAGCATGGACGCTGGTAACCTTGTGTTCTGATCCGTCGTCGAAATGAACAGTGAGAGGCCTGGATTCTCCAATGACGTGCGCACAGGTTGCAACAAGGCCGCTCTCTGAAATAACAAAGCCACTCCCAGTGCCTCCTTCGCCGCCGGACCGTCCTCCGTGGCGGATCACTACTGCGGAGCGTCGGGAGAGCTTGGCGATTTGCTCCACCGATTCATTCCCAAGGGCTGGGCCAGCGGGTTTTTGCTCCGATTCAGGCTGGGTTCTGCGTTGGTCTTCAAGATGAGGATCAAGTCCTTGTCCGAGGGCCGTGAGAGCGGCTGAGGACAGCCATGCCAAAATAACCAAAGACCGGTGCATGCCGCAGCGTAGCGTGGCCTCTCACCGGGCGCTACCGGGAAAATCTTAAAAGCACGGGGTGGTTCGCAGGGACGGGTCCGAATTCTGTGCCGGGTTTGATCTGCAGCAGATTCAGGTGGAGTACTAAGGTTGAGGAGTGATTGGCAGGCTCTTCAGAGCGCCTTCCATCCCTAGTATTGGATAAGCGAGGAGATTGATCTTTCTCCAAGTTTTCCGCGACCTTTGAGGAACGTGAGCTCGATGAGGAACGAAACGCTTATCACCTTTGCTCCCATGCCGTCGAGCAGTTGGAGAGCTGCCGCCGCCGTTCCTCCGGTCGCAAGGAGGTCGTCGATCAAGAGGATGCGTTCTCCTTCATTGATCGCATCCTCATGGATTTCTACGACGGCGTTACCGTATTCGAGTTCGTATGCGGCTTCCCGGGTTTTGGAGGGAAGCTTCCCCTTTTTTCGAATGGGCACGAAGCCGGCATTGAGGCGGTCTGCTACAGCTGCCGCAAAAATGAATCCCCGTGCATCGATCCCAACGACCTTGTCGACCGGGGTGCCTCCTGCGGTTTCAGCCAGCAATCCGATGCTGTCCTGAAAGAGCGCACTGTCTCCGAGGATTGGGGTGATGTCCTTGAAGACGATGCCAGACTTGGGGAAGTCGGGGACGTCGCGGATGGCTGTGCGGAGGTGATCAAACTCAGACATGAGACTGCCTAACCGCTCTACGACGGTTGGGACAGAACAATTAATCGACGCCCGGAATACCCTGCACAGCTTATTTGAGTCGATCGTGACCGGGTGAATCAGAGTCTAACCATCTGACTTTTAACTACTGCAAGCTGATCGGCCGATGAAGCCTCTGCCAAGAACCTGGTTGCCTAGGAAGTCGCGCTAATAGTCCGTAAAACCTGAACTTTCCCTTGCATCCGGGGATATCGTGGAGCATGCAAAGGCCATGGCACAATGGCTTTTG
>CAXEFH010000141.1:0-8542 GCA_963989605.1 uncultured Roseibacillus sp. | reverse complement strand
TAATGATACGGCGACCACCGAGATCTACACCTCTCTATTCGTCGGCAGCGTCAGATGTGTATAAGAGACAGATCGTAGGGTTTCCAACCGAAACCGACGACGACTTTCAGGATACGGTTGATTGCGTCAAACGGCTGCAGTTCGATAACAGTTTTATTTTCCGCTACTCGAAAAGGAAGGATACCCCGGCTGCCGAGATGGAGGGACAGCTTCCGGAGAAGGTGAAGGAGGAGAGAAATCAGGAATTACTCAGGATCCAGGGCGAGATCGCGATCAAAAAGAATGCGGCCCTCATAGGGACGCGTCAGGAAATTCTTTGCACCGGGCCCAGTAAATCAAACAAGGAGCGGTTGAGCGGACGAACCACACAGAACAAGATCGTGATCGTTGACGGTGACGAAGAACAGCTGACGGGTGAGATACTCAAGGTCGAGATCGAGGACTCCACCGGTTTCACGCTCTTTGGCAACCTACTACCCGAGCTCCAGCCCGTGGCAGCCGGGATCTCGGGTTGAGCGGGTGACTTCGGAAGAATGAGCCTGGCCGTGAAAATGCGCCCTTTGCCCTTTACCTGCTCCCGGTGCTGGCATAGCTAGCGGTCAGGACCATGGGACCTCATCCTTACGAAAGTATTCCACTCGACGTCGCGGGCTACGCGATGGGCGCATACCTGCTGGTCGTCCACTCGCTGATGATGTGGAAGGCCGAGCCATGTAAGAAGTGGCTGAACAGGCTTCCCCGTCACCGCGTTGCAGGGATCTATACGCTTGCGGTTGGAATGTTTTGGTTCTGGCTCCTGATTGCTCCCGAGAACCGGGGACTGTTGTCCTCCTTAACAATGGACATCGGGGAGTTCAATGCGGTGAAGCCGTGGCTGCGGGTCATCGTTCCAGTCGCATTTCTTGGCATGGTGATTTACGTGAAGGAGTTTCTTTTCGTCCGGGCACTGGGAGTCGTGGCCCTGATGGCGAGCGGGCCTCTGCTCGAGGCTGCGTTCAACAGGGACCCGGCCACCCGATTACTGGTCCCTGTGTTCTCTTATCTTCTCCTCACCGCGGGTCTCTTCTGGGTTGGAATGCCTTACACCTTCCGAGATCTTGCGAGTTGGGCAACCGCGAGCCACAAACGTTGGATGGGGCTTGCCATGGGCGGCCTGGTCTACGGAGTCCTGACCCTGCTGTGTGCCACTCTGTTCTGGGGGGGGCACTGAGAGAAAAGGTCGCTCAGGTGCGCCTTCCAAGGGGACTCTGGAATGGAGCCGGTTACACCCGAAGAAGAATTCGAGTTCGGAGCAACCGTGCGCAGGGTCGAAAGGAGGAGCGTGGTTCAAAGGGTTGCAATTTGGGTTAGAAACGAGGGAGCGCATGGCTGAAATACTCCCCGGCGCAGCCTCCCTCGTTTTTAGAATTATTCTAATTAAATCTTGCGAACGGTGCCGCCTGCCGTAGGTTCCCAGCGTTGAGGAGAAAAGCTGAACAGAATACCGGGTCGGCAGAAATTCCACCGGTGTTGCGAGGTCTCCGGATGACGAAGCAGCGCCGAGAGGTCTACCGCACTTTGTTGGCAAACCGGGACCACCCCACCGCGAACGATGTGTTCCGACGGGTGCAGCGATGCATGCCCACGATCTCGCTGGCGACTGTCTACAACTGCCTCGACGCAATGGCAGAAAATGGCCTGATCAATCAGGTTAACTTCGACAGAGAACCGTCGCGCTTCTGTGTGAATTGCACCCCTCACGTTCATTTCCGGGACATCGGGACAGGTGTCATTCACGACATAGCGTTCAAGGAGGGGTGCCAGATTACCGATCTCCTTGAGCTTCCTGAGGGAACCGAAGTGAGTGAACTCGAACTAACTATCAGCGGTGACCTGCCCGCCAGATCCTGAGCCTGCTCCTTTCCAAGTAACCCCTTTTCACGATGAGCCTTAGCATCACAAATCTCCACGCTGCCATCGATGGTAATCCTATTCTCAAGGGCCTTAGCCTTGAGATCCCTGCTGGGGAGGTGCATGCCATCATGGGCCCAAATGGGTCCGGCAAATCTACCCTCTCCAAGGTGGTTGCTGGTCATGAGGACTATGAGGTGACCGAGGGCTCAGTCACGATGAACGGAGAAGACCTCCTCGAAATGGAGATAGACGAGAGAAGTCGGGCCGGCCTTTTCCTTGCCTTCCAATATCCGGCAGTAGTTCCCGGAGTCACGATGGCCAACTTTATCCGGGCAGCATTGCAGGCTCGGCTCCCGAAAGGGGAAGAGCTGGACGCGGTAAGCTACTACAAGCAACTCTATGAGAAGATGGACCAGCTCGGAATCGACCGGCAGTTCACCTCGCGCTCCGTCAACGAGGGATTCTCCGGTGGGGAAAAGAAACGCAATGAAGTCCTCCAGATGATGATGCTGGAACCCGCCTACTGCCTCATGGATGAAACTGATTCCGGACTTGATATTGATGCCCTGAAAGTGGTCGCGGACGGAGTAAACTCAATGCGGTCCCCCGATCGTGGATTTCTGGTGATTACCCATTACCAGCGCCTTCTCGACTACATCGAGCCCGATCATGTGCATATCCTGGCCGATGGGCAGATCGTGAGAAGCGGCACCAAGGAGCTGGCGCGGGAGCTGGAGAAGAAGGGCTATGATCTCCTCAAGGAGGAGGAACTTGAAGTCGCAGGCTGAGTCACAAATTAACCTCAAGGAAATTATGAGCGAATCAGTGTTGGATGCAGGAACGCAGGCGGCGATCGAGGTCGACCAGAGCAAGGGAAATTTCTCTTACCCAGAGTCTCATAAATTTGATGCAGGGCGGGGTCTGAGCCCCGCAACGGTCGACTACATCTGCGACGTCAAGGACGACGCCGACTGGGTGCGGGAGCTTCGCCACCGGGCGCTCAGAACCTTTGAGGCGAAGCCGATGCCAACGCACTGGGCAACTGACGACCTGAACAATATCGATTTTGATATTATCCGCTATTACCTCTCCGATGGAACAAAGCCTACCCGCAGCTGGGATGAGGTGCCGGACGACATCAAGGAAACCTTTGAGCGTCTCGGAATCCCTGAGCAGGAGAGGGCCTTTCTTGCCGGGGTGGAAGCCCAGTATGATTCCGAGGCAGCCTACTCCAATGTCAAGGAGGAGCTCGAGAAGGATGGAGTCATTTTTGTGAACTCGACTGAGGGCCTCAAGGAATACGAGGAGATCTTCCGTCCATGGTTTGGAAAAGTCATCCCAGCCGGAGATAACAAGTTCTCCGCACTCAACAGCGCAGTCTTTTCGGGGGGGTCTTTCATTTACGTGCCCAAGGGTTTGAAGGTCAAACACCCCCTGCAGGCCTACTTCCGCATCAACTCGGAGAACTTTGGTCAATTCGAGCGGACTCTCATCATCTGTGACGAAGGCTCTGAGCTGACCTATCTGGAGGGCTGCACCGCACCGAAATTCGAGACCTCAACCCTGCATTCGGCGGTGGTGGAGCTTGTTGCAATGAAAGATGCAAAGCTTCAATATATCACGGTCCAGAACTGGAGTGATAATGTCTTCAACCTTGTGACCAAGCGTGGCATTGCACATGAAAATGCGGAAGTACGCTGGATTGATTGTAACATTGGTAGCCGGCTGACCATGAAATATCCGGGAGTAGTCATGAAGGGCAGGAAGGCCCGTGGAGAGGTGATCTCGATCGCCCTCGCCAACTCCGGGCAGCATCAGGATACCGGGGCCAAGATGATCCATGCGGCAGATGAAACCACTTCCAATGTGGTGTCAAAATCGATCTCGGTGGGCGAAGGGCGCTCAACCTACCGGGGGCAGGTTCATATTCCCAAGCATCTCAAGGGGTGCAGGAATAATACCGAGTGCGATGCTCTCCTGATTAACGCGAACAGCCAGACGGATACCTATCCGGCCATTACAGTCAGGGGAAACCAGCACGCTACCCAGCATGAGGCCAGCGTTTCTCAGGTGTCCGAGGAGATGCTCTTCTACCTGCAGCAGCGGGGATTGAGTGAGGGAGCTGCGATGAGCCTGGCCGTAAATGGTTTTGTGAACGATCTCGTGAGGGAATTTCCGATGGAGTATTCGGTTGAACTCAAGCGACTCATTGAATTGGAGATGGAAGGAAGTGTGGGTTAGGGGATGTGAGCCGGATGAGTCAGGCAGCTGATCGAAATCAATGGAAACAACTGTAGAAGGGATCGGGATTCTGGATGAGGAGCCGCGTCAGCTTGACGGGGCTCCTGACTGGTTTAATGACTCCCGCCGCGCAGGATGGGACTGCTTTCAATCGCTGGCCATGCCGTCCCGGAGGGATGAAGAATGGCGGTTCGCCAGGACGGGGCATCTCAATTTCAAGGGAGTCAAGCTCCCGCACCCCGGGAGCAATAGAAAGCCCGAAGGGGCAAAGGGACTTGAAAAACGTGCAGCGCGGTTCGCCTTTGTGAATGACCGGGTGATGGAGCGGGAGTGTAACCTTCCGGAGGGTGTCATTTGTCTTCCGTTAGAAGAAGCACTCAAGGAGCATTCTGAAATTCTCCAGCGCTACTTCATGAAGGCGGAGTTCCGGCTGGGATCGGCGAAGTTTGCGGCTCTCCATCAAGCGCATGTTTCTTCAGGAATATTTATCTACGTTCCTGATGGGGTCGAGGTGCAAGACCCAATTGAAATTTCACATTGGATCACCGGGGATCAAGTTGTGGCTTTCCCGCATACGCTTGTTGTGACCGGGAAAAACGCCCGCGTTTCCGTGGTGGACTACTTCCAGTCAGACGCCAGCGCGAAGGACGTATGGACCATCCCGGTGAATGAGTTGGTTGCTGGTCCGGGGTCCCAGTTGACGTATCTCACCCTGCAGGACCTTGGAGATGATTCTCGGATGATTCAGTTGAGCGATAGTTCCGTCTCTCGCGACGCAACGGCCAAGTCCTTCATCATGAACGCAGGGGCGACCTGGGTGCGTCAGGAATGCCTGAGTCGTCTTTTGGGAGAAAACTCCCACTCCGACATGCTCTCGGTCAGTATTGCTCGCGACGGTCAGGAATATGACCAGCGAACATTTCAGCACCACGCCAGTGCGCGAAGCTATTCCGACCTGCTTTATAAGAATACACTCTACGATGAGAGCCGGACGATCTTCTCCGGGTTGATTCTTGTGGATGAGGGTGCCCACCAGACAGATGCCTACCAGACCTGCAGAAATCTCCTGATGAGCGACTCGGTAGAGGCTAATTCCATGCCCGGACTTGAGATCAATGCGGATCAGGTAAAATGCTCCCACGGAAGCACCTCCGCAATGATTGATGAAAATGAGATTTTCTACCTGAGGGCCCGGGGGGTGAAGCCTCATGTCGCTCGGCAGTTAGTGGCCCAGGGATTCAGCGTGGAGTGCATCTCACGTCTGAAAAGCCCAGAGCTCGAGGAATTAGTGCTGGGTTTTGCGGCGCGTGAATTCCATCGTATCTCCGAGAGCGTCGTGGCTTGATAACCGAGTGTCCGTGTGCCCGAATCCCGTGCTGGCTAGCCTTCCATCAGAATCCCTTGTCTGGGTGGCGATTCTCCTGTGCCTCTCGCACTCGGCCATGTTCTCCGGGCTGAATCTTGCCTTTTTTACGGTGGGATGGCTGCGCCTTGAGGCGGAAGCTGAGAGCGGAAATAAGGAAGCCCTTCGCATTTTGGGATTAAGAAAGGACTCCAATTTTCTGCTGTGCACCATCCTATGGGGAAACGTGAGCGTGAATGTCCTCCTCGCCCTCTTAAGTGAGTCGGTCTTAACCGGAGTGGGAGCATTCCTTGTGAGCACCATTGGCATCACATTCATCGGTGAAATCGTGCCGCAGGCGTACTTCTCAAGACACGCCATGAAGATGGGAGCCTTGCTCGCACCGCTGGTGCGCTTTTACCAGGTCCTCCTGTTCCCGGTGGCAAAGCCTTCCGCGATGATTCTTGATGGGTGGATTGGTCCGGAGGGTCCCTCGTTTCTCCGGGAGCGGAACATGGAGATCTTTCTCCAGAGGCATATCCATGACGAGGAGAGCGATATCGGGGCGGTTGAGGGACGAGGAGCCCTGAATTTCCTCAGCCTTGATGACCGTAAGATGGCGACCGAGGGCATGGAGATTGCACCGGAATCGGTTCTTTCCTTTCCGAGCGGGGTGGAGGGCCCCAGTGTTCCAGGACATGCAGAACCTGGATGGGATGATTTCGTCGAGACTCTGAAAGGAATCCAGTACAAGTGGGCGATTATTACCGACGAAGAGAGCAGGCCCCAGCTTGTTCTGGATACGAACAGATATCTTCGCGAAGTCCTTGGAGGCAACAGCGCGGCTGATATTTCTTCATTCTGTCACCGACCCGTAGTGGTCGATGACCCCGGACTGCCTCTGGAGAGCGTCCTCGATAAAATGGTTGTTGAGGCTGAGCATAGCCAGGATCGGATTGTGGATCGTGATGTGATACTTCTCTGGGCCGAGGGATACCGGCGGATTGTCGCCGGTGCTGATGTGCTTGGGAGATTGCTTCAGGGGATCGCCCAGCGAGAGCCTGCGGATGGCATGCTCCCTGGCTCGGAGAATGCTCCGGTGGGTGTAAGATTGGCGAAGTACCCCGGTATGAAACGAGGTAGTTCCAGCTGAGTTCCTGAGACGCCTTGTTGCGGATGACCTCCGTAAGTTGAGGGCTGGCGAGTCGGTCTTTTTACAGAAAGAGAAGGTAGCAAAGATGGACATGCCCCTGCTTGATCTTAAGGACGTCACGGTATGGCGGGGCGATAGGAAGGTGTTTGATGGGCTCTCCCTCCAGATCGAATCGCAGGAGCGGGTAGCAGTTCTGGGGCCGAATGGTGCCGGGAAAAGTACTCTGTTATCTCTGATCTCAGGAGACATTCATCCGGTCGCCGATGAGGGCTGTTGTAGGATCTTTGGGGAGGACCAATGGTCGCTCTATGATCTCAGAGAGAGAATGGGGCTGGTCACGGTAGAACAACTGGGTCTCTTCGATGATGACGAATTGGCCAGCGATATTGTTCTGACTGGTCTGCATGGGGTCTACGGCATGACGGAAAGCCAGACCTATACCGCTGCGGAAAGGCGTAAGGCCTGGAGGGCCATGAAGCAGGCTGGGGTCGAGTCGCTGATCTGGCGGGACTATGGAGACCTGTCATCGGGGGAGCGTCGGCGCTTCCTTCTCGCGAGGTCCCTTGTTCATGAGCCAGAGATGCTGATTCTGGATGAACCCACAACCTCACTCGACCTGCCGGGATCCTGGGCTTTCATGATGGCGGTAAGGGGGCTCATGCGGGAGGGAACGGGAGTTCTCCTTGTGACTCACGATGTTGGTGAAATTGCGCCGGAGATTGATCGAGTGGTCCTCATGCGGAAGGGAGGGATCCTTGCCGACGGGAACAAGCGGGAGGTTCTCACCGAGAACGCTCTCAGTGACTGTTATGGCATGAAACTGCGGGTCAGCTGGGAAGGGGACCGCTGTGAGATCCGTCCTGCTGCCGGCCTCTAATCAACTCCAGCGTTTTTCCAGTAGGAGTATTCGCTCCGATTGAAGTCGATATACTCCGGGGAAAGATCACTGGTGTAGATTGTGTATTCGGCTTTCCCCAGATGCAGGTCGACGGTAATCGTGAAGTTGTCCCGGGACGCGATGTCCCGCAGAGTCTTCAGTGGAGTTTTGGCCATCAGGCCCCCTTCACAGGCAGGCTTGCCGTTGTAGGAGATATCGATGAGCTCCTCCCGGATCCTTGCCCGGGAGTAACCAACGGCATGGATAATCCGTCCCCAGTTGGGGTCCCCGCCATTCCATGAGGATTTCACGAGAGCTGATTTCGCAATGGCCTCGGCCACTTTCTTCGCGTCAAGGTAAAGGGATGCTCCCCGGACCTGGAGGGTGACGAACTTGCTCACTCGTTCTCCGTCGCGAACACACGATTGAGCCAACTCCAGCAGGACGTGCTGAAGAGCCTCGCTGAATTCCTTGCAGGCCTTGCTTCGTCTAGTGATTGGTTTGCCTCCGGCCTGCCCGTTCGCAAGGATGAGAACGGTATCGTTGGTGCTCATGTCTCCATCGATACAGATACGATTGAAGGATCCCTCCACCGCCTCAAGGAGTGATTTCTGCAGGCACGCTTTAGTGATAGAGGCGTCAGTCGTCACGAAACAAAGCATCGTTGCCATGCTGGGGCAGATCATTCCGGCGCCCTTGGCACAGGCGCCGATACGGATCTTTCGTCCTCCGACGGTGGTCGTGATGGAGATTTCCTTGACGGTGGTATCACTCGTCATGATTGCCTCCGCGACCTCCCGTCCACCATCCCGGGTGAGCTGTGCAGGCAGATTGCCCAACCCGTCGTGCATCCTTTCCATTGGCAGCGGGAGCCCGATGACCCCGGTCGAGCAGATCCCAACCTCGCGCTGGCGAAGTCCGAGAGAGGAGGCGACAGTCTTTGCCATGGCCCGGGCACGTTGGAGGGAAGGAATCGCCATCTTGTTTCTGATGCCGCACAGGCCCTGAAGTATTGTGCGCCAAGGGAACCCTAGCT
>CAXEFH010000140.1:0-8547 GCA_963989605.1 uncultured Roseibacillus sp. | reverse complement strand
ATGATACGGCGACCACCGAGATCTACACCTCTCTATTCGTCGGCAGCGTCAGATGTGTATAAGAGACAGCTTGAAATATTCTCCAATCAGACCAGGAGCTGCAGTCAGAGGGAGCACGGAAAGGAACAATGCGATGTGAGTGAGAATTCTTCTCTTCATGGTTTTGCTTCTGGTGAAAGTGATCGCAGGTAGTGAAGGATGGCTTCGAACTGCTTCTGGGAATCACCGTCGTAGTACTGAGTGAGAGGAGTTTTCCCGTCCAGCGCATACTTCGGCATAATCGTGCCGGGCCACACCCGGGGCGGGTCATTCATCCAAAGGTGAAAATAGTCGGCCGTGAGCCGCTCTCCGGAAGCCCGGAGATTTGGCCCCTCTCCTTCAAAAACTGCGATTGCCGCCTTATCGCCGATCCCATGGCAAGTGCCGCAGCTCAATCCCGCCTCAATCCCCGCCATGGCCTTTCCAACCTTTATTTTGGAAGAATCGAGGGCCTCGGAACTTCTCCCGAAACCGGAACGGCCCGCCGCGTGGCTGAACCCCACCGCGAGATCACGGGCCCGGCCATGAAAGGCAGGCATACGGTCCGGCAGCCATCTGCGTATTTTAGGCTGAATCTTGCCCGCGAAGAGTCTCGTCCGCCAGTCGAGCTCCAACTTGAAGCCCAGATGGTCCAGCGGAGGGGGACCGGAAAGTCCTGCAGGTTTCTCCTCGTTCACCGTTTCATCGGAGACACCAAGACGGGCTACCTCGTCCAGAAAGTTTCCCCGCAGGGAATCTTCCCCGTCCCGTGTATGACAGGCATTGCAGCGTAACTCGTGATACTGCCGCTCGGCATATTCAGCAGGAATGAATTGCGCGAGCGAGTCCTGCCCGAAATCCGACGTTAGAAACGCCCCAATATCCACCGACACCTCCCCCGGAAGATCGTATTCAACCTTGGCGCAGGTTGGGGAAGTGAGATCAAAAAGGCCGATTTCACTGAGTTTCTCCTTCTTTTCGCCCTCTCGTTCATGACAACTGAAACAACCCGCGGCCCGCGCCAGGGCCTGTCCCTTGGAGGCCTCGCCCTTGACGAGTGGAAGCTCGGCCACATCCCCCAGGGAGTAGAGAAATGAGGCCACCGCCAGAGCTTCTTCTTCTGTAAACCCAAAAGAGGGCATGCGTGTTCCCTCGTGAAATTTTGTGGGATCCTGAAGAAACTCTACCAGCGCTTTCGGCTGAAACTTCATACCGACACCACCCAACCCGATACGCTCTCCTTCTCCACTTTCCTCCAGCGTATGGCACGAGATGCAATTCTGCTGCCGGAAGATGGCTCCTCCCTCCTTGGCCCTGCCAACATCTGATCTGAGGTCCGCATTGCCCTCCTGAGCTCCCTCGACAAGATAGGCCGCAACATGAGCAGCCCTCTCCTCGGCATCACTGCCCAGAAAGACCGCTGGCATGTGAGATTGGGGACGGGTTTTACGCGGGTCGAGAATCCACTGAGCAAGCCAACTCTGTCGTAGCCGGTTCCCGATTCCATCAAGCGATGGCCCCTCGAGCAGCAACTCCGGCATCATCTCCATGGTCGCGGTATCATGACATGCACCACAGCGCTTCTGAGCCAGGTGGGAACGCCCCCGGCGCAGGCTCATGGAGGCCTCAAGAGCTGAATCACCCGCATCATGGCGAAACACCTTCGGGTCTATTGGTTCTCTCGAAAAATCCCGCCCCTCCCATTGCAGCCTCAAGGTCGCATCAGCCCCGGCGGGAGGCGTATACTCAACCACGATATCATGCGCTCCGCTTCTCAAGCGCTCCGACTCACTGGGCATTCCAATTGCCGGCACCATGAGCTCTCCATCGATCAGCAGTCTTGCCTCTCCTGTTCCCTCGAGATGAAACACAAGTCGGCTCCGCTTCTCGAGCAGCATCTTACCCTCCCACCGCGCTCTGAAAGCCGTATCAGCAAGAAATGGCGAAGGACTTTGCCCCTGAGGAACATGCAATGCGACCGTCCGCGATTTCCTAATATCGCTTTTTCCTGCCTCATTCGTAAATCGCAGGATAAGGCCTTGTTCATCCTCAGCCTGAGCCTGAATGAGGAAAAGCGCGCAAAGACCTATCACCCATGCCTTCCTGCTCACCGTGGAAACATGAAATTCACCTCCCGGCATATGGGCTTTTGCACTGGGTTTTCGCACCACACGGTCTTAATCTTCCGGGCGGTTCATTCCAAGCGCGACCTTCCCATTGTGGGAAACATGTGGAGAAATAGCAATCAGGGACAGCGCAAGCCAGAGACCATTGCGCTTTCTTCCCGGAAATGAGATACCCGGCGTATGAGACCTCTGACTCCCTGCCTCCTATCCCTCATTTCCCTGACCCTGCCTTGCTTGGCGTCGGACAAACTCACGGTGGCCCACTTCTTCGGTGACCACATGGTGATTCAAAGGGATAAACCCATCCGTATCTGGGGCAAATCTCATCCGGGAGAAAATGTCAGAGTAAGGCTTTCCATCCGCGATCTGACCGTCAAGGCGGACGCTCAGGGCAACTGGCTGATGGAACTCGAAGCGCTGCCTGCAAGTAGCCAGGGAAAAGCCATGACCGTCCAGAGCGGCGATACCACGATTACCTACGACAACATCGTTGTCGGCGATGTCTGGATCTGCGGAGGACAGAGTAACATGGAGGATGATATCAGTTACGTCTATCACGGAGATATGGAGGTGTCTTCAGCGAACCATCCCATGATCCGCCTCATGACCATCCCCCAGCAGGCCAGCCCCACTGCTTTCACGGATATGGAACGTCTCAACGAGTTTAACTCGTGGACCCGGCGCCATGAGAAGAAGGGAAGCTGGTCCCAGTGCACGCCCAAGTCTGTCGAACGCTTCAGTGCCATCGGTTACATCTTCGGGAAACGACTCCACCTGGTATCAGGTGTTCCAATCGGGCTGATCGACAATTCATGGGGAGGAACCACCATCGAAGCCTGGACCTCTCGAGAAACATTAAAGGAAATCCCGGAGGCGAGGGGACTTCTTCAGGACTGGGACCGGAAGATCGCATCCTATGATGCCGCCGCCAGCCTGAAGGACCGCATCCAGAGGTGGGAAAAGGATAGTGAGCGAAGAAAAGAGAGGGGGGAAACCCCGAACCCAAAGCCTACCGAGCCAGACCAGGATCCAGCCTCCGACCGCAACAACCCCGGAGCATCCTTCAACGGCATGCTGGCATCATTCAGCAGCGCCAACATCAAGGGCGCGATCTTCAACCAGGGATACAATAATGCTCTCGGAAATGCTCGTCCGCGCCTCTACGCCTCCGTCATACAGGCCATGATCCAGAACTGGAGGGAGGCATTCCGGGATAATGAGATGCCGTTTGGAATCATTGGCCTGACCCCGGGGGGGCAACCACAGACCAGGGACAACTATGAGATACGGATGGTGGATGCGGCACCCTTCATCCGGGAGGGCCAGTCCAAGGCCGCTCGGGATCTGGATGGCGTTTGTTTCATGCCTGCCTATGATCAGCAGGTTCCCTTTTATCACCCCCACAAGAAAGTCCTGCATGGTGAGAGGCTGGCTCGCTGGGCCCTCGCAACGCAATACGGGCAAACTCAGCTCAGGTGGAATCCCACAGTTCTCGAGCACACCGAGGTCCGCAACGACCATGTCATCCTCACCTTTAATGGCATGGTCCGGGTTCACGATGGACGCCCCTTTGATGGATTCGCCGTCGCAGGAAAGGATCGCCACTTCGTTCCTGCCCGAGCCGAATTCGTCATCAAGGGAAAGGACGATCGCGGCCGTGAGCAGAAAGATGAACGTAAACTCAAGGTCTGGAGCCCACTCGTTCCTGAACCCGTGGCAGTTCGCTACGCCTGGGCTAGAAACCCCCTCGGAAACGCTGTTAACAGCGGGCACCATGAACGCATTATTCCCATCCCCTCATTCCGAACCGACGAGTGGGACTGGCCGGAGGCCCCCTTCGACGGTGACAGCGACGAGAAAAGGAATGCCCACCGGAAAGCAATAAATATAATGCGTCAACAGGCTCGAAAGTGGTCAGAGTCCCGCCCCTTGGACGAGGCGAGAATCCTGTTGGGACTTGAGAAACCAAATCCCTCGAAAGAGGACTGAAAGGAGCCCTCCTGCAAGATCCACGAGGACCTGCCGGATTGCGTTGACGGAGCAGGCAGAGGCACGGTTCACTGCAGCGTGCCAGCAAGCCCCCCTACCCGCAGGCGCCTTATCGTGCTGGCGTCCTACGCGCTCGCTGCTGCTCACTGCATCCTTACCTTCGGCATCGGCGAACCTTATCCTTCCCTCCAGGGTCCGATGTTTGCAGGGCACCTGCAACGAGGGAGAATCATTCATGTTCCCTTTTACCGGGAAACAGAAGACACGCCCCGCCTCCCGGCCCATGACCGACTACTCCGCCATGAGACCCTCGCAGCTCCCGTCCAGCGGGATAGTTCCCTGCTTGGCCCGGCGCTTCAGGAATCAGCCTTCCTTCAGTTCCTGATCGGACACTCCGTCCGGACCCGCAACCCGAGACCCGGGAATCCCCGGGATTTTTCCGGTGTTGAGTGGTCCACCTACAAGGTTAACGCGCCACTCGACTCTCCTCCCGAACTGATAGGAGAGGAAGATATTATCGATGATTGATATGCCTTCGCTGCATCGTAATGACGCGCTTCTCCTGAGTCGTTGCACTTACCTCGGACTGATCGTTCTTCTTTTCCCTCTTACGTCAGCGCGCTCGATCACAAGCCTGGACGCATCTCACTTCCATCCCCCACTCGGGCCAGTGGCCCTCCTCGAAAGCTTTCCCTCTCCATGGGTCATCGTGGTCATTGAATGTACGACCTGTGCTCTGCTCGCCCTCTGGGCCGCAGGGTTTGGCAAATGGCTGGTGGGGGGCCTGCTGTCTCTCTCCCTCATGATGACGAGCGGCCTCGTCTACTCGACCGGAAAAATCGACCACGACCTCGTCATCCTTCTTTGTCCTTTCCTCATGACCCTTCGCGGTTCCTGGCCCGAAAGGAGCCTGCTCTTCTGCCTCACCGTCTACTTCGCTTCTTCAGGAATAGCAAAGATCACGTGGCTCAGCCTGGATACCCAGGCCTCTCTCTCGTGGGCTCTCACCTACTTCCATGGATATGGAAAAACCGCTCCGCTTCTGGCATGGTCTCTGCAGGAGCTTCCCGGATGGTCATGGGAGGTGTTTGACCAGCTTACCGTGTGGTTTGAACTCTGCGTCCCACTTGCCCTTCTTCGGTCCTTCCGAATCTGG
This sequence comes from uncultured Roseibacillus sp., assembly GCA_963989605.1. GTDB lineage: Bacteria > Verrucomicrobiota > Verrucomicrobiia > Verrucomicrobiales > Akkermansiaceae > Roseibacillus_B. The sequence goes on along the minus strand of CAXEFH010000140.1, from coordinate 3,258 downwards.
ATTTTTCTCCTGATTCCCCTCTTTCACCTCGCAACGGTTCTTCTCCTTGGAATCGATTTTAGCCGCCTGCTGCTCGTGTATCTGCCCCTCGGGTTCCTGCTTTGTGCGCATCCCCGGAAAGTCCGGTCCTCCATCCCACCGAGAGTTCACATCGCGCTCATCACCCTCTGCCTCCTCGGACTGGCATTCACCTTCATGCAGTCGTGGCCGTTTGAGAGAACGCCGCATTCACTCCTGGCGCCGGACATGCCCGGCCTTTTTCTTTTTCCTCTTCTCCAAGCCCTTACCGTCCTCGCATTGCTGATTTGTCGTCGGAATAGGCTCCCGGAAAGCGCCGTCAATGGCTGAGAGAACGCACGTGCAGCCCTCTGCGGAGGGCCTCCTGTTCTGACTGGACAGTAAACTCTTCCTCCTGTTTGGATCTCGTGGTTCTCCCACCGTCCCAGGCGCCCCGTATGCGACGCAGTGAAATTGAAGTAATGAAGGCCCCGTTTCCAACCCCGCGTCTGGTGCTGCTTGCGTTCATCGCCATCCTCTCCCTCTCCTCGTGCACGAACAGGATCAACACTCAGGTGAACGGGCCACTGGTCAGCACCGTCCAGATCGGCGCCATGGCAAGCCGGGGAGCGATCCTGGCGAAGGTTCGCAGTCCAATCACCTCCACGAAGATGGGGCTCGCCATGCTGGTAGAGCGGACCGGAGAGCTGATCCGGGGGAACATCCCATTCCCGCTGGAGACCGGCCCCCGTGTGGAGGGCCTTCCGGGGAGCAAGGAATTCTCAGCCGGGCTGACCCGGATCGGGCTTCCTGCTCCCGAGCTCGGCACCATCGAACTTCTTGTCGGTGGCAAAGAATTTTTTTCCGCGCTGGAGCAAGAGCTTTTTCTTGCCCGAGAGTCTGTCGATCTCCAGCTCTACATCTGGGACAACGACGATGTCAGTGTCGCTTATGCTGACATGGTGAGAAAACGAGCCAAGGCTGTTCCTACTCGAATCCTCCTTGATGACATTGGATCGACAATTTCAGCCAGCCTGAAACCAATCACCCCTGCTCCACCGGGCTTCCGGGCCCCACCCGACATTGCCGCCTATCTTCGACATGAATCGGAGCTGCAACTCCGCCGGATCCTCGATCCCTGGGCCGTGATAGACCATTGCAAGTTGCTCGTTTTTGATGGCAAAACCGCCATGCTGGGAGGAATCAACATCGGGCGGGAATACTACTCGGAATGGCATGACTTGATGGTCCGCCTGAAGGGGCCGATCGTTGATACCCTTCAGGTCGAATTCTCCAAGAAGTGGCATGGCGCCCACCCCCTCGGAGACCTCTCTCTTTTTTTCCGACCGCCTCCCCCGGCTGCAAGAGCAGGATCACCACCTCCCGGCTCGTTTCCAATCCGGATCCTGAGAACCAACCTCCTTGAAGGCCGACGGGAACCCCTCAAGGCCATCCTGGAAGCGATCAGGGCAAGCGAAAGCCGCGTCTGGATCGAGAACGAGTATATTACCAGCGACCGTATCCTTGACGCCCTTCTGGCCGCCTGTCGACGCGGAGTTGATGTCAGAGTCATCATCCCGAAACTCCCCTTTGAGGAAATCATGGAAATCGCAAACCATCAGGCTGCGGGTGACCTGTTGCGGGCTGGAGCAAAAGTGTATCGCTACCCGGGAATGACCCATATGAAGGCCATCATCTGCGACGGTTGGGCTACCGTCGGAGCGACAAATTTAGACACTCATAGCCTGCAGATCAGTCATGAACTCAACATTTCCTTCGCCGACCCCGGAGCCGTCAAGACCCTCGCGAGACGTGTCTTCAAGGCAGACTTTGCGGTCTCGAAGCCTCTTACAATCGAGGAGACCAGGCACTGGCTGAACCCTCTTGCAGAGACCATTGCTGACCAACTTTGACCAGCGGGTGACCAAGGCCTGTCACTGGACGATACAGGTCTCCACCCCGTGCTTGAGAGACTTGAAGGGGTCTTCCCATGTCGGAATAAACTCCTGCGCGACATAGTCCGTGAAACCGGTCTTGATAATCTCCCTGATGATCGGCGGATAATTGATCTCCTGACTGGCGTCTATCTCTCCCCTCCCCGGGTTCCCCGCGGTGTGGTAGTGCCCGATGTAATCCTTGTATTCCCGAATGCGCCTGATCACGTCCCCATTCATGATTTCCACATGGTAAATGTCGAAGAGCAGCTTGAAGTTCTCAGAGCCCACCTCCTTGACAAGATCCACACAGAAATCAACGTCATCCCCGAAGTAGCCTGCATGACCAGTCATCTTTCCCTCGGTCGCTCTCGAGTTAAGGTGCTCAAAACAGATGGTGATCCCTTTTTTTTCGGCGAGAGGAACAACCTTTTTCCATGTCTCCACGCAGAGCCGGGCAGCCTTTTCATCGTCCATACCTTCATAGCGCATTCCCGTAAAGGTGATGACCCGCTTGGCCTTGACTTGGCTTGCGACCTCAATGCCGTCCTTCAGCTTTTCGATCACCATGTCCGTGTAGCGGGGATCGCAGGGCCCCTCTGCAAACCCATGGCTTCCCACAAGAGAGATCTCCAGACCCAGTTCCATCACATCCTTATAGGCTGTCCGCGGAATTCCTTCCATCCCGTGCATGCCAAGTTTGACGCACCACTCACCTAGCTCCTTCGGCTTGACACCCCGCCCCCCGAAGCACCAGCCCATCACCGAATGCTTGAAGGGCGTATCAATCTTGGAAGGGGCAGCGAGGCAACGGCCGGCACCGAGACTGACACCACCAACTGTCAGGGCTGCCCTGCTTAGGAAGTTTCTTCTGGAAGAGCTCATGCATCCCATCGTAGGTCAGGGAATAGCCAGTTTCCAATCCACAAAAGCCCTCAGGGTTTTTCTGTCCCCGGCAGACTGGCTGGAGAAGATGTCCAAACCCTCTGACCTCGTGCCTGTTCCCTGCTTTGCTGTTCCCGGAGTGACACTCACACTGGCGCTGACAATAGCTGCGATTCTCAACCCAGCTGTTGCACAGGAGCAAGAACCTAAAAAAAAGGACAGACCCAGTTTTGTTGTTATTCTGGCCGACGATCTGGCGTGGAACGATATCGGGGCCTTCGGCAACACAAAGGTCCATACGCCCAGCCTGGACAAGCTGGCCACGCAGGGAATGTGCTTCGATCAGGCATTTCTCACCAGTAGTTCCTGCTCTGTCTCTTATACACATCTGACGCTGCCGACGAATAGAGAGGTGTAGATCTCGGTGGTCGCCGTATCATTA
>CAXEFH010000139.1:0-8575 GCA_963989605.1 uncultured Roseibacillus sp. | reverse complement strand
TTTTTTCAAGCAGAAGACGGCATACGAGATTTCTGCCTGTCTCGTGGGCTCGGAGATGTGTATAAGAGACAGTCAGGCTTCCCTCGCCTATCTCGATCTCAACAACAGCACCAGCATAAGTCCCTGCTCCAAGCGAATCGGTGGTCTTTTTGGCGGAGTCGGAAGGACTGGGGCTTATATTTTCCCCGCCCCACCCGACAGCGACAGTGCATGAGAGCACAAAACCGCCGAGTATCATGGCTTTCATAGGTCCATTATAGACCCGATTTTGGTGCGATTGGCGAGAAAATCACATCTCTTCACAATTCCTTGCGCTCTGATGGTTTGGCAAGCTGCCCTGCGAAGCTACAGTTCTGCCCAGATGCCACGCATCCCCGATGAAACCGTTCAGCAAGTCCTCGGAGCGACGGACATCGTAGAGCTTATTGCATCCTATGGGCTTGATCTGAAGCGGGCGGGTGGAGATTTCAAGACTCACTGCCCCTTCCACAACGAAAAGACTCCCTCTTTCAACGTCAGTCCGGGAAGGCAGTCATATCGCTGCTTTGGTTGTGGTGAAGGAGGAAACGCCGTGGGATTCGTGATGGCCTACGAAAATCTGCCCTTCCCGGAAGCCCTGCGCAAGCTGGCCACTCGCGCGAATATAACTATCGAGGAAGGCGAATATGACCCGCAGGAAGACCGCAGGCGTCGCAGGTTGAGCCGCTTGAAACTTCTTCATAATCAGGCTGCACGCTTCATGCATTCTCAGTTACTCGACAATCCGGGCGCTGAGCATGCCCGGCAGTATCTCAAGTCTCGTGGATACGGCCGCGAGATGGCAGCACGATGGACTGTCGGGTGGATGCCCAGGAATACAGATGTCTTCCTTAACTGGGCCCGGGATGCAGGTTTTACCGGGAAGGAATTGTTACACTCCGGTATCACCAAGCTTAAAGACGAGTATAACCCCAACTCTGGACTCTGGGTCCGCTTCGGCGACCGCCTCATGTTTCCCATCCACAATGAACGTGACGATGTCATCGCCTTCAGCGGACGCAAATTGCGGGAAGATCAAGGAGGAGGAAAGTACATCAACTCTCCGGAGACTCCTATTTTCAAGAAGGCGAATGTCTTCTTCGGACTGCACAGGGCTATCCGACACATGAGAGAATATGTTGTTCTTTGCGAAGGCCAGCTTGACGTGATCGCCTGCCATGAGGCAGGCGTTGAGAATGCAGTCGCAACCCAGGGGACTGCCTGCACAAGCGAACATGCCCGCCTGCTAAAGCGATACACCGGTTCCAACAAAGTGGTTATCTGCTATGACTCCGATTTTGCGGGGCATGACGCTGCCGCCAAGGCGTTTGTCGAACTGGCCGCACTCGGCATGGACGTTAGAGTGGCTATAATGCCCGAGGGGGAAGATCCGGACTCTCTAATAAAATCAAGAGGTCCGGACGCCTTCCGCAGCCTGCTCGAGCAGGCTGCGGAATTTTTTGATTACCGCCTTCGTCACCTTGGACAGGAAAATGACATGGATGATCCAGGTACTAAGGCACGCGTGGCGCGCGATATTGCACCGATGCTCAATGCTCTTTCAGACAAGAACGCCCAGGAAGCCTCGATCAATTTCGTGGCAACACGACTGGGACTCAGCCCGGATGGTATCCGGCAAGCCGTGGTGAATGCGGCAAGGCGCCCGATCCGCCGACGCGACCGGGAACATCAGACGACAACCACGGAAGTAACACCCATAGATCGAGAACTGGGGGTCCTCGCCGCGCTCGCCCTGCAGTCCCACGAAGTTCTCGACTTTTTATGTGACCAAACTGAACAGGTTCTCATCGGGGCAGAGGGCCGGGAAGGCGAGGCTCTGCTGCGTGAGATCCTCAGCACGAGGCCCGAGGTCCCGGATCCGGCCGCAGTCAATACCTTCCTGCAAGGGCTATCTCCCGAAGACCGTGCAGCTCTACTCATCCTGCTTGAAGAGCCCGAGCTGTCGGATCCTCTGGCCGTGGCTGCGGAGATTCTTGGCATTCTTGCAGAGCAGGGAATACTTCAGGAGTTGGGAGCCTTGGGTGCACGGCTGAAAAGCCCTGAGTTGAGTGACACAGAGTCAAGGGACATCATGGAGCGTATTACCGAGCTTCAAAGAATCCGCTCTGAAGCCAAAAATTCTTGACCTCTCCTTAAACCTCAAGAAAAGTCCCGCCTGCTTCTGAGGGAAAGCCCTTAGCTTGCTATAATGGGATTCTTGTATCCAGATCCCAGATACTCCGAACAGGCTCATGGCGAAAAAGAAAGTCGCGTCTAAGAAAACTGCCAAAAAGGTAGCCAAGAAAGCCACCAAGAAGGTAGCCAAGAAAGCCACCAAGAAGGCAGCCAAGAAAGCCGCTAAGAAGGTAGCCACAAAAGCCGCTAAGGAAGCCACCAAGAAGGCAACAGAGGCCAGTTCCCAAGAAGATTCCAAGGAGCCCAAGAAGAAGCTTCCAAAGGGAAAAAGCCGTATCGACACCCCTGAAATTCAGGAAAAGATGCGGGAGCTCATCAAGCTCGCAAAGGAGCAGGACTATCTCACCTACGACGACATACACGAGATTCTTCCCAAGGACCTTGTTGATCCAACTGATGTTGCCGCAATCCTTGACCGGCTGCGCAACATGGAATTCAACATTATCGATTCGTCGGAAGTGGATCGATTCAAGGACAAGAAATCCTCGGACGATGCCGCCGAGGAAACCAAGGACCAAAAGCTCGATATTCTCGATGACCCAGTCCGCATGTACTTGAAGCAGATGGGGCAGGTACCCCTGCTCACCCGTGAGCAGGAAGTCGAAATTTCCAAACGGATTGAGGATGCCGAGATCTGCGTCCAGAAATTCCTGCACAAATTTGGATTCACTGCGGACAGCTACCTCGCCCTTGCAGATAAGCTACAGCGGGGCAAGGAACGCTTTGACCGCGTAATACTGGACAAGAAAATCGAGAGCCGGGAACGCTACATGAAAACGCTTCCGAAGCTGTGCGATCAGGTGCGCAACCTCCACGAGGACACCAGTAAGGTCTTCAAGAAGCTGAACGCCAAATCCGTCAGGGGAAAAAAGAAGCTTCTCACCAGCCTCGACAAGAATCTCACGACTCTGGCGCGCCTCTACAACCGCTTCTACTTCAAGCAGAAGGTCATCGAGGACTTCTGCGAAGAGGTACGTGAAACGCAGACCAAGATCTGGCGCTACCAGCGCAAGCTTACCTCAAGAATCAAGGACAAGAACGAGTTTGAAACCAAGCTTAAGGAACTGCAGCTCTACTCCTGGCATGATCAGGAACAGTTCGAATCCACCACCGGCGATCTCAATCACTGGCTCCGTGAAGCGCACAAGGCCAAGACGGAAATGGTGGAGGCCAACCTGCGTCTGGTAATCTCCATAGCAAAGAAATATACCAATCGGGGACTCTCTTTCCTTGATCTGATCCAGGAAGGCAACATGGGGCTGATGAAAGCAGTGGAGAAGTTCGAGTACCGCCGTGGATACAAGTTCTCCACCTACGCAACGTGGTGGATACGCCAGGCCATCACCAGATCCATCGCCGATCAGGCACGGACCATTCGAATACCGGTCCATATGATTGAGACCATCAACAAGCTCATGCGAGTCCAGAAGCAGCTGGTGCAGGAGTATGGGAGAGAGCCTACTCCTGATGAAATCGCTGAGGAAATCCACCTCCCGGTGGAGAGGGTGCGTGCGGTCCTCAAGATGGCGCAGCAGCCAATATCGCTTCAGGCTCCGGTGGGCGACAGCGACGATACCAGCTTTGGGGACTTCATTGAGGATAAAACAGCGGAAAACCCGATGGAGGAGGCCGGCTTCTCCATGCTGAAGGACAAGATCAACGAGGTTCTCGACACCCTCACCGAGCGGGAGAGGGAAGTTCTTGAGCAGCGCTTCGGACTCAAGGACGGCTACAGCCGGACCCTCGAAGAGGTCGGGCGCCAGTTTCAGGTCACCCGCGAACGGATCCGACAGATTGAGGCTAAAGCCCTCCGGAAGATGCGTCACCCCACTCGTATCAGGAAGCTTGAAGGCTTCATCGAACTGCCAAACATGTAGAGAATCGCGGGCTACCGCTTGTCTACTGGTAATCTTATGCTCAAGTAGGCGTAGGAAGGATTCGTTCCGTCGGAGAAATGGCCCCGAGACTCTGGCCGGTCGCAGAGGCTCTTACAGGTTGGGACCACTCTTCCGGACAATCACAATATTACCAGCACTGCCTCCAAACACACTAGATCCATGAGCAGCTACGATGTCAGGTCGGTGCGGTCGGGCTTTCCCATCCTCCAGCACGAGGTTCAGGGCAAACCCCTGGTCTACCTCGACAACGCCGCGACCTCACAGAAGCCAGAGGCGGTCCTGGAGGTCAGTCGGCATTACTACGAGCACCTGAACTCAAACATCCATAGAGGAACCCATCACCTCGCGCAGGAAGCCACCGAAGCTCACGAAACAGCGCGTCAGACCATCGCAAATCACCTCAATGCAAGTTCAACAGAGGAAATCATTTTCACCAGCGGGACAACCGACGGCATCAATCTCATCAGCTCGGTGCTCGGATACTCAGGAAAAATAGAGGCTGGCGATATCATCGCGATCAGTAACCTTGAACATCATTCGAATACAGTGCCCTGGCAGATGCTCTGTGAGCGCGCAGGTGCCATTCTGGAAGTGATCCCAGTCACGGAAGAAGGCGCCATCGACTCTGAAGCCTTCGACCGTCTCCTCGAGAAAACCTCCGGCCGCCTGAAGCTCCTTGCGCTGACCCATATTTCGAATGCGTTTGGGACGGTTCTCCCTGTTGCTCCGATGATCGAGGCAGCCCACCGCGCAGGCGCTCTTGTGCTCATAGATGGTGCCCAGGCCATACCTCACCTCCCCATTGATCTACAAGAACTCGATGTGGACTTCTATGTGTTCTCAGGGCACAAGGCCTATGCACCTACCGGGATTGGTGTCCTCTACGGAAAACGCGCTCTTCTGGAGGAACTACCTCCCTGGCGCGGAGGAGGTGAAATGATCAAGAAGGTCTCCTACGAGGGAACCACTTTCAATGACCTTCCCTACAAGTTCGAGGCGGGCACGCCCAATATCGAGGGGGCTATCGCGCTCGCTGGAGCAATTGATTTTCTAAACGGGCTGGGCCTTAAAAACATATCTGATCACGAAAATGAGACGATTCGACATGCCGCCAACGCATTGACGAGTATCAAAGGCGTCACCCTCTATGGCCCTGTCGAGCGCTCTGGATCACTCTCCTTCAACATTGACGGGGTCCATCATTATGACCTGGGAACCCTTATCGATAAGATGGGAGTCGCCGTCCGCACCGGCCACCATTGCTGCCAACCACTGATGACTCGTTTTGGTATAACTGGAACCCTCCGGGCATCATTTGGGTGCTTCAACAACGATGAAGATGTTGATCGTCTCGCCGAAGCAGTGGAGAAAGGCGCTGAGATGCTTCGCTGAGATCGTATGATTCTGGAGCAATGACCATTCCTGAGCGCCAAGAACAGTTACTGAAGGATCTGAGCCTGTTTCAGGACTGGACCGAGCGCTACGAATATGTAATCGGCCTCGGACGCAAGCTCACTGAAATGCCACCGGAAAGTAAAACCGAGGACAAGCTCATTGAAGGCTGTCAGTCCAGGGTTTGGCTGGACGCTCAGTTAGAAGACGGGGCCGTTCGATACAAAGCGGATTCAGACTCTCAGATCACGAAGGGCATGATCGCGCTTTTCATCCTCTTTTTAGATGGCGAATCTCCGGAAAACATTCTCACTGCTGACTTCGCCTTCATGGAAAAGACGGGACTGAAGGAGCACCTCGCTCCGACACGTGCCAATGCTCTTAACCTCATGGCAATCCAGATGAAGCAACGCGCTCTGGACTTTGCGGGATCCTCTGGTTGAGGTCACAACAAGAAACGAGACGCCGCGGGGCTAGACAGCAGGAGGTAGCCTAAACAGGTCCGCAGCTCTTCTATTCCCGGTTGAGCCATTGCAGCATGATTTCGGCTGATCGCAGCGAGATGCCCGGAAGTTCTGCGATCTCTTCAGCACTCTTCCCCCGGATCCTGCTCACAGAGCCGAACGTGGCGAGGAGGGCTGCTTTTCGTTTTGGAGAAATCCCCGGGCAATCGTCGAGCAGCGATTCCTTCATGCGCTTCCGGAAAAGAAGCTCGTTATAATTGTTGGCGCAGCGATGGGCCTCGTCCCGAATCCTCTGCAGAAGTTTCAGTGCACCTACCTCATGCCCTAATACAAGGGGTTCTGGCTCTCCTTCCCGGAAGATTTCTTCTCTTCTCTTAGCCAGACCAATGACTGCCAATTCATGAAGCCCAAGGCGCCGCAACTCCTTCCTGGCGGAGCTCAGCTGTCCTTTTCCACCGTCAACAATGATGAGGTCGGGAAGGGTAACTGGCGCCCGGCCCTCGTTCGCGAGGCGGCGCATGGCATCCACCACGCCTTCCTGACTGTCCACCACCTCGGGGTTTGCTCTCGCCCCCTGCTGAAGAATTCGAGCATATCGTCGCCGGATAACCTCTGCCATGCTCGCGAAATCATCCTGACTTTCAACTGTTCTGACCCGGTAACGCCGATAGCTCCGATTATCCGGAACCCCATCGACAAACCTGACCATGGACCCGACAATGTGGTTACTGCTGACGTTTGAAATATCAAAACACTCCATCACCCTTGGTGAAGCTGGGAGTTGCAGTAACTCGGCCAGTTCAGCCAGATCATCCAACGGCTTTACCGTCGTCGGCACTCCGCGTCCTCTCGAGAATTGCCGGGTAGGGTTGAGCGTCCGTTCGAGGTTTTGTACGATGTCCCTTAATCGAGCGGCCCGTTCGAAATCCATTCGGGAGGAGGCTCGCTCCATCTCTTCGACCAGAGATTTGAGCCGTTCCCTTCGCCCCTTTCCCTCCAACAGGGCACTCGCCTGCTCGACCCGCTCAAGGTAGGCCTCTCGGTTAATGCTTTCGATACAAGGGGCGCTGCAGTTCCGTATCACATCCGCGCTGCAATGCTTATGATCTTTCTCTCTTGGCTCGCGGCTCCGACAACTGCGGAGGCCAAACTCCTTGTTGAGCCACGCAATCGTTCCCCGCAGGGCACCCGAGTGAGCGAACGGTCCAAAATAGCGGGCGCCATCGTCTTTTTTCAGGCGCGTCAGGACAAAGCGTGGCCATGGATCCGAGGGATTGATCTTTGCGAGAAGGAAGCGCTTGTCATCCCGGAAGCTGACGTTGTACCTCGGTCGATATTGCTTGATGAGCTTGCCTTCAAGCAGAAGTGCCTCCTGCTCATTGCGGACCAGATGTACTTCGAAATCCCATATGGCGTCGAGGAGAGCCCGGGTTTTGTGATCGGCTCTTTGCTTTCTCGAGGGCATGAAGTGGTTCCCCAGCCGCTTGCGCAGGTCTCGGGCTTTTCCCACGTAGATGACCGAGCCAAGACGGTCCAGCATGAGGTAGACTCCCGGCTGATGCGGGATGTCCCCGAGGCGGGCTCTCATGTCCGGACGCGCGTTCATTTTTCGACCGTATTTTAGCGCAAACCGGGGCCAACGCAAAGGGATGACATCGTCGCTACCCGGTCACTTTGCCTCAAAGAACAACAAATCGGGAGCCTTAAAGCCTTGGGTGCCCGGTTTGGGGCATGAATAAGCCTCTGCCCGGCAGCCCCGGTGCTTGAACGTTCATCCTGAGCAGATACACTGGCGGTGGTTCATGAATCAATCTCCGCTCTTCGCCCTGCTCTCGTTGGCTGCAGCAGGCGATGCCCTTGGCGCGGAAGGAGCGGAAGACCCCACGAAGGTTAATATCCTCGAAATCATCAAGGAAGGTGGCCTGATGATGTGGCCACTGGGAGCCCTATCCATCGGAGCTCTGGTTCTGATCCTGCTCCTTTTTTTCACAATCCATCGTCGTAATGTGGTTAACGACAGGTTTATGCGGGTAGCTGAGAGCCTTATTCGGAAGCGGGACTACCTCGGGCTGTCCGGATATGCCCACCGAAGAAGCGAATGCATCGCCAGGGTCACCCAGAAGACCTTTGATTTCGTTACAAAAAACCCCGAGGCAAAATTCAGTGAAGTCCGCGAAGTCGCTGAAGCAGAGGGATCCCGGCAGGCCGGCACCCTCAATCAACGAATCAGCTACCTTGCTGACATTGGAGCAATCGCACCAATGGTGGGACTCCTCGGGACCGTATTTGGAATGATTCGGGCCTTTCTTGAAATTAACACGGGGAACGTGGAGGTTGTTCGTCAGATGAAACTTGCCGGGGGAGTCGCAGAAGCTCTCGTAACCACCGCCAGTGGACTTTCCATAGGAATCCTTGCCATGATTTTCTACTCGGTCTTCCGGGGACGGGTGCAGCGCTATCTTTCGGAACTGGAGGCCGCTGCGACGCACCTGCTCGCCCTTCTGGGATCCCAATTTCAGCAGGCAGAACGCTACAAACCCGAAACTAAAACGCAGGCTCAAGAGCCCAGTGCCTGTCTCTTATACACATCTCCGAGCCCACGAGACA
>CAXEFH010000138.1:0-8775 GCA_963989605.1 uncultured Roseibacillus sp. | reverse complement strand
ATCTACACCTCTCTATTCGTCGGCAGCGTCAGATGTGTATAAGAGACAGCCCTTGGAGAAATCAAGATTCCCTGGAGCAGCGTTCATTACCTTCGCCGTAACATCCCAGGGCTGGTCTGGATCGACGAGGTGCCAAGGACTGTCATCGAGACCATCGGTCCGGCGCTCCCCCCACCAGCTCCCCGGCTTGCGAGGACCGTAAGTGAGAGCCATGCACGCTCCCTGCGTATCATGCCGCACACTGTCCTTCGACTAACCCTGCCTCCTTCCGGGGAGCCCGCTGTCTTTCGCGGGGAGCTGCACCCGGTTCCTGGCAATCAAGCCCAGCTGGAGGTCTCCCTCCTCAACGGAGATTCTCCCTTGTGGTCCCGTAAGATAAGGAGCGGCACCGAGCCTATTCCCCTCTCCCTCGATCTCCCCCGGAGCGAGGAACTTACCATCAAGGTTACATTCGACGGCCCGCTGTCCTTCCCCTGCGGGATAGACCTCCGGGACGCTCACGTCATTCACAGCAACAATCTCAAACCCGAATAAGGACACAATGGGAGCACTCAATTCAGTCGGACTCTGGTCACTCATCGGCGCGCTGGGCGTCGCGGTGCCAATCATCATTCACCTTCTCTACCGGAAACACCGCCGCCAGACAGACTGGGCGGCAATGGAGCTTCTCCGCAAGGCCCTTGTCACTCGTTCTGGTCAGGTCAAGATCGAGGATCTCGTCATCCTGATCTTGCGGTGCCTCGCCCTCGCGCTCCTCGCCCTCGCTCTGATGCGGATCACTCTCGACTCCAACTCCGTCATCGGGGAGGAACGCATCGGCATGGTGGTGGCCATCGATGCATCCTACAGCATGAACCACGGGGAAGTTTCCTCCCGCTTCAAAAGCGCAGTAACACAAGCGGGCGACATTCTCAAAGAGACTGCAAAGGAGGGCGACCCCGTAAGTATCGTGCTCATGAGCAGCCGTCCCGAAGTCCTTCTTCGGAGCGCGAGGTATGATCCTGCTCAGGTCAAAACGATCCTCGACGAACTCGATGTAGCCGGACCTAATTCCCTGAACCTTGAAACTAACATCGAGCTTCTCGACGAACTCGTGGCTGAGCTGAAAACCCCGGGCAAGGAGGTTTTCCTTATCACTGATTCGCAGGAAATGGACTGGGCGGAGCTTCCTCCCGCAGCCCAGGAATCCCTCGAAAACCTTCAGGAGAATGCCAATGTCTTCGTCATTCCTGCAGTCAACGAAGGAGAGGACAATCTGGCGATTGAAGATTTGACCTATACCTGGGGATCGCTCAGGAAATCAGGCGAAGCGCGCTTTACTGCTCTGGTTCGGAACACCGGGCGCAGTAATGCGGAGGGCGCTACCCTCGAATTCTTCGTCGACGACACTCTGACCAAGCGCCTCGCGGTTGGAAGCCTTGGAGCCGGCGAATCCCGGCCCCTTGAATTCACAACCCAGTTCGAAAAGGCCGGGGATGTCCACCTCCGTGCCGAATTGAGCAACGATGACCTCGCAGACGACAATGTCCGACACGCCATTGCCCGGATCCGTCCCGGGATCCGGGTGCTCCTGCTTGAGGGGGACATCGAAAACACCGCCGGCAACCGCGGCGGCGGCTATTATGCCAAGGTGGCCCTCAGCCCCCGGGACAGCGACGAAGACGAAGGGGTAACCGTCAACGAGATCGATCCTGCTGATTTTGGCCTCGAAAAGCTCAATGACTATGACGTGGTAGCGATGAACAATGTTCTTACCGTCTCTCCCACGACCGCCAAGAGACTCAAGCGCTTCGTCACCGAGGGCGGGGGCCTGATCATCTTTGCAGGAGACAGGGTAGAGGCCTCCGCATACAACCAGACCCTCGGAGTGACGGGAGAAGGCATCCTCCCTGCCGAACTCGGCGAAGTCTCATCCACCGACACCGAAGAGGGCTGGACCATGGAAGCCGCAAAGTCCGACCACCTTCTCGCCCGGCTCACCGCGCGCTATCCGGAAAAGCTGCTTGATGCCATTCGTATTACAAAACAGATCAATGCCACTCCTACCGAAGACGGAGAGGTCCTAATCACGTCCCAGTCCGGGAATCCTGTCCTGCTCAGCAGCACCACTGGATCCGGGACTGTTCTTCTTTTTACGACCTCCGCGAGCAAGCGCTGGAACAATCTCCCCCGGGAACCCCTCTATGCGATCCTGCTTCAGCAAGCTGTCACGATGCTCACCAGTGATCCCGACCGTCTGCAACTCGTCGTTGGTAATGACACTTCCCTGCCGCTCGCCAAGCGGGAAGCCGGCGAATTCGTTCCGCTCTGGACCCCCGACGCTGAGGAACCGGAGGATGTCCGTGTGATCCAGAATGGAGACCAGCTCGCTGTGCCAGTCGCCCTCAAGCGGCACGGAGTCTATAAAATCATGGCTGAAGAGGGAAAGCCGGGAGTAGCCATCGCCGCCAATGTCAATACCAGCGAGTCCAACGTCCGGGTCGTTGAGGGGGCCGCCCTCGAAAACACTCTCGACCCCACCGGAGTGGAGGTTCTCTACCGGGACGGACGGATATCCAAGGCCATCCGGGACGCCCGCCAGGGAAGAGAATTATCGCACCGCCTCCTGCTCGCGGCCCTGATCATTTTCATCCTCCAGAGTATCCTCGCCCGCCGTTTCACCAATCGAATCAGCAGGGAGGACACGAAAGACCTTTCGGCCACCCTACAGATGAGCCAGGTCGCCGCCGCTCGTCGCAGCTAGCCAGTCAGACTACGTATGAGCCTCTTTCCAAAGCACACTACTAACGCCGCACACCATGCTTAAGAAACTGTTGGGACTCGATTCTTCTCAAGAGATCGACCAGTGGGAACTCGCCTTCCGGGGCGGTCCCTTGCTTGGACTTCTCCTCATTCTGGCCGCCGTCGCCTTTGCGATCTTCCTCTATCGTCGAGAACAGCTGGTCACTCGTAACCGCCGCATCACCATGATGGTGCTCCAGGCGTCTACTCTGCTCCTCCTGATCCTGGTGCTGATGAAACCTTACGCCAAGATCAAGACCAGCAAGGAATCCAAGCGTTCCATGATCGTGATGCTCGACACCTCCCGGAGCATGGCCATTGAGGATCCCCGGACTTCGGCTGGAGACGTCGAGGAAGCCGCCAAGGCTCTGGGTAAGATGGCCCTGGATGCTCCATCCCTCGGATCCGACGATGCCCGGGGCATGAAAGAGCAACTGGGCCCTTCCCGTCGCATCGACCTAGCCAGGGCCGCCCTCGCCAACGAGGACATGAAGCTTCTCGACCAGTTGGAAGAGAGCTACGACCTCCGCTTCTTCACATTTGACTCGCAATTGCGGAGCGAAGATCCACGCAGCAAGGTGGATCTGCCCGCCAGCGACAACGCGCAGCCTGCACCCCGGCCCGTTGCAGAGGGCACCTCCTCACAGATCGGCAATGCCATCGAAGATGCGGTGGACCGGTTCTCGGGGCAACCACTCGCCGGTGCCATGGTCATCAGTGACTTTGCATGGGTCGAAGGCAAGGATCCCGTCAATGTGGCTCGCAGGCTGAAAGAACGCCGTGTTCCCCTCTACACTGTTCCAGTCGGGCTCCCCGCCCCACCCGACATCAATGTCCGTGGGGTCATTGCCCCGGAAGTCGTCTTCAAGGGCGACCGCGTCCCGCTGAGGGTCAAGATTGAGTCTCGCGGATTTGCGGGCAAGGCGGTGCAGCTCTACTTCCGGGTCAATGAAGACGAAAAGGAGAGTAAGCAGGTTACCCTCAGGAATGGAGTACAGTTCGAAGAGTTCATGTTCATCCCGGAGGCGGAAGCAGGAACTCTTGAGCTCAGTTTCGAAATCAAGCTGCAGGAGGGAGAAATTACGGAGGTCAATAATGCCACCAGCCACCCGGTCCGCATTCTCGATGAAAAGATCAAGGTCCTTTACGTCGAAGGGATGCCCCGATGGGAATTTCGCTACCTGCGCTGGGTCCTGCTGCGTGACCCCCGCCTTCAGGTCCAATTCCTCATGACTCAGGGAGACCCCGCCCTGGCCGCGTCTTCCCCGCTGCATATTGGCCGCTTCCCTGAGGATCCCAAGGTCGCCCTGCAATATGACCTCATTATTCTCGGAGACGTCTCGTCGTCCTATTTCAACGCAGCCCAGACCGAGCTGATCGAAAAGCTTGTCCGCGAGCGTGGGGGCTCGCTTCTTATGCTGGCTGGCCCCATGGCTGCTCCCTCTACCTATCGGGATAACCCCATCGGCGATCTCCTGCCCATCAACATTGGGACCGGGGGCACGTTCTACCCGGGCAGCAATGTCTCCCCCGAGGTTACTGAAGATGGCCAGAAGAGCCTCGCTACCTCTCTCTCCCTCGCCCCGGATGTGAGTTCACGCATCTGGCGCAACGTCAACTACATGGAGCTCCCCAATCTCGCGGGAGCAAAATCCGGCGCGACCGTTCTTCTGCGCCTTCCGAAAGATAACGATGCCGACCCCGACTACCCCTTGGTTGCATGGCACCGCTATGGAACCGGCAAGAGCCTGTTTGTGGCAACCGAGGACCTCTGGCGCATGCGTCTTGAAGTTGGTGACCGCTTTCACGCCCGCTTCTGGGGACAAACCATCCAATTCCTCACCCTCTCCCGGCTCCTCGGCGCTAACAAGCAGATCAGCATTGAGACGGACAGTAATAGTTACAGTTCGGGAGACCAGATCCGCGTCTTCGCCAACGTTCTCACTGAATCATTCGAGCCCGTGAATGTAGAAAGCTACGAAGTCGTCCTGGGGGAGAAAGACAACCCGGATTCCTCCACCACCATCGAGATGACTGCGGTGGAGAGCACCCCCGGACTCTACGCCGGATCCTACCTTGCCAGCAAGGATGGCAATTACGAGGTCAAGACCCAGTCGCAGGACGCCGATATATCCAACACTGCGGAGTTCTCGGTCCAGACTGTGGATCCCGAGGACCGCGAAACCGCCATGCAACCCGATGTCGCGCGCCAAGCTGCGGAAATGTCGGGTGGCCGCCAGTTGAACCTCGCCAGCCTGGGAGAATTCCCCGGGACCCTTCCCGAGGAGAAGCTCATAGCCAATACAGTCAAGATCGAGAGGGACCTCTGGGATACCCCCCTCTGGTTCATCCTCATCGCCGCCTTGGCAGGTGCCGAGTGGTTCCTGCGACGGAAAGATAACCTAGTTTAATAGAGACTGAACAACTCAACCATAGAATAGACTCATGGCCGAAGGACAAGACAGAGGCATCGAACAACGCCTCAAACAAGCCTACCGCGAGGAACGACGGTGGTACAATATCCGTGGAGCGTCCCGGCTCACCCTCTGGCTCATCGCGCTCCTCGCGGTGGCCTTCCTCATTGACTGGGGCCTCTTTGCCAAGACTCAGATGTCAGGCATTACCGGCCTCGCTCTCCTCCTGGTTAACGTAGGAATCCTGATCTGGGTCTATCACCGCGAATGGGGGCAATACCGCCAGAGTTATGACCCTCTCACGACCGCTCTTGAGGTGGAGAAGCGCCACCCGGAGCTGAGCTCTCTGCTCGTCTCCTACATGCAGCTCAAGGACGATCCGAAATTGCACGAGGGAAATGTCTCGCAGGACCTGATCAAGGCCATGCGGGACCAAGCCATCGAATTCGCTCGGCCCATCGACTTCAAGGACATCGTGGACCTCGGCCAACTCCGCAAGATTGGAGCAGTCGCGGTAGTTCTTTTCGTCATCTTTTCCATCGCCGGGATTTTCAACAGAGAACACACCGGCGTTCTCTTTCAGCGTCTACTGGGGCAGGATGCGGAGTATCCCACCAATACCGTGATCACGCGAATCAGCGAAAACCTCACCATCCGGGTGGGAGGAGAGCCTGTAATCACTGCTACAGTCGCGGAGGACGGCAAGATCCCGGAAAGCGGGCGCCTCTTCATAAGAGAAAAAAACTCCTCCAAAGCCGTGTGGAGGGAGGTTCCCATGAAAAGAAGTGACGACCCCGGAAATGAGTTCTCCTTCAAACTCAAGCCAGTCGACCGTGACACCCAGTTCTACGTGAAGATCGGGGATGATCGTAGTGAAGAATACACCATTGAGGTCATCACCTCTCCACGTATTGAACGCGTCGACATTGCCCTCCACTATCCGGAGTACATGAACCGGGATGCCGGGACATACGATGATCTGAATCTTGAGGTGCCGGAGGACACCACCGTAAAATGGACTGTCTCCTGTGATACTCCCGTAAGCTCGTGGGAAGTCCTTGTTCCCTCAGGCTGGGGAAAAGAGGCCCCGGAGAATGACCCTGGCGAGCCCGGAACTGAAGCAAAGGAGGACGCCCCGAAATTTCGCTCCATTCTTGCGGATCTCGACGAGGCAGGAACCACTGCAACGTTTGAAATTCCCATCGAGACAGCGCTGAAGTATTCCTTCCGATGGACCGAAAAGGAAAATGGCTTCCAGTATGAGGACGTCCAATATGGAGTCAAGGTGACCAGCGATGGACTCCCGGACGTGGACCTGATCGAGCCTCGCGAAGCCGGTTATGCCACTGTAGGCAAGGTAGTCAAAATGGAAGCCAAGGGGACCGACGACATCGGCCTCGACAAGGCCTGGCTGGTCTACTCCCTCAATGGGGCCGATGAAAGCAAGGTTGAGATCTTCGATTTCGAAGGAGATACCAACAAGACCTTCGACTACAGCTGGAAACTGGCTGACACCCTCAAGGAGCTCGAGCCGGATGATCGTATCTCCTTTGCCATTGAGGTTGCTGACCGGCATCCCGAGCGGGAAAGCCACCTCCGCCGCACAGCTGAGAGACAATTAACTATCGTTACCCCCGAAAGATACCTAGAATGGTATCGAACAGAATATGGGTCCCAGATCGAAGAACTGAAGCGCTCCCGTAACCAGGAACTCGCCGCCCAGAAGGCGGTGAACCAGTTGCAGACCGAAGAAGACATTGAACTAGTCCAGGAAAATGAAGAAGAAAACGAATAGCATACTGCTCAGCCTGACTCTCACTACCGCGGGTCTTCTCCCCTGGTCAGGCCTCGCCGAGGAGGACAACCAGAGGGCAGACAGTATCGTTGGCACCAAGCAGCGGATCGGCGTCGAGGTCAACCGCCAGAATGGCGTTGGCCGCAGGGTCAATTCTGTCGTGCGACGCCTTAGCTTTCTCCTCGAGGACCTGCAGTCCAACGGACTCTCTGAGGAGGGAAACGCCACTACCCTCGGCGAAACAACGAATGCCCTCGGAACCCTCCGCACCCAGAAGATCGTCGCGGCACGCGACGAACTGTCGAACGCTCGAGAGAAGTTCCAACCCAGCAAGCCAAAGATCGCTCATCCTCATCTCGCGGAAGCAGGAAAGACGATTGAGGAAATCGTTGAGGGGCTCGAAAACATCATCGCCGGAGCCAACACCATTCTTGTCGACGATCTCCTCGTGAAACAGATCAGGGAGATCATCAAGGACGAGGAGTACATGCAGCGCCAGACCAAGCAGTGGGGTAGAGATGCTTTCAAAAACACCGAGGCCGGCAAGGTTGATCAGGCTCGTCTCGGCAGGGCCCAGCAAGCCGTTATCGATCGCTATGGACAGTTCAACAAGACGCTTGTCAAAGCGCGTAAGGAAGCGGTTGACGAAGAGACCTTGAGCCGATTCGGCAGAGCCGAGCTCTCTCTCCTTGAGAGCAGGCCTGCTTCCCACATGACCGCGGCCATTGAGGCGATTGCCGAAACCAAGGCTGCCAAGGCCGTGACAGACCAGGAGAAAGCCCTTGAGGCCCTTCGGGAGGCGGAAAAGATCCTCGCTGCGGAAACAAACGGGATCTCAGATCTTGTGGCTGATATCGCCCAGATTCTGGCCGACCAGAAGGATCTGCAACAGGATACGGTGCAAGCTGAGGGAGAGGTTTTCAAATCCGAGCAGAGCCAATTGGAGGCACGCCAGCTTGAGATCGGACTCCAGATCGAAGAAGTGGTCGCAGAGCACCTTCC
The DNA here is from genome assembly GCA_963989605.1 of uncultured Roseibacillus sp. GTDB lineage: Bacteria > Verrucomicrobiota > Verrucomicrobiia > Verrucomicrobiales > Akkermansiaceae > Roseibacillus_B. The sequence continues at coordinate 783 of CAXEFH010000138.1, read as the reverse complement.
CGAAGAAGCGACTCCTGATGCCGAGGACCCGCTCCGCGATGCCCTTGCGGAGGCAGAAGAACATGTCGCCGTAGCAGCGGCAGAGATCAATACCGGAAACAAGGACGGCGGCGTCAAGGCCCAGAGCGATGTCATTGCAGCCTTGGAAAAAGCTCTCATCGCTGCAGAGGCCGGGGCAGAAGCCGAGCTCGGATCCGGTGATGGCCTTTCGGACGACGGTGGAGCTGGAGACGATGGCTTTGGAGACGATGGCTTTGGAGATGATGGCTTTGGAGATGATGGCTTTGGAGATGATGGCTTTGGAGATGACGGCTTTGGGGCTGACGGAGCAGGTGCGGGTGCAGGTGCAGGTGCAGGTGCAGGTGAAGGTGCAGGACCAGGTCACGGTGCTGGTCCAGGTGCAGGGCAAGGTCATGCTCTCGGCAAACGGCACCAATTTTACGCATTTCCTCCAGCGGATAGATTCGCCCACCTCCCCGGTTATGAGTGTTCTCAAGGCAGACTAGCCGTGTGATTGGATGGTGGACGTCCGGTTTGCGAAGCGATTTCACCAACTGGCCAGCAGTGAAGACACCGTGGTCTCCAGGGATCAGACGACAGGAAGCACCAGACAGCGCTGCTGGACCCCCACCTTCGTAGTAGTAAATATGGGCCTGAGCCTCCAAAATCACCTCATCCCCTGGCTGGGTGTGAGTGCGTAGCCCAACTTGGTTGGTCATCGTACCAGAAGGCATGAAGACAGCCTCTTCCTTGCCTAGAATAGCGGCTGTTGTCTCTTCCAGG
>CAXEFH010000137.1:0-8867 GCA_963989605.1 uncultured Roseibacillus sp. | reverse complement strand
ACAGCAGACTTTCCGGCGGGCCCCATAACCGTAATGCTGAGGACGTAGACCTCCCCCGCCTCGTCATATCCGAATCCGATGACCATTCTGGAAACCGGACCGGCAGGGGTCTTCGCGCCGGGGATCACTTTCATGGTCCAAGTGGCCTTGGAGTCCCGGATGCCACCGTAGAGACCATATTTTTTCCCAGCCCAGCTCTGGGCCCAGTCTGCGAAAAGATAGACTCCGTCAAGTCCCGGAATAGCCTTGCCACGGTAGACATGTCCTCCGGTGACACTAACCCCGTAACCGGCTGCTTTGCCGAGGCCATCGTGGTGAGGATACACCAGTACGGGAGCTACGAATCCCTCGGGAGCGGCCGAAACCTCGAGGGTACATGGTTCGCTGGGGTTCTGCTGATCAAAGGTTGCATAACCCTCGTAGCGGGGCCAACCGAAGTTGCCAGCGGTGAGAACGTTGATTTCCTCGAAGCGATTCTGACCTACATCTGCGACGATAATGTCTCCACTCTCATGGTCGACAGTGATGCCCCATGGATTACGAATTCCCCACGCGTAGATTTCCTCCCTTCCGTCTTTTTTTCCCTTGAAGGGGTTGCCCTCGGGGATGGAGTAGGGAGCTTTTGAGTCGATGTCAAAACGGAGGACTTTGCCGAGAAAGCGATTCAGTGCCTGGCCGTTACCACCCTTTTCGTGGCCTCCCTCGGGTTTTCCCTTCTGGTCGAGGTCGTTGGCGGCTCCGCCGTCACCGAGCCCGAGGTAGAGGAAGCCGTCTTTGCCGAAAACGAGATTTCCACCATCATGATTCCACTGTGGCTGGTCCACGGTGAAGATTACCTTCTCGCTTCTCTTATCAGCCGTGCCATCGGCCTTGACCTTGAACTCAGAGAGATGCGCGGTGTGATCGAAATCCTTTTTTCCTTCCGATGCGAGTGGAGCGCTGTAGTAGACATACACCTTGCGATTCGATTTGAATTTTGGATGGAGTGCGATGCCAAGAGAGCCACGTTCGTCGAAGCCTTTTTTCAGATTCACAATGGATGTGCGGAGGTCCAGAAAGGCTTTTCCTGGCTTGCCGCCTTCCTCGTCAAGAAAATGGATGACGCCCGTCTGGTCGACGACAAGATAGGCCTGCTGGCCCTCCCGGTAGGGGATCATGCTCAGAGGAGAGACAAACCCTGAGGCAAACTTCTCATAGCTCACAGGAGGAAGATCCTCCGCGGCCTTGAGGTTGATCGCTATGAGGCTGAGGGCGAGAGAGGGAAGCAGAAAGCGCGAACTCATATCGTCAATATTCTGCGTGTTTTCATTGGTTTGGCAACCCGTCATTCCGCTCTCGTGGGGAGAGGGGAGGAAGTGGTGAAGGAGGAAATGCCCGGATACTTGAATCTCAGGAGCGGTTGAATTGTTTGGCCGCGTTTTTCTTGCCATCAGTCTCTTGGACTTGAGGATTCACCGCGTTGAAATTTTCTCTTTTGCCAGTGCTTTTGGGGACCTTCGCGGTTCTCATCCTGCCCCTTAAGGCCGTGAATCCCCGGTCTGGTCGACCGCCAAACATCGTTTTGATCGTGGCAGATGATCTTGGCTACGGTGACCTGGGCTGTTTCGGCCAGAAGGTACTGAGGACCCCCCGACTGGATGCGATGGCAGCGCAAGGGATGCGTCTTACGCAGTTCTATGCCGGGTCAACGGTTTGCGCGCCTTCGCGCAGTGTTCTCATGAGCGGGCGGCACATGGGACGGACGGTCGTCCGGGGTAATTCCACCAAACCGATCGTCCTCCGTGAGCATCATCCGACGGTAGCCTCAGTCCTGAAGAAAGCAGGCTACAGGACGGCCTGCGTTGGTAAATGGGGATTAGGCACGCCTGATAATCTGAGCAACCCCAATGACGTGGGATTTGATCATTTTTTTGGCTATGTGGACATGTGGCACGCCCACAACTTCTATCCCGAATTTCTTGTCAGGAATGGTCAGGTGCAGCAAATGCGGAACGAAGTGGCTCCGCGCTGGAAGTCCTTTCAAGAACCGGGGAAGCCCCAGGCAGGGCGGGGAGTAGCAGTAAAGCGGGTTGACTATGCCCCGGATCTCTTCATCGCCGAGGTCGAGCAATTCATCCGGGACAGCCACAGGCAGCCCTTCTTCCTGTTTCATGCCCTGAACACTCCTCATGCCAATAATGAGGCTGGTTCCAAGGGGATGGAAGTGCCGGAGCTGGGGGAGTTTTCGGACAGGGACTGGCCCGCCGCTGAGAAGGGATTCGCTGCCATGATCCGCAATATCGCCCGCGATGCCGGCCGGGTTCTGGATTTGCTGGAGGAGCTCAAGATTGAGAAGGATACCCTGGTCATCTTCACCTCGGATAACGGGCCACACAATGAAGGGGGACACCGGTCAGATTTCTTCGATTCCAATGGCCCCCTGCGGGGAACCAAGAGGGATCTTACGGAAGGGGGAATCCGCGTGCCCACCATCGCGTGGTGGCCGGGAACCATTGATCCCGGGACGGAGGATGGCGCCCACTGGTATTTTGGCGACTTGATGGCGACCTTTGCGGAACTTGCAGGAGTAGAGCCTCCAGCCAACATTGACAGCGACAGTTTTGCGGCGCCCCTGCGGGGTCAACCTCGTGAGAATCGCTGGCTACGTAAATCTCTCATGTACTGGGAGTTCTACGAGCGAGGATCGGCCCAAGCAGTGCGCCTTGGAAAGTGGAAGGCTATCCGCAAGCCGATGTTCACCGGAAAGATTGAGCTCTACGACATCTCGAATGATCCAGGGGAGACGACGGATCTCAGCAAGCGTCATCCCGACCTTACGAAGACTGCTATCGTGGAGATGAACAAGGCTCATGAGCCAGATCCGAACTGGCCGGCGAAATAATTGTGTTCCCTCGAGGGTCAGGATGGAGGGGTCGGAAAGTGACCTTTGTGGCGGCCCGACCCTGAGTCCTCCGGTCGGAGCAGATTCTTGGCGTTGTTTTTAGCAAGGAAAGGGGGCAACTTCCTTTGGTGCGCCCATCATGCATGCTCCTTGTTGGATTTCTGGGGATCCCCGGATTTTTCGCTTCGGCGACCGCAGAAGAGCTTTCCAGGGAAAAGACGAAGTTCCTCAAGGATCATGCGCCGCGCTTGCTGGAGATGATCGCGGAAGCGAAAGAAGAGGGTCACGAGGAGGTCCTCGAAGAGGCCATGGAGAGAGTGGACCATTTACAGGAAGAATGGAGAGAGGCCCGTGGGGATGGTGAGGAGTGGGCGGGACTCATGGTCGGCGAGATGGCAAACGAAGCGGCCCTCGATTATCTGGTATGGAAGTTTGAGGAGGGTGAGATTGAGGAAGGTAAGGCCGAGGAGGTTCTGCGGGAGTTAATGGAAGAGCGTTGGAAGATCGACAATGGAATTACCGAGAGGGAGATGGCAATGGCCACCCGGGAGGAGGATCACGATCTCGCAGGCGAACTGGCCGAGGAGTTGAAATGGCGGAAGGAAAATCCGCGCAAAGCGGTAGATGAAATGATCGCGGAGTTTCTGGGGGAACTTGAGGAGCCTGGCGAAGCGGGTGAGGTAGACATTGAGGGAGAGATCTACACTCCTCCTCCGGTTGATCGAGAGGACATGGAGGACGAACTGAAAGGGGTCTCCTTTCAATATGACGCACATGTCCTTGTGGCGTTGGAGACCTACTGTTTTGATTGCCACGATTCTTCGAGTGCCAAGGGAGACCTTGACCTTGAGAAGGCCCTTCTCGAGAAGCCTTTCGTCAGAAACCGGCTCCTTTGGGAAAACGTGGCAGAGCGTATTCGAAGTGGTGACATGCCGCCGCGCAAAAAGCCACAACCGGCAGAGCAGGAAAAACTTCGGATCCGGGCCTGGGTGCGTCAGGAAGTGGACCACTTTCCCTATGAAACGCTGCGTCATCCGGGGTATCTTCAGGCCCGAAGGCTCACCCGGGAGGAATACAATCGGACGATTCGTGATCTGGTTGGCCTCGACCTTCGACCAGCGGATGAGTTTCCAGTCGACTTCAGCGGCACAAGCGGATTCTCCAACAGTACGAACACTCTGTTTCTCGCGACGGCTCACCTTGATCGCTACCTTACCTCGGCGGAACTGGTTATTGATTCCGTGCGGAACGACTCAGTCGCATGGGAGGCGCTAAAGGGAAAAGAGGGAAGCGAGGAGAGCCTACGCAGGTTTATTCGTCTGGCCTATCGGAGACCGGTGAGCGAGGAGGAGGTGGCTGCAGGGATGGGTCAGCTCGCGGAAGCCCGGGTTCAGGGCCGGACTGAGGATGATGCCCTTGCTGCGGCCTTCAAGACGGTCCTGATCTCTCCTCATTTTCTTCTTCGGGTTGAAGAGTCTGGTGAGCCGGGAAAGGATGAGAGTGTCAGTCTTCCGGATCTGGCCTCGAGGATGTCGTATTTTTTGTGGGCCTCTGGTCCGGACGATCTTCTCCTTTCGGCAGCAGAATCAGGCGAGCTGGGAAGCCAGACAGAGCGGGAAAAGCAGGTGGCTCGGTTGCTTTCTGATCCCCGGAGTATCGCTCTCGGTGAAATATTTGCTGGTGAATGGCTGGGTACGCACAACGTAGGTCCGCGAATCCGCAAGGATCCCATCGATAATCCGTGGTGCACGGAGTCCCTCATGAAGGCCATGCGCGAAGAGACTGCCCGGTTTGTTCATTCGCTTATCGCGGAAAACGCTCCAGTGGCCCGGCTTATTGATGCAAGGTATACCTTCCTCAACGAGGAACTGGCCCGTTTTTACCGGATCCCGGGGGTGAAAGGGGAACACATGAGAAAAGTTCCACTGGAAACCTCCCGCCGGGGAGGAGTTCTCGGGCATGCCAGTGTTCTGGCCGCAACATCTTTTCCGGATCGGACCAGTCCTGTGGTAAGGGGAACCTGGATTCTCACCACACTTCTGGGGACCCCTCCTCCTCCGCCTCCTCCAAATGTGCCTGAGATCGAGGTTGAGGAGCGGGGAAGAGAGGGTGTTCGTAATCTGCGTGGACAGCTTGAGCAGCATCGTCGTTCCGCCCAATGTGCAGGGTGTCATTCCCGGATAGATCCACTGGGCTTTGCCCTTGAGAATTATGCGGAGTTCGGCCAGTGGCGCGGGGGCGTTGATAATCGCGGAATGTTACCGAATGGAGCCCGCTTTCGCGGTCCCGAAGGGCTGAAGATCGCCTTACGGGAATGGCGCCTTGATGATCTCGGCACCCAGGCTATCCGCAAAATGCTTTCCTATGCACTCGGAAGGCAACTGGAGTTCTACGATGAAGCGACGGTCCGCCGGATCGCCGCGACATTGAAACCCGCTGGTTATCCGATGGGTAAGATGTTAAGAGAGATCGTGAGCAGCAGACCTTTCATGATGCGACGCTTGCCCCAGGAATCAATCGAGGTCCTGCCCTCCCCGCAAGAATGAATCTTTCCCCCAATCGTCGAGCCTTTCTCAGGGGGGTAGGAGCATGCCTGTTCCTGCCCACCCTAGAAAGTGTTGGAGCTCCGGCGCCGACGGCTAAAGGTGGTGTGAGCGGTTCAGCGACCCGACTGGCATATCTCTACTTTCCCAATGGCTCTGCGGAGGGGGCATGGGTTCCCCGCGAGACAGGTCCTGATGGAACTCTTAAACAGCTCAATGAGTGGATGTCACCACTCGAGGATTACCGTGAAGATCTTATTGTAACTCGCAACCTCTGGACCCCTAGAGGGAATGGTCACGCGGCAGGGACAGCGACATGGCTCACCGGGGGTAGCTATGATGGGAGAAGTAATGATGTCGGAGGCGCATCGGTAGACCAACTGGTGGGGCGGCATCTCGCGGAACGATCGCCCCTGCCTTCGCTGGAGCTCAGCACTGCGGGTGAGGGAAGTTTTTCGGGAAGCCTTCCCCGTAACTGTCTGTCGTGGACGGGACGGGATACCCCGGCTGTGCGGGAAACGATACCCCGGGCTATTTTCGACAAACTTTTCCGCCGTTCCAGTGAGGGCCTTGTCAACCGGAGCGTTCTGGATCTTGTTCTTGCGCAATCCAAGGATCTCAAGCGTCGCGCGAGTGGTGCCGACCAGCGTAAGATCGACGAGTATCTTGAGGCTGTGCGTTCAATTGAAAAGCGTCTCGCCTTTGCGGAGGATCAGAGTCTTCGTCTGGGGGAAGACAAGGCCCTAACCGATACCCTCAGTCGTCCCAAGCCGGGAATTCCTGCAAGTCATGAGGACTACGTGCGGCAGTTGCTCGACCTGATGGCTCTGGCCTTCTGGTCTGGCGCAACCCGGGTTTCAACCTTCATGCTGGATCACGGGCAGAGTAATCGCTACTTCAACTTTCTCCCCGGGGTGGAAGGAACCTGGCATGCGTTATCTCATTGGAAGAATGCCAGCGGCCGGACGGAAGATGATGACGGGCTCACCAAGTGGGACAGCGTGCGAAGTAAGAAGGACCAGTACAACGAGGTAACGAGGTGGCATCATGCTCAGTTAGCGTGGTTTCTCGGACGGCTCAGGGAGCTCAAGGATGGCGATGGTGTCAGTGTCCTGGATCGTTCGATGGTTGTGTATGGATCCAGTATTTCGGACGGGCATGAGCACGGCGAGAGGGACCTTCCCATTCTTCTTGCGGGAGGCGGGGATGGAGAAATCAGGTCGGGACGATATCTCAATTTCCGTCGGAGCACGTCGATGTCCCGCCTTCATCTGGCGTTGATGCAGAGGATGGGGCTGCCGGCCAAGGAATTCGCGGAAGCGGATGAAGCGCTTGCTCTCTAGGAGGAAAACGACCGCTCCGCGTAATGCAGATCAGGTTTTTGCGTTTGTCAGTTATCGTCCCATTGGGATGGCTGCTTGTGGCGGGGTGCAGCGACAAGTCCAGGGAAGCTGAGGCTACAGCAGAGAATTCGGCGAGGAGTGATCCTGATTCCCTTCCTTTGAATCTCGCGGACCAACTGGTCGCCCTCAAGGTCCGGAGCGAAAGTCCGGGGAGGGTAGACACCGAGATTCTCCGGGGGTTGGAAACGACCCCGCTGGAAAGGCTGAATCCGCGTGAGGTTGAAGATTCGCGGGAATGGAGTTCTGAGAGGCGGAGTCGGGAAGTAGTGGATGCGCTGCAAAAGCTGTTTTCCTCGAATGAACCCGGAATCCTGGCTGGAGACTTCGTTTGCTCGGAGCTTCGTCCGCACGTCCTCGAGGCGGTAGAGTATTACGGGGGTTTTCGGGTTCTTCGTGCGAAGAATGGAAGGATTCAGGAAAGAGAGTACGAAGACTGGGAGGGATTCACCAAGGTGCGCGCCAGTCTGCTTGGAGAAGACTCCGGAGAGGCGGCTTCTCAGATGACCTTCAAGGTCGTTTCGGTGGCGGAACTTGATACGGGTTTTTCTGCAGGGGTGATTGTGGAGCTACGGGGCGAAGCGGGTATTGATGGTGACCACCGCCAAGTCAACAGCACCTGGGAGACGCGCTGGACTGGGGAAGATCCTTCGCGACTCACTGTTCTCGGGTTGAAGCATTACGAGGAGGTTCAGGGAGACCACCGGAACCAATTCATGGACGTGGGCGCCGTGGTACTGGGAGAGGTGCCGCATTACCCTCAGCAAATTCTCCGTGGAGTCGGGGACTGGGCAACGAGGCTCACCCGGCTGGGGGATTTTTCCCTGACGGGTCATCACGGGCTTGCAGTGGGAGATGTCAATGGGGACGGACTGGAGGATATCTACGTCTGCGATGGAGGAAGCCTGCCGAACCGTCTCTACCTTCAGCAGGATGATGGCACAGTAGTGGATGGATCAGCTGAGGCCGGAGTGGACTGGTTGGAGGACTCACGAAGCGCTCTGCTGGTTGATCTCGATAATGACGGGGACGAGGATCTGGTCGTAGCGACCATAGCGATGGTCATTTTTCTAGAGAATGACGGGATGGGGATCTTCAGTCTGCGTGGGGGTCATCCGGGGGCTCCTTATCCCTTTTCCCTGAGTGCAGCCGATTTTGATAATGACGGGCTTCTGGATATTTATGTCTGCGTCTACAGCGCGGGGGATAATGTCGAAGGCCGAGGGTTTGAGGTGAACGCTCCACGTCCATTTAACGATGCTGCTAATGGGGGGCGGAACGTCCTGCTCAAAAACCTCGGGGAGTTTGGATTTTCCGACGCTACTGCGGCGGTGGGTCTGGACGTTGACAATTCGCGGTGGAGTTTTGCTGCAGCCTGGGAGGATTTTGATCGGGATGGGGATCCTGATCTCTACGTGGCCAATGACTTTGGCAGGAACTGCCTTTACCGGAACGAAGGCGGACGGTTCCAGCAGGTTGCTGATGAATTGGGGGTTGAGGACATGGCCTCCGGGATGTCAGTAGCGTGGGGCGATTACAATCGGGACGGGGATCCAGATCTTTATGTGGGCAACATGTTTTCCGCTGCAGGGAGCCGGATCAGTCGACAGAAACTCTTTGCCGCGGATTCTGACCCGGCGCTGGTAGGGAAGTTACGGAGGATGGCCCGGGGAAATTCGCTTTTTGCGGCAGGACGGGGAAAGGAGGGAGCCGGGTTTCGCGATGTGAGTGAAGCAAGTCGGAGTCATTTGGGGAAATGGGCCTGGAGTTCGGGGTTCGGGGACCTCAATAACGATGGATGGGAGGATCTCGTGATCTCCAATGGATTCCTGACCGGCCGGGATCCTGATGACTTGTGAAGTTTCTTCTGGCGGCAGGTCGTGTCGCCAAAGCAGCAGGCCGATCCTGATGTTTATGGGAATGCCTGGAGTGATCTTCTTCAGCAAGTGAGGGATGGCCTCTCGTGGAGCGGGCGGGAGAGTAACCGTTGTCTGCTCAACGATAGGTTCGGAGGTTTTGCGGACGTTTCATCGGTGATGGGAC
>CAXEFH010000136.1:0-8881 GCA_963989605.1 uncultured Roseibacillus sp. | reverse complement strand
AATGATACGGCGACCACCGAGATCTACACCTCTCTATTCGTCGGCAGCGTCAGATGTGTATAAGAGACAGGTCCTGCGCGTCTTCCGCCTCTGCCACTCCAGGAAAATCCGGCATCCAAAGTTGATCTGCAGCAAGCCCCTCCAATTTGACAATCTTCCGCACCCGGAAACCCGCCTCGGATTCCTCGAGCTCGTTTCCCCTGACCAATTTGAAAAAGGACAGTTTCACTTCCTGCCCCCGCTCCAACCCGAGGTCGTCCGCCAGCCATTCATTGACCACGATATCCTCAACCCCCATCTCCCCTGGCAGGAAAGAGGCCCCTTCCGCCCGTAGGGCCGCAACCATGGAATAAGGGGTCTCCTTCCCATTCGCAGCGTAGGTGTTAACGAGATAACTGGTTACGGGCAGCATTGCCGGGAATCGCTCCTGAACTACCTGAACAATTGGATCCTCAAGGAAAATACGGCTCGACCGGATCTCGGAAGCCTTCGCCAGAGGAACATCGACTATGGAAAGGCCGTAATCTTCCAGAGCCATTCGGTTCCTGATGTGATTCTCCAAGCCTGCGCTATCCAGTATCTCCGTTTCTTTAGGGTCCAGAAGCAGGAGGTTTGCCCGACCGGGCTGTTCGACAACCTGCTGTAATCGGCTGAGCGGCACAAAGACAGTGGGTATTGGCAACTGGGTCGCCTGGAGGTTAAATCGGCCAAACTCTCCGGGTCCTACTACCTTCCGAACCTTTGCCCGAAAACTGATAACGTCTTCGGCCTCTCCAGAAAGAGGAGCATCCCGAGAGAGCATCCCGGGCTCCTGCAGCCGGAGAATCACGGAATCGTCTTCCCCAAGACCCAGCGACTCTGCCAGGTAGCTGTTCACGGCAACCTCACGGGACTCGAGGGCAACGGGACCGGCGCTTTCTGGCGAAAATCCCCAGAACCGGTCATCGATCCCGAGAATCTGGACGCTCCCTTGACCGCGGCCACTCGCGGAAGCGCTAAGCTGCCCCCGCAGTAGAAGGACAGGAGCCGCGCGAAGCCCATTGGTCTCAATATCGTTGGCAAGGGCGTCCCGGAAAAACCCCTCCCCGGCGACAAATACCTGTTCAACCTGACCGACACGCTGGCCGGCAACCTGGCGGAGGGTTTCCTTGACCGAGTCCCCGGCGATAAGGGCTCCAAGAAGCACGGCCGCGCCAAGAACCGCACCAGCGCCTACCCCGAGGTAGGATACCTTGTAATGCCAGACCCCGCGACTAATGAACTTGAGGGCATTCATTGCTTCTCGAGTTGCCCACCGCGGAGCTCAAAGTGGCTCTCCATTCTCTGTGCAAGAGCAGCATTGTGGGTAACGACAACCAGAGTCACACCTGTTTCAGAATTCAGCTCGCCCAGCAGTTCCGCAACCACTTCCGTTGTCTCCATATCCAGAGATCCCGTAGGTTCATCCGCAAGGATCAGCTTCGGCTGATTCACTAGTGCCCGGGCGAGAGCGGCCCTGAGCCGTTCGCCTCCGGAAAGTTGGTGCGGAAAGTGTGAAAGCCGCTCCTGCAGTCCCACATTTTCAAGCAGCGTTTCCGCCCGCGCCGCAGTCTCTGATTCTCCTTCCTCCCAGCCACCGGCAAGACGGGGCAGAACGACGTTTTCAAGAAGAGTGCACTGCGGGAGCAGGTGATGGTGCTGGAACACGAACCCGAGGGACCGATTCCGGAAAGTCGCCGCCTCCTCTTCGTCAAAGGAGGAAAGGTTTTTCCCGTCGATCAGAATCTCTCCCTCGCTGGGCCGGTCCAATGCTCCGAGGAGGTTCAGCAGAGTGGTCTTTCCACTGCCAGAGGGCCCGACTACTGCGGCCGTCTCGCCCGATTTCACCTTGAATTCGATCCCGGCAAGCACACTAACCGACTCCCCCGGCATTTCATACACCTTGCTTACATTCTGAACGTCTATCATTCCCTGATCACTTTCCACCGCTTGGCCTTTACTTCATGGGCCGGTAAGGAGCCGGCACCAACTGCTCTTACCGGGATTCTCATGGAAAAGACAGCGCGGAGTCTGCCTTCAAGTTCACTCTCCGCCGAGCTGTCTTCAAGAGTCTCAATCACCACCCGAACCTCTGGTAAATCTCCACGTTCATCGACCTCCACCATGTATTCCCCTATTCCATCCACGGCCCGGACGACCGCCTCGATTGCACTTGGGTAAAGGTTCACGCCCCGGACGACCACCATGTCATCCGCCCGGCCAATGATGCCACCCTGCAACCCGAAGGTGCCTGACCCCTCTCCCTCGATGCCAACCGGCCGCACAAGATCTCCCGTCCGGTAGCGAATCAGTGGTGAGCCGTAGCGCCCCAGAGTTGTCAGCACAAGCTCTCCCACCTCCCCGGGAGCCACATGCCTTCCACTTCCCGTCTCGACGACCTCCGCGTAATACGCTTGATGAAAAATCTGAAGAATCCCTGGGTCCTCCGGGTCGCTGACGCTTACCGGCCCCGTCTCCGTCATGCCGTGATGGTCCACGACCCGCGCATTCCACTCTCTCTGGATTCGCTCCCTTACCTCGGGAATACTTCCCCCTGGCTCACCACAAACGATCAAGGCCTCCACGCCAAGCGTCTCTGCCGGGAGCCCCATCTGCTTCCCGACATTCGCAAGGTGAAGGGCATAGGTCGGAGTGCACGCGATGAAACCCGGACGATGCTGCTGGATCATCCGGAGGCGGTTCTCGCTGGACAGTCCTCCTCCCGGAATGGCCCGGATACCCATCTCCGTTGCTGCCTCAAACGCGGACCAGAACCCAATGAAAGGGCCAAAAGAAAAGGGGAAAAACGCGCTTTCCCCGGAAGACGCGCCTGCAGTCTTCCAAACCCGCTGCCACGAATCGAGGACCCATGCCCAACCCGCCGGATCATCCAGCCAGACCATGGGATTTCCCCGTGTTCCACTGGTCTGATGAAAACGAGTGTAGTTTGCCTGCGGAAAGGTCAGGTTTGACCCATAAGGAGGGTGCGCTTCGTGATCAGCTGCCAGTTCATCCTTGGTCGTAAAAGGCACCCGAGCCCCGAACTCCTCAAGGCTCTCAATCCCGCGGAGGTCCTGCAGCTTTGCCGCGTAAAATGCGTTGGCTGGCAGGATCGCTCCTAACAGGTCGTTGATGGCACTGAGGGGCATGACATTTCCGAGGTCTCTCCGGGGCTCCGGAGCCATTGCATGCTATTGCTCTGCCTGAGCTTCCACCGCCGGTTTCGCTGGCGGAGCTGGAGGTGCCCCGTGAGATCCGGACGGCTTGAACTTGACCACCAGAAATCCCCCGCCGGCCGCCATCAGGATACCGCAGAGAAATGGCAAAGGGATCGCCGAAAACCCTCCCACTGGGCGGTCCATGCAGATGGAGACAACCGCATTAACCAACGGCGCGCCACAGAAAATAATCGACATCACCGAGATGGCCACCACCGCAGGGCTCATCCCGCCCTTTGCCCCTGAAGCCATTGCGAGCAGGACACAAAATGCCCCGATGGCACCAAGAATCCCCGCAACGAGGGACAGCCACATCCCCTTACCGGGCATTGCCCAATCCGCCCCCTTGACCAGCAGGACTGTGAGAGGCGCCAACACTGCGGTAATGAAATAGGCGATCCCAACAAAGAGAAACGCCTTGTAGCGCCCAAGGACCTTGTCCTGCATTTCAACTTGGCCGGCGTGGAGGAAAATACCGTAGAGGCCCCAACAGGCCACGGTCATGAGAGCAAAAATAAGCCAGTTCATGGATTTCTTTTTCTGGGATGATGGAAGTGGGTCGCTCACTGGAACAATCAGGACTCAGTCGCAGCTTGGGCGGATTTCAGGTCAGCTCGAATTTGGTGAGGGATCGGAACGGCAGAAATACCTCCGTCTTTGAAGTGCACGCAGGCAACTGCCACCTTTCCCGTCGCAATGGGAGCATCCTCAGGGTCCAGGTAGAAGCGAAAACTGTAGCGGACCGATCTGGTTCGAATCTCCTCGATCCCAACCCGGATCAGGAGGAGATCATCGTTGCGTGCCGGTTTCCGGAATTCACAGCTGGCACTTACGCGTGGCCATCCGATCCCGGGCTCGGAATTCTGCCCGTGCACCGCGTGTCCCAAGCTTCGCATGAAGGCATGTTCCGCAGCCTCCATATAACGGTAAAAATTGGAGAAGTGCACGATCCCGGCAAGATCGGTCTCATGGAACTCAACCCGTCGGCTGTGCTCAAAGCAATGACTCCTGCGTTCCTCCGTCATGATGAGCAGGGTTCCAAGTTCGCGCACGCCCTCTCAGCGAGCGCCACAAAACCATCCTTCATGGCCGTAACGCTATAATGTACCTCCACCCCTCGGCGACCTCTTTCTCCCGTCGCTGCCGCCTCGTCCGGATCTGCGAGGAGTTCTTCCCAGGCGCAGGCCAGCGCGCTGGGATCACGGGGAGGAACGGTTTTTCCCCCGCCTGTGAGCAAGGCGATTTCCTCGAAAGTTGACCCCCCGGGATTTACCACCGGAACTCCACTCGCCATCGCCTCAATCAGGCAGAGCCCGAAAGCCTCGGCGTAGCGCATGGGCGCTGAGAAAATCGTCAGCTCCCCGAGAAAGCGCACTTTCTCCTCCCTGCTTAGGTTAGGATTCCAGTCGACGAGATGCCCAAGCCCGGCCGTCTCGATTTTTTGTTTCTGCTCCGCCACAAAGGGCTCATCCCCCGGAGGGCAAGATCCTGCAATCCGGAGCCGGCATGCCGGGAAGTTTCCCTTCTGCTGAAGAATGATGTAGGCGTCCACCATGTCCCCGAGACCTTTATCTAGGCACATTCTTGAAAAGTAGCCAACCGCATCAGGCCCCTCCTTGGGCCGTTTCCCATAGCCCTCCAGATTGATCCCATTCGCAAGGACCTCTATTCTCTCAGGGGCGATATCGAGACGCTCGGACATGAGCCCTGCGTAGAACCGGCTTGGCGCAATCAGCATCTCGCATTCAAGGAGTCGCTCCTTCATCTCGTCCCAGCATCCGGACCGGTAAGGTTCGGGCAGGCTATCGAGGAAGGTGTCCTCTCCCTGAAAGAATGCGATGACAGGAACGTCTCCCAGGCGCTTCTTCATTTCCCTCGTCATTCCCGCGAACAAGGCGGTCGAGAGCGCGATACACTCCGGCTGTTCCTCTGAAGTAAGCCAGTCGATCAACTTATCCAGTTCCTTGGTAAGACGACTTTCTTCCACCCGGAGCATGGAGAGACACATCTCCCCCTGCTCCCGTGGGCTCGTCATATGACTTCGGCTCGCCGCCTTGCGTAGCAGCCCTGCCCCGTTGAGAACTGCGTCAACCCATCGAGGCGTGTGGCGGAACAGGGCAAACTTGTTCTGGAGGTAGACATTGATACCGCCGAAGAAGATGGGGGCACGTCCTACCTGCGGCGGGCCTTCCTCATCCAGCTGCATGGGGAGATACATCGGCAGCAATGAAACCTGATGCCCGTCACGGTGCAGTGCCGCAACGAGGGTGTTGTCGCGCATGCAAGCCCCGCAGTGATAACTCCCTGTCCCCGCTGTCAGAAAAGTGACCTTCATGCGGGGGGCGGAAGCATTGGCTTAAGTTACAGGCTGAGGAACTCTGCCGTGGGCGAGTGGTTCTGGAAGCGTGGCCAGATCGCTCATCGCCTCTGCCAGAGGCGTATAATCTTTTCCGTCAAGATCGCCAATCAAACAGTCGGTGAGCATGGGGCGAATTTGCTCGTTCCTCTTGATCAGTTCACCAAAGCTGAAATCCTCATCGTAGAACGCATAGACGATTTTGCGCATCACCTCGATCATCTGGCATAGCTTTTCCCCATAACTTGAGAATTGCTCCACCGAAACGTCTCCCTGCTCCAAGGCATCTCCGATAGCATCTGCGACCATTTCCCCGCTCTTCAGCGCCAGGAAGACGCCTGAAGAGAAGACCGGGTCGAGGAACGCGAACGCATCGCCAGCCATCACGAGTCCGTTTGATGCGCAATGCTCTCCCCGGTAGGAATATTCCCCTGTTACCCAATATTCACCAAACTGCTCTCCCTCTCCCAGATGCTCCTTGATCCAACTGTTTTCCTCGATTTCACGCTCGTAGATTTCACGCGGATCCCTGCTGTCCCGGTAGAGGTAATCCCGCTCTGCAACAATCCCTGAGCTCACGATATTGTTGCGCAGAGGTATGTTCCAGAACCAGCCACGCCCATCGACGTAAGCAACGGTGGTCGCACCCTCGTCGAGGCCTTCGTCACGCTTCGCATTCCGGTAGAGAGTCCAGATCGCAATCTTGTTGAGCTTTGGATCCCGCTTCCTCCAGCTTTTTTTCCTGAGAAACAGGGCGTCACGACCGGTGCAGTCAAGGGTGACGGTCGCATTCACGGTATACTCCTCCCCATTCTTCGTCTTCGCCTTCACTCCCGTGACCCGGTCTCCTTCATAAACAAAACCGCGAACTTCTGTTTCTTCACGGACATCAACCCCTTTGGTCTCGGCATTTCGCAGAAGCATGTTGTCAAAGACGGATCGCTCGACCTGCCACGTTGTGGCCGCTGGGTGGTCCAGATGTTGGAAGAAATAGAACGGATCGGAGATTTTCCCATCTTTGGAGACAAACTGAACGCTATGCTTCTTGACGAAGGCGTGCTTTTCCATTTCCTCCAGAACGCCGAGCCTTTTCAGGGTGAAATAGCAGAACGGCATCAAGGACTCGCCCACGTGATAGCGGGGAAATTTGGCCTTCTCGAGCAGGATGACGCGATGGCCTTTTTCCGCGAGGAGAGCGGATGCAGTAGCTCCACAGGGACCACCCCCGATCACAATGACGTCACAGGGCTCATTATCTTTGGAAATATTCATGGGCGGTAAGAATCGGGAACGATTTCAAGGATTCGCGCCAGACACGTGTCGTCCTGACTCTGAAGTTGGTTGTAGCGCCCAAAAAAGGTGGTTTTCGAGCCTAATGTAGACAATTTCGCCGGTAGTTCCGCCCGTGCAACCGAAAAGTAGCCCAGTGGCTTGCTTTTATAAGCCATCCCACTGTCGTTAAGAATTCCCCCCAAGGGCTTCTGCCCAAGTAAAATTGAACTCTGGAGGGCGGTAGGAAACTGGTCCAGCTGTATTTCGATGAGCCCGAATTCAGCCGCACGACCGGAGGCCTCCCCCTTCAGAATGACCTCCCGGTAGTAATATTCATCCGACCTACTCTCCGCAAAGACCTCAAGAAGCATCCGCTCCCCGTGAAAGCGCTCCAGCGTGGAGGTCATATCGCCCTCATGAACAAGGAGTGCCCGGAATGGCTCCGGAATATCCGCTGGGGGGCGCCAGGTAAATGCTTCAGACCTCAGTCCCGCACGCCTGAGTGAATCACTCAAAAAGCCGGGTGGACATGGATGCTCTATGGGGTTCAAGGGGCCTTTATCGATGAAGTAGTCAAGAAGGTCTGTCACGGCGTGGAAAACAGCCGGCTTCGGCCACGCGGGCCCCGTATCGCTAGACGATTCGATCTGTTCTATGATGCTCGAGGAAAAAGTCGTGCAGCAGGTTATCCACGCACAGCAGCCCATCGCGGTTCAGAACGATGGAATCATTTGCCACTTCGAGAAGTCCTTCCTCCGATAGTTCCGAAAGCGGTAGGGCGAAGCGCTCAAGAATACTGACACCAAACTTCTTGCGGAAGTAATCCGCCTGCACGCGGCCCAGCTTCATCTGGAGAATAAACTCCCGGATCATCCGCTCCTCCTCGTTCGTCCGAAAAGCCCGTTTGCCCGGCATCTGATCTGAATCAATGGCTGCCACGTAATCGTCTATCTCCGTGAGATTCTGATAATGAACTCCCTGAACGTGGGAAAATGAGGCAACTCCAAGGCCGACAAGATCCGCTCCCCCCCAGAGGGAATCCCGGTAGATGAACTTGGTTCTCTCCGGATTCTTTACGGCCGTATAGCCAGAACTGATCGTGTAGCCATTTGCTTCCAGCTCCGCAAACGCCTCCTTGACCCAGCGCCTCTTGGTTTCCCACCCCGCCACGGGCGCAACCAGCGCGCCACTCTCTTTCATATCCTTGTAGATGGTCGTGTTGTAGGGAATCTCCATCTGGTAGATGGTGATACTGTCCGGGCTGAGTTTGAGCACCTGTTCGATGTTTCTCTGCCAGTTCTCCTCCGTCTCCTCCAGCATCCCGGCAATAAGATCAATATTGATCTGGTCAAATTCCTCGGCTCTCGCCCGCTCAAAAGCCTTCCAGACCTCCTTGCTCCGGTGAGCGCGGCCATTGATCTCCAGGATCCGGTCGTCAAAGTTCTCAATTCCAAGGCTCAGGCGGGTGACCCCAATCTCGTTGATGGCCTCCAGCTTGCCCGCAGTGAGGGTGCCTGGCTCACACTAAAAAGCGACTTCCTCGGCGTCGTCCCGTTCGAGTACATCTTCAAGGGCGCGTACCGGCAGGGCAAGAACCGCAAGTGGTCGAAGGTGATCAAGTACCTCAAGATCCTCTTGCCCAACCGAAGGCCCCACTTCGGACGTATGGTACTTTGCGAGCTCATTCGGCTGACCGCGAACGCCACGTCCGGTCGTGACCGACCCGAAACCCACAGAAGACCTCCGGTGAGCCGCTGTGCCGCCCTAATGTCCTCCTCGGCTGGTTCCTCCGCCGGCTCGTCATCCAAGGGCTCGAGCGCGATGGTGCCGACGCCGTTGCCTTGCGCGAGGCCCCATCTCGCCACGAGATCCTCCACGTACCGATGCTGGTGGATCCCGATGTGGTCGGCCCCCACGGTGATGGTCATGCCCAGGAACTCCAACGATCCCGGCCGTGCATGCGACACCATCACCTGGCTCTTGCACTTCCAAACGTCCTTCAGGGCTGCCTCTAGGG
>CAXEFH010000135.1:0-8887 GCA_963989605.1 uncultured Roseibacillus sp. | reverse complement strand
ATGATACGGCGACCACCGAGATCTACACCTCTCTATTCGTCGGCAGCGTCAGATGTGTATAAGAGACAGGTGCATATTTCATGATCACCTTGATTTTCGCTGATATCCGGTCCGTTACGAGGAATATTTCCACGATCATTCCGAGCAGCTTGGGGTGCACCCGGAGGAAAGATCCCAAATGGTCGCGGGAGCCATGAGGAAGGTGCCCCGCTTGAGATGGCGAGTTTGGGTTTCGCAGGGCGGGCGGAGATGATTGGATGTGCTCATGGACGAGGATATTGCGAAGGTTCTCATAGACGAGGAGGTCATTGAGAAACGCCTTAATGTTCTGGCGGATCGGATTCTCCAGGAGTTCAGTGGCCGCACCTTCGTGGTGATTGTCATCTTGAAGGGAGCTCTTGTTTTTGCGGCTGACCTCCTTCGCCGGATGCCCATACCCTTGGAAATTGAATGTATCAATGTGGCGAGTTACCACGGAGCAACCGAAAGCTCGGGGCGAGTCGATTTCCTTGATGCAAGGTTACCCGAGGTAGACGGGCGGGCGGTTCTTCTGATAGATGATATTCTCGACACAGGGCGCACCCTTGCAGCAGTCGACGAAAAGCTTCGAGAGCAGGGGGCTGGCATGGTTAAATCCTGCGTCCTCTTGAGTAAGGATAAGAAGCGGGCCGCCGAGGTGGAATCGGACTATGTCGGTTTCCACGTAGGTGATGAATTTGTGGTTGGCTACGGACTTGATTATAAGGGCCTCTATCGGAACCTTCCATATGTAGGCGTTCTCAAGGTTGGTGCTATTGACCGCGGGGCTTGATGCCGAGGCAGGCTACAGGGTGAACCATTGGAAACGAGAGGCGTGGGTGAGCTGCCCTTCATCAGGAGAGGATCCGAAGTCCTTGAGCGGACAGGATCTTCCTTTGTGGTGCAGGTTACAGTGGCCGCAAGTGACCGGAAGGGATTGGCTGACGGGTCTCACGAGGCAAAAAGAAGCGTTTGTGCGACCAAAATCGTGTGTATAAGTGTTGCAATACCTTTAAAATCTGATCTCCTTTCGCCTCCCCGCGAAAAGGGCAGGCCGGTGGTTAACTAGCCTTAAGCGTGCGAAAGCAATGAGTGAATCGACAATTGACCCGAACGAATACCGCCTTCACGAAAAAGACACGGGAAGTGCAGACTACCAGGTAGCGCTCTTAAGCCAGCGCATTAAACACCTTACCGACCACCTCGGTTCCCACCGCAAGGATTTTTCCTCTCGGCGGGGTCTCCTGACTCTCGTGGCGCGGCGGCGCAAACTCCTCGATTTCCTGAAAAAGGATAATGAAGAACGCTACCAGAAGATCGTAGCTGGCCTCGGGCTTCGCCGGTGAATCACCTTCCCGGCCAAATGTAAGAATTTGGCCTTCCGACAACCACGATTCCCTCTCACACCCAGCCTGATGCTTTCCCGAAGATCTTTCGTGGAAACAGAGGCTCCATAACCTGAAGCTGCTTCCTCCATGGGGAGAAAGTGGCGCGATGTAATAAAGTAAACGAAAGATGAGTACAAACACAGTAACGGCCAATGTTGGCCAAACCCCTATTGTTATTGAAACGGGGAAATTAGCAAAACTTGCAGATGGAGCGGTTACCGTTCGCTGCGGTGACACGGTAGTTCTCGTGACTGCGGTATCACAGACCAAGGTCCGGGAAGGACAGACGTGGTTTCCCATGTCGGTGGAATACAAGGAGCGTGCGGCGGCAGCCGGTGTTTTTCCGGGTGGATATTTCAAGAGGGAAGGACGCCCTACCGAAAAGGAAATCCTTACATGCCGGATGACGGATCGCCCTTTGCGACCCCTGTTCCCAAAGGGTTATCTCTACGATACGCAGATCGTTGCCATTCTTTTTGCAGCCGACGGTGTTAACGACGCTGATATTGTCGCGATGAATGGAGCCTCGGCGGCCCTGGCTATTTCAGATATCCCATTCGCTGGACCTATCGGAGCTGTCCGGGTTGGCAGAGTCGATGGTGAATTGGTGGTGAATCCAACCTTTGATGAGAGGGCCGAAAGCGATCTGGACCTGGTATATGTCGGAAATAAGTCCGACGTGGTGATGATTGAGGGTGCTGCCGATGAGATTCCGGAGGCAGATTTTGTGGAGGCGCTGCGATTCGCGCAGGGACACGTTACCACTCTTGTGGAAGCACAGGAGGAGCTGGTCGCGCAGTGTGGCAAGGAGAAGCGGGACTACACCGTGTCAGTGGCCAAGGAGGAGCATCTTGAGATCGGCTACCGTGTTGCAGGTGATCGGATTGAGGACGCGATCTACAAGCCCAGCAAGGTTGAGAGGTCCAAGGCCGTTGGAGCCCTGCGGGACGAGGTGGAAGCCGCTCTCAAGGAAGCAGATCCGGACATATCGGATTTTGCTGTAGAGCAGGCGTTCGAGCACATTCAGAAGAAGGCATTCCGTATCAGTATTCTCGAAAAAGGAATTCGTGCTGATGGTCGGAAGGTCGATGAGCTTCGGCCGCTGACCGCCGAGGCAGGCATTCTGCCGAGAGTCCATGGATCAGCCCTGTTCGCTCGTGGAGAAACCCAGGCTCTGGCAACCACAACCCTGGCTCCAGCAGATGAAAAGCAGTACTTCGACAACTATGCTGGCGGAGAGGACAGCAAACATTTCATTCTCCACTATTCGTTCCCTCCATTTTCTGTGGGGGAGTCGGGGCGATTTGGAGGACTGAACAGACGTGAGATTGGTCATGGAGCTCTCTCGGAGCGTTCAATCGAGGCAGTCATACCTGATGTGGAAGAGTTTCCTTACGCGATCAGGGTGACTTCCGAAGTTCTGGAATCCAACGGCTCATCCTCTATGGCGACGGTATGCTCGGGAACCATGTCCCTTCTCCAAGCTGGTGTGCCGCTCAAGCGCCCTGTAAGTGGAATTTCGGTCGGACTCGTGACGGACTTTGACGAAGAGGGCAACCTCAAGGATCACAAACTGCTGATGGACATCATCGGAAGTGAGGATTTCTATGGTGACATGGATTGGAAGCTTTGCGGAACAAGTGAGGGAATCACCGGGTTCCAGCTCGATCTGAAATTACGTGGAATTCCACTAGAGATCTTCGAGAATGCCGTCCACCTCGCCAAGGAGGGGCGCACTAAAGTACAGGAGGCCATGACTGCTGCGATTCCTGAGGTGGGACAACTCAGCGAGCACGCGCCGAGAATCGAGTCCGTCAAGATTGATCCGGATCGTATTGGTGAGCTGATCGGTCCCGGTGGCAAGCACATCAAGGGTATTCAGGCAGAGTCTGGCGCTGAAATTAATATTGAGGATGATGGCACGGTCCACATTTACGCCTCAAAGGCTGAATCGCTCGAATGTGCCAAGAAGATGATTGAGGATATGTTCGCTGAAGTGGAAGTTGGGACAACTTATACCGGTAAAATCGTCAACACGATGGCTTTCGGGGCCTTCATGGAAGTTCTTCCGGGTAAGGATGGACTGATCCATATTTCGGAATTGGCCGAGGGCCGCGTTGAGAAAACCGAAGACGTGGTAAAGACGGGTGATGAGGTAACGGCCAAGTGCATCGGAGTCGACGAGAAGGGTCGGGTTAAGATGAGTATGCGGGCAGCTATCAGAGAAGCGCGCGGTGAGAGCGATGACCGAGATGACGATGAGGGGCAGGGCGGCAGCCGCCGCGGTGGTGGTGGCCGTCGTGATGGTGGCGGTGGCCGTCGTGACGGTGGTGGTGGACGAGGCCGAGGAGGAGATCGCAATGGACGGGGCCGAGATCGCGATAAGCCCAAGGATGATGTTCCGCCGCCTGAAAAGGAGGAGTCGTTTTCCCTTACAGACGACTAGCAGGATTTCTAAAGATTTACAGGCAAGCGCCCCGGAGTCCCCGGGGCGTTTTTTTGGGTCTATGGCGTGCCAAAAAGAAACTATTACGCGAGGGCGTCCACTGGGAGAAGGCCAACAGGCGGGCTTTACTCGGGTAAACTCGTACGCTCTTCGTTGTCTACTTTCTCAAATTCAGCCTCCTTGCTGATGTTCACGTAGAAACAACCAAACATGAGCGTGGATAGCAGGATAATCAGGGCCAGGAGCAAGCTGAGAATATTGCGCACGTCCTGATCTTAATGGACCAAATCTAAAATGGGAGCCGAAATTCAAGGTGGGGACCTCAGGAAGATTAGCACTACTGTCCTATACCGTGAGAAGAGCGGCATAGGATCCGTCAAAGCCGTCCCTGAAGGGGAGAGAGCTCTTTGAATCCAGGAGCGACACTTCCGGATGACTCTCAAGGAAGCTCATGATCAGATCCTCGTTCTCTTCCGTCTCCAGCGAACAGGTAGAGTAGACAAGCCGGCCGCCTTCTTTCAGGCATGGGAGAGCATTTCTCAGGATGAGACGTTGGACAGAGGGAAGCTCCTGGAGTCGTTCCGGTTTGAGGCGCCATCTTGCGTCCACCCTTCGCCGCAAGACTCCGGAATTGGAGCAGGGCACGTCGAGAAGAATACGATCAAATCTGGATCTCCACTCATGAGGCGGTGCACAGGTCCAGTCAAACTCCGCGGTCGCAGCAATGTCAACATGTTGTCCGGTCAGATTTTCGAGGAGTCTTGGGATCCGCTTCTCGTTCGCATCGCTGCAGAGAAGGTGTCCCTCGTTGTTCATTGCCGCTGCAATATGTGAAGATTTGCCTCCGGGGGCAGCGCAGGCATCCAGAATAGTTTCACCTGGTTTCGGGGCGAGAAGTTCAATCGCAATCCTGGTCGATGGATCCTGAACATAGACTTTGCCACTTTCGATCCATTCACAGGGAAGACGCCCCACAAGTTGATAATAGTCGTCCAATCGAAGACCGGTAAGGTTCTCCTCCCTTTCGGGATCAAGGGGATCAGGTGCAAGGGGATTGAGACGGAGAATGACCGGAGCCGGCTCATTGTTCCATGTCAGCAGTGCTTCCATGTCAACTCTGCCAAATCGTTTCTCCCACCTCTTACAGAGCCACTCCGGATGGGAGAACCTCGTCGACAGCGGAAGGTTCTCGGCTTCTGAGAAAAGGGTTTTACGGGCCGCTACTGCGCGCCTGAGGACGGCATTGATGAGGCCACGAACAGGTCGCCGAGCACAATCCACGGTTTCGTTGACGGCAGCGTGATCGGGGATTCCAAGAAGCAGAAGCTGGCATATACCCACTCGCAGGATATCGCGTGTCTCGTGGTCCAGCTTGCCTTTGCGCAGCATGCCAATCCAGTGGTCGAGGAGCGTTCTGTTTCGTAATACCGACAGGAGGATGCTATTCAGAAGCGCTCGGTCGGAGTCGGAAAGATGATTGCGTCTTGCCTGGCGTTCAACAAGAGATTCTGCATAGAGGTGACCCTTGGACCACGCCCGAAGGGCTGAAACAGCAGCGCGGCGGACATTCTTTCCGGTCATCTCAAATGGCAGAGAGGATTACTGCTGCTGGAGAAAATGTGCTGCAATAATAGCCCATTCCTCTTCAAGGGTGATCGTCGCATGAGGTGCGTTCCTCCCTGCTCGACGATACCAATAAAAGGCGTTTGGAAGATCGCCTTCCTCCCGGTGGAGGTAGGCGTGGATCCACGCTCCATCTGGATCGGAAATGGAGGAGCAGAGATCGTGGGCCGCATCCCATCGCCCGGACTTGGCCAGCCATAACGAGTGCACCTCAGGTGAAACATTTGTGGGCGGAGTATCATCAGTAATAGCTGACTGGGCCAGTTCCTCAATGGTCATCGGGTGTTCAGCAAAGACTAGAATTGCGCTGGTGGAAAGCCCCGGCTACTGGTAACGGTCCATTATGAAACACCTTGCAATCGTTATCGGTATTGCCTTCGGAGTCACCGGATTCGCCCGGGCCGAGGAGTTGCCTGCGACTCTGGATAAGCCCTACCTTGGGTGTTGGCTGGCCTTTTCTGATTCCCGGGATTTTGAATTTGTTATTGGCGGTGATGGAGATGCCGAACTCTTTTTCATAAAGAATCGGAAGCGACTTTCTATTGGAGGTTGCACTTTGAAGATCTACTATGCCCTCGAGGAAAAAGTGAAGGGTAAGGGAGGAAAGCCGAGGTGGATATCCCGCAGAATGGTGCAAGATGGTTTTGAAGACTTTGGTAAAGAAACGGCAAAGCCGCCCCTCCGCAAACCCCTGAGCTTCACCGCAACCTATACTGGTGGGATCAAAGCCAAAATCACTCACGTGTTTACGAAGGATGGAATGGAGATTTCCACCCTGGTAGTCGACAAGGGCGAAAGTAAGGGAGAGTTGAGAGCCGGTGTAAAGATTCTGGTGGGAGATCTCTTCAGGCAGATCGATGATGCCGATCTTGAAAAGCGGGAGACGGAATCAAAACTGGAGGATACACGAATCTCTGTTCGGGGTGTCGGTGCGCGACGGACAGAACGGGTGAAGTTTGAGGATTACGATGTGGTTCTCACTGAGGAATTTCCCAATGGGGTAAGAGCATTTGCGCTGGAGTCAGATCGCTACGGGGACCACGAATTCCAAATGACAACAGCCAATCCTGAATATGGGATCATTGAGTTCGTACAGCGAAAGAAGATCATCCATGGATTCTACACGAACTGGTATCCCGATCCCGAGAAGGCGGGACAGCAGGATGCTCGTCTTCTCCTGAAGGTGAAGTGACTTACTCTGAGAGGGAGCAAACAAGGAGAGGCCGTCTTCGTGTCTCTCGTGGGCATTGTGCTCTACGGATTGCACGGCTTTGGTAGATAGCGCGCTCCGTAGTACACTTTTCTTTTTCAGCTGCCCGAAGACCCTACAATCTGGATCTTGGTAGCAAAAAAAACGAGCTGATCACTTTTTTTTAAAAATTTAGCGAGTAGAGCTTAATTTTTAGATCTCGATGAATTCGTAAGAGGACTTCAACAAGGTAGATTTGCGTTATTTTCAGTGTCTGTTTTAGATTGACTTACATGTGAGTTAAAGTGTACCAAAGTGCACTGAATAATTCTTAGATTTCAAGGTGGGTCTGCCAACCAATAGCTTTGAAGGAGTATTTGACTTCAAACTCGACGCAAAGGGCCGTGTCTCGGTGCCCTCAGAGTGGCGTCCTGGAAAAGGAGAGGCATTGCCCCTCCGCCTCTTGAAGTGGCGCACCCTTGAGATACCCGTACTCAAGGCGCTTACCGGGGAGGCGTTTACGGCAATGATCGAATCTATCGATGGATCGGATCTTTCCGCAGGTGTGAAGAGTCAGCGGAAAGGCCTGCTCTATTCCCGGAATACTCAGGTAACGATCAATGACCAGGGCAAGGTTCTTATCCCGAGAAAGTTGGTCGAGGAGCATGGCTTGAAGCCAGGAGGCGCTGTGCACCTGTTCGGAAGGGGAACCAATTTTGATATCGTAAGTCCGCGCGATCATGGCGCGATGCTTGAGGCCGAGGAGTCGCTCCTGGGCGATCTTTACGCCTCGGTTGACTTTTCCTGAACACTTTACCTCGAACGCCCAATAGACTGACAAACTGCTGATGTTCCTGCCTTCTCCAACCCCGGTTCCGTCAATGACGTGGTGCCTGCCGGGCTGTTCAACAAACCTGTTGACGGTGCCGGGGTTGGAGACACCCCCTCTGGCGATGCAGGGAGATGAGCGGATGGGTGGAAAAGAACTCTCTTCTTTCGAACACGTCCCGGTGATGCCGGCAGAAGTTATTCGCCTGCTTGCTCCTCGACCGGGAAAGACTATTTTGGATTCAACTCTCGGGGGGGGCGGTCATGCCAAGAAAATTCTTGAAGCCGGAGCCAGCTTGATCGGTCTCGACCAAGATCCTAATTCGTTGAGGCACGCTGAGAATAAGCTCAGGAAATACGGCAATTCGGTTGTCTTAAAGCAGGTGAACTTCTCCGAAATGCTGACAGCAGGGAGAGAGATTTCTCCGAGTGGAGTTGACGGTATTTTAATGGATCTCGGCGTTTCGTCTCATCAACTGGACTGTGCGGAGAGGGGATTTTCCGTGCGGTTTCAGGGCCCTCTCGACATGAGGATGAATCCCAGCGAAGGCGTCACGGCAGCCGAAATAGTGAATCGCTGGGATGAACCCGAGTTGGCGCGTATTTTCTGGGAACTGGGAGAAGAGCGAAAGTCCAGAGCGATAGCTGGTGCCATTGCCCGTCGCCGATTGCACAAGCGGTTTGAAGATACTCTCGATCTTGCAGATTGCGTTGCCGGAGTTATCGGTCGGCGAGGACGCATTCATCCAGCGACCCGAGTCTTCCAGGCGCTACGAATGACAGTGAACAGGGAAATGGAGTGCCTTAAGGAGGCCTTGGATTCGGCTCCTGCTCTCCTCAAGCCTGGCGGGCGCATTGCGGTCATTACATTCCACAGTCTCGAAGACCGGATGGTGAAGAGATTCTTCAAATCGCGGAGCCAAGTTGAAATTGATCGTCCCGAGTGGCCCGAGCCGAGACGCAACCCGGATTGGTGTATGGATCAGGTAACCCGGAAGCCGATGACCCCCGGTTCTGAGGAGGTGAAGTTGAATCCGAGGTCTCGTAGTGCGAAGCTCAGGGTTGCCGAAAAAAGAAAGGCGGTCACGCTATGAACCGAAGGCGTCCTGTTAAGTCGAATATCGGGATTGGGGCGATAGTTCTGCTAATCGCTGCAGCGTTGGTCGTGGCTGGTGCGGGTGTGTTTCATGCCTATACCAAGAACCAGCAGATCAAGGTCGCACGGGCGCTCCAGAAGGTCGAGAACCGGATTTCCCAGCACCGCTTTGATATTACCAACCTTGAGGTCAGGCTTGAGGACCAGCTGAATCCGATCCTCCTCAATGACTGTCTCTTATACACATCTCCGAGCCCACGAGACAGGCAGAAATCTCGTATGCCGTCTTCTGCTTGAAA
>CAXEFH010000134.1:0-8933 GCA_963989605.1 uncultured Roseibacillus sp. | reverse complement strand
CCCCCCCCCCAACTTTTTTTCAAGCAGAAGACGGCATAGCAGATTTCTGCCTGTCTCGTGGGCTCGGAGATGTGTATAAGAGACAGCTACCCCAACTCCGCGGAGTCACTCCCGACGGCCAGATCTACACCCTCGGGCGAAATCCGGATGCCAAGAACAGGAATGAATTCTGTGGATCCATCTTCTCTCCCGACGGAGAGATTCTTTTCGTGAACATCCAGAATCTCGATCACACCTTCGCGATCAGGGGCCCCTGGCGAGGCTAGACAAGGATTCGGGCTTGTTACCCACGAAGTCTCCGCCCTCAATCAGATATCCTGAACAGAGATGCGTCCACAGACTTGACCGAGGCTCTGGAGAACCACTTTGGTTTTTCCTCCTTCCGCGACGGTCAGCGCCCTGTCATCAAAGCAATCCTGTCCAATCGTCCCGCCCTCGCAGTTTTCCCAACCGGGGGTGGAAAGTCACTTTGTTACCAGTTGCCTGCGCTCCTCCTTGAGGGATTGACGGTGGTCATATCTCCTCTCATCGCGCTGATGAAGGATCAGGTCGATGCCCTGTTGCGCCGCGGTGTGGCAGCGGCAAGACTCGACTCGTCACTGTCCCCGGAGGAGGTCCAGACCGTGCAAACCGGCATGCTGGATGGAAGCCTCAGGATCCTCTACGTCGCACCCGAGCGCCTCGCCAATGAGAATTTCAGGCGTCAACTCTCGCGCGCCAATATCTCGCTACTCGCCATCGATGAAGCACATTGCATCTCGGAGTGGGGCCACAACTTCCGACCCGACTACCTCAAGCTGTCTCACTTCGCGCAAGAGCTCAAGGTGCACCGCATCCTTGCCCTCACCGCCACTGCCACCCCTCCGGTAGCGCACGACATCCGCAAGCATTTCGGTATCGCCGAGGAGGACCATATCCAACTCTCCTTCCACCGGCCAAATCTTGAACTCCGCGTCACCCCTTGCCTCGAGAACGAGAAGAGATCCCTGCTCCTCGACCGCCTCCGCTCGGACCACGAGGCACCCACAATCATCTACGTGACAAGGCAGGAAACCGCCGAAGGCCTCGCCTCCTTTCTCAAGAGAGAGGGGTTGCCGGCTCGGCCCTATCACGCGGGCCTGCGCGACGAGACCCGTTCCGCCTGCCAGGAGGCCTTCATGTCAGGAAAGGCTCCTATCATTACCGCCACAATCGCCTTCGGAATGGGAATCGATAAGGCCGACATCCGTCGAATCATCCATTACAATCTTCCCAAATCCCTCGAAAACTACACTCAGGAGACTGGGAGGGCCGGCCGCGATGGAAACGCTGCTTTCTGCGAACTCTTTGCCTGCCGGGATGACCTCTTGGTTCTTGAAAACTTTGTCCATGGCGACACCCCCTCACAGGAAGCGGTCCGCAGGGTTCTTGAGCAGATTCTAAAACGAGGGCCCAGGTTTGATCTCTCCCGCTACGACCTCGCTGCGTCGAATGACATTCGGCCCCTTGTGATCAACACCCTTCTGACCTATCTTGAACTCGAAGGATTCATTATTGCGTCCGCGCCCTTTTACAACTCATACCGCATCCGTCTTCTCCGGGACATCCGCCAGATCAGCCTCGGCCTCGAAGCAAGCAAAAGGGACTTCCTGACCCGAGTTCTTGAAACAGGAAAGCAAGGCCGCACCTGGACCACAATTGAGCCCAAGGTAGCAGCGGCGCAGTTGCACTGTGATCGTGACCAGATCGTTCGTGAACTCTCTCACCTCGAAGCCCATGGCGATATCTCGCTCAAACCTGCAGGCATCCGGCACGCCTACCGGCTTCTCAGGTCACCGGAGAAGATACAGGACCTGACTTCCCGAGTTCAACGACTCTTTCTCCGACGGGAAGAGCAGGACCTTCACCGTCTCGAACAGGTCCTCTCCTACGCAGAGGAGGATCAATGTCTCAACCAGCACCTTCTGAATCACTTTGGAGAAACACAACCGGAGCCTTGCGGGCACTGCGGACCATGCCTTGGCTCCCAGGGTGGCAGGGTTCCCGGAACCGACTCCCCGGAGATCACATCAGAACACGTGGAAATTATCCGCGCTCTCCTCGATGAGCGTCATGGCCCCCTGCGAACCTCTCGCCAACTGGCCCGGTTTCTCTGTGGTCTGAATAGCCCCGCCACATCGCGCACATGGGCGGTCCTTCCCGCTACAGGCAAACGCGCCCGACTCACAGCCCACGAAGCCTTTGCCCTGCTGCAGGATCATCCATTTCACGAGGTTCTGACGTATTGTAACAGCCTGATCATCCCCTGATCAAACACCTCATCGAGTGTTTGCCCTTCCCGACCCTCGCGCCTAGGCTCTCCTCATGCACACACCTGTCTTCCTCGCAGCTCTCACGTTATCTCTCTTTCTCTTCACGCCTGCCAAGGCCGAGGACAAGCGATTGGTTCTCCTCGGTGTCTCCTACGGAAAAAATGTCGTGGCTATCTGCGAGATGGATGGGTCGGTCCTATGGAAACATAACACCGACGGTCCCAAGCGGGGACACACCGGTCATCACGACATTCATCTCCTCCCCAGCGGGAATATTCTCTTCCATGACACGTGGACAAAAACCCAGGAAATCACGCTTGGTAAGGAGGTAGTCTGGGAATACGAGTCTGCGAGAGAGAATGGCAACGAGGGCAAGAGGGTAGATGTTCATGCCTTCAAACGATATGCGGACGGCTCTACCATGATCGCGGAAAGTGGTGTAGGACGATTCCTTCACGTGGACAAGAAGGGGAAAAAAATCAAGGAAGTGCCGATGGGCGAGGGAGGCCGCAAGAAGACCCGCCTCGTTCGAGTCCTCGAAAATGGTCACTATCTATCCTGTGCGGAAAGCCCGGGGGTTGTGACCGAGTATGACACGGCCGGCAAGGTGGTCTGGGAATATCAGGTTGGGTCCCGGGTCTATGGGGCGATCCGTCTCAGAAACGGAAACACTCTGATTGCCTCCGGAAACGGCAAGAGCATTCTCGAGGTGAGCCCTGCCAAAGAGATCGTGTGGGAAATCAAGGGCAAGGTGCCCGGAACTGACATTGCCCTCGGATGGATGACCTGCCTGCAGGAACTGTCCAACGGCAATTACGTCATCGGCAACTGCCATGCCGGGGACAGCAATCCCCAGATCTTCGAGATCACGAGGAACAAGAAAGTGACCTGGCAGTTTGATGAATGGGACCTCGTCGGCAATGGACTGGCCTGCTGGCAGATCCTCGAGGGAGAGGACGCAGACCTCGTTCGTAAGAAGCTGGGAGACCTCAAGTGACTTTCACTCGCTGGGGCTGGTCTCAGGCCGCGGGAACCCGGGCAAGCCCCCTTAACACCTAGTAGGCGCGTCCCCACAGGGCCCGAACGCTCGTGGCATTGCCTGTGAGAAAACAAGGTGATTCGGGACCATCCTGCTGACCGTTTGGGAGACAACGGATCGTAATTTTATGCTCTTTGGAAAGCGTCTCCTCCTCTTCCATAGAACCAGCCCAGGGAGTGAGCAACCAGCCCGGATTTCCATCACCCTTCCAGTGGGACTCGAAATCACCGAGGCTGCTGCACTCCCTGATATTCTCATCGCGGAATTTCGTGAGCCGGTCGAGGAGGTTCTCCTGAATCTCAGAAAGAATCTGCGGGGCAACCCGAATGAATTCTTCCCGGTCCACGAACTCCTTTTCGTGAGGAGCCCGATCCCGCCGCTGCAGGCAAACCTTCCGTCCCTCAAGGTCCCTCGGCCCAATCTCCAGCCTGATCGGGACACCCTTCTTCACCCACTCCCATTTTTTCACTCCCCCTCCAAGGTCCCGCCTGTCGACATGGACCCGGACCGGAGTTCCTGCATAGCTCTGTTCACGCCGTAGCGTTTCCGCGAGGGCCTCACAGGACTCGATAATGGCATCCTTGGTCTCCTCCTTTGGAGTAACCGGGACAATGACCACCTGCTGGGGGGCTACCCGTGGGGGCAGAACCAGTCCATCATCATCCGCATGGGCCATGATGAGCGTTCCAATAAGGCGCGTACTGACCCCCCAGGACGTCGTGTGCACATACTCCTTCTCGCCTTCTCGACCGACAAAGGTTATTTCCTGAGCTCGAGCAAAATTCTGCCCGAGGTAATGCGAGGTCCCAGCCTGGATGGCCTTTCGATCCTGCACCATGGCCTCCACCGTGTAGGTGTTGAGCGCACCCGGAAAACGCTCCGCCTCCGTCTTTTCTCCGGGAACCACGGGAATCGCAAGATGATCACGGAGGAAGTCCTCGTAGAGCTTGTGGATCAGGCACGTTTCTTCCTCCGCCTCGCTCTGCGTCTCATGAGCAGTGTGCCCCTCCTGCCAGAGAAACTCTGCTGTGCGAAGGAATAGCCGGGTTCTCATCTCCCAGCGCATGACGTTAGCCCACTGGTTAATCAGCAGGGGGAGATCCCGATAGCTTTCGACCCAGCGGGAGAAGGCCGCGCCGATGATTGTCTCCGACGTGGGACGGATAACATAGGGCTCGGTGAGCTTTCCAGTCGGCACCATTCTGGTCTTTCCGCTCTCCGAGTCCTTCTCGGCCTCCAGCCGGTGATGAGTGACCACTGCACACTCGGTGGCAAAACCCTCTGCGTGTTCAGCCTCCTTCTCAAGATAGGACAGGGGGATCAGGAGTGGAAAGTAAGCGTTCTGGTGCCCGGTCTCCTTGAACCTCGCATCCAACTGCGCCTGGATATTCTCCCACAGCGCGAAGCCCCACGGCTTGATCACCATGCAGCCGCGCGTCTCGGAATTTTCCGCCATGTCAGCGGCACGAACGACCTGTTGATACCACTCTGGAAAATCTTCCTCTCTCGTGGGGGTGATAGCTGTCTTGTTCTTGCCCATCTGCGAGGGAGGAAAACCACGGAACGGCCCGGTTGAACACGAAATTCTTTTCTCCGCCAATCCCGCGGGATGGAATGACTCACGGGCGAAAGATACGAAAGCGCGGCCGATTACAACCGGCCGCGCTGTAAGGACATGAGAGTTTGGTCTCTTTTTAGCTCTAGCTACGGGACCTCGACGATCCACCCGGACCCCCGGCACAAGGGATGGTTTCCGTCTCTTTTCTCATCGGAAAATCCATCAACTCCGATTGGGTGTTTAATGAGACCTCGTGGCCAGAGCCGGCGTCAGGGAAAGCATCAGACAGGGCATGTTGGCGGCAAAATCAAGATCGGCTGCCCTTCGTGTCAGGTCATCAAACACTCGGGGCACACCGCTGACGGGGTCACTGAGCGCGCTCCCGGTCCCCGTGAGGAACCGGGAGAGATGAGACTGGCTCATGGCGTTGCGTTCCGCAATATGGACAAAGCTGGGAGCATTGCTCGATGGGCCTGTTGCCCCCATCCCGGTTACTGGGTCCAGTGGCAGCCCTCCCACCGTGGGGAGCTGAGCACCGGCCTCCCCACCATGGCACCCGTTACAAGTGTTGAGGGAGAAGTGGTGACGACCCTCATTATTTGCGATCCCAGGCGCGTCCCAGAAAAAGGCGGGAGAAGGAACCGCTGATTGCCCAGAAAGGAAAGGGGTGGCTCCCGGGAAGGACAAGGGAACAGTATGAGTGCCCGCCACGATATCAGCCTCGAAGGTGTTGAGGTAGCTGGCAAGATCGGAGGTGTTCCACTTGGAATTCGCCGGAGTCTGCTTGGTCGTAACCGCGGTGAGATGGCTGGGCGCCACTCCGGCCCCGGTGATCTGCCACTCCCGCATTGTCCAATCCAGAGTAAAGGGTTCGATGAAATTATTCGTACGAAGCTGGTTGATGGCGCTGCCATTCGGCTTGGCTGGATTGGCATTCGCCAGAGCCACCACGTCGGTAAGAGCCTCCAGATCGGCGTTGAAGGTGCTGGTCGGATCAGCGGACACGAAGTCGAGGCTGCTCAGTTGCTGCCACTGCTGGGACCAGTTCTTGATCTGGGCGCAGGTGCTGAGCGGCACTCCATATTCAAAGATCACGGTCATCGGCTTGTGAGCTCCGGTATCGAGATCGTAGGCACAGAACACAAAACGACACTCCCCGGCATCTCCCGCCGCATATCCCGAGGCACTCCGCAGGTCGACTCGATTCACGATCGCAGTCAGACGAAAAGGGGCGTTCTTCAGGTCCAGGGGATCGAGACCTTCTGCGAGGTTGGCCGCTTCCCATTTATCAATGAGGGCAGCCTGGACGTCACCTTGTCGGTCGGGGACATCATCAAAGTTGATGGTCTGGAACTGTTCAAAATGGTCAATCCAGCGCCGCGCAAAGATCTTTGGGTCTACCCCCGTCAGTGCGGAATTGCACATTTCCTCCATCAGGAAGCCAAAGGTCCATTTGCGGGGACGCCCGGTCGCCGGGTCGATGTAGGATAACGCTCCGGGATTGAAGGGATCCCAGGTCCGGCTGGGGTCATTAACGACTGAGAGGTCCGTGATCAGAAGAGACTTCCCCGGATTTACTGCCGATGAAGATCCGAGAATAGCGCCTCCGCCGGTAGCCCGCGGTTGAATCTCGCGATTGTTCAGGAAGGGGAAGAGGTCTACGCTGTCGCCCACTCCATGCAACTGCGGGACGGGGATCCTGCCCGTCAGCTGCCGGTCTGCGTATACCGGAACCGTGCCATCCCCGAGCCCCCGTAAGCGGTTCAGGGCCGCTTCGAGTTCGAAGCGGAATTTCCTCACGACTCCATCATTCAGCACCGCGCTGAATGAACCCGGAGCCCGCCCGGGTTGGAGCTTGATGGGCCCTTCCTCCAGAAAGAGGGGGAACCCTCCCGGGAAGAACTCCCCGTTCCGCACCCGGGTATGATGCGGGGGGAATTGGAGCGTCAGGGAGTTTCCCTGCAGATTGATCGAAGAGGGTCTGATATCGTCCAGGCTGGGAATGGCCCCCTGCTCTACAATGGGTCGGAGGGGAGATCCGAAGGCCTGATCGCCGAGGCGTAAGCGCGCCCGGAACAGCTTAGTGGGTGAGTCCATGGGGATCTCAAGTTCGACAACCTGCTGGTTGTTGGAAGCAGCTGCTTCGGTGGTTGTCGTCCCGTCGAGATTGATTCGCTCTAATTCTATCCGAGGAGCTCGGATACGAACCCGGAGGGAATCACCGTCAACTTCCGTTGATTCGATTTCCTGAGCAAGAGCGAGTCCGCCTGCCAGCATGCCCCCAAGGAAAGCAAAGTAGGCAAGGCGACAGAGAAGTTGTAAATGTAATCTCATATTTTTATCCTGTGATGGGTTCCTGTTTCAGTTGATCGGTGCTTACCGTGGCTGGGAGAGAATCGGCTGGAACCACGGCAGGAGTGGCGAGACATCAATTGAGATTCCCAGCTCTCCAAATGATCGGTGCAGTCGACGATCGGTGGCCATAGCGCCACGATGCCTGGCAAGATTGAGGCTCCTCCAATATTCGCTCGGGAAGAGGACTCCGTTACGTGTGCCGTAGTGAGAACATAGGGCCCTCGCGGAAGTAAGATTCCCGATCCAATTTGTTCCCTCGGATCATGAATCAGAGCAATAGTCTCACTGCATGGCCTGATCTCCTGCTGGCGGATCGAGGGACCGTCAACCACAAGAGCGAGGGTCGTTTCAAGACCAAGCAGGAGAAGAAGGCATGTCTGCAGGTGGAGCATCCCCCTCCCAACCGGGTGTAAGGAGTCTCATTTTTACTTTTGCAGCGAAAACTTCCCGGAGTGCGGTTCTTCCGCCTCCTCCTGCGATCCACTGACTCAGTTCAAGACGCCATCATCCGCCGGAATCAGGCCGTCACCCCGCCTCTCTCATCATCCAGCAGTCCCGATTTTTCGAGGTAGTAATCGTATCCTCCACTGTACCTGGTCACCTTCCCGTCGGAGATGTGCCATGTTTGCTCTGCCAACTTTCGGATGAAGTGCACATCGTGGGATATGAACACCAGCGATCCCGAAAATTGCTTCAGGGCCTGAATCAAGGCCTCGACCGAAAGAAGGTCCAGATGGGTGGTTGGCTCGTCCATCAGGAGAAGATTCGGTGGATCGACGAGGAACTTTACGAGGTTCAGCCTGCTTTTCTCTCCCCCTGAAAGAACTCTGACCTTCTTGTGAACGTCCTCCCGTCGAAAAAGAAAGGAACCCAGCAGACCACGGGCATCCTCCTCCCGCATTCCTGCGCCTGTTGTGCAGATCTCCTCCAGAACTGATTTGCTTTCGTCGAGCAACTCCGAGCGATGCTGGGAATAATACCCCAGCCTCGTTGCATACCCAGCCTTCCGCGCTCCTCCGTCGATAGGAACGGTGCCCGCGAGAATTTTCAGCAGGGTAGACTTGCCGGCACCGTTGGGCCCCACCAGCACCGTACGGTCACCGCGCTCAACCACGAGGTCCAGCTCACTGTAGATTTGGGTCTCTCCATAGGACTGGCTCACTTTATCAAGCTCAATGACCTTCTGGTTGCTACGGGGTGGATCGGGGAAGTGGAACTTGAAGATCTTCCGGGGTGCCCTTGGCTTTTCCAGGGTCTTCATTTTCTCCAGCTGCTTGACCCGGCTCTGCACCTGGGACGCCTTGGATGCAACGGAACGAAATCGGTCAATGAACTCCTGGACTCGGTCAATCTCCTTCTTCTGGTTTCGCCAGGCCGACAGTTTCTGCTCGTAGCGGAGTTCCCGCTCCCCGAGATAGCTGCTGTAATCTCCCTGGTAGGAAATTAACTTCTGCTCATCAATCTCAACAACAGCTTCCGCTATGGCGTCCATGAAATCACGATCATGGGAAATCATCAGAATCGCTCCCGGATAATTTGTGAGGTATCTCTGAAACCAAAGAAGCGCCAGCAGATCAAGATGGTTGGTTGGTTCGTCCAGCATCAGGAGGTCCGGCTCCAGACAGAGAATTTGAGCCAGATGCTGTCTCTTATACACATCTGACGCTGCCGACGAATAGAGAGGTGTAGA
>CAXEFH010000133.1:0-8992 GCA_963989605.1 uncultured Roseibacillus sp. | reverse complement strand
ACCTCTCTATTCGTCGGCAGCGTCAGATGTGTATAAGAGACAGAAGTGGGAAATTCTCGAGGCAGGGTTAAAGTGTCTGCAGGGCAAGGGTATCCTGAACTCCATTTCCCTGAAGGAGGGAGAGGACCGTTTCATCGAGCAGGCCCGGGTGATTCGCCTCTTCGGAGCAGCGGTTGTAGTCATGGCCTTTGACGAAAACGGGCAGGCTGCAACTTACACCGACAAGACAAGAATCTGCGAGCGCGCCTATCGCATCCTCGTGGACCGGGTCAACTTCCCACCCGAGGATATCATTTTTGACCCCAACATTCTGACCGTTGCAACGGGTATCGAGGAGCACAACAACTATGCGGTTGATTTCATAGAAGCTACCCGGTGGATCAAGAGCAATCTTCCGCACGCCCGGGTTTCGGGAGGAGTATCCAACATTTCCTTCTCCTTCCGAGGAAACAATATTGTTCGGGAAGCAATGCACTCAGCATTCCTTTTCCATGCCACGCAGGCGGGAATGGATATGGGGATCGTTAATGCGGGAATGCTCGAGGTCTACGACGAGATTCCTGCCAACCTGCTTGAAGGTGTCGAGGACGTTATCCTGAACAGGCGCCCTGATGCTACCGACCGACTCCTCTCGATCGCAGAGGAGTTCCGAGGAAAAGAAGGGAAGAAGCAGGAGGCGGACCTCCGCTGGAGAGAAGCCTCGGTGGAAAAGCGTCTCGAGCATGCTCTGCTCAAGGGAATCACCGAATTCATCGATTCTGATACCGAGGAGGCCCGGCTGAAATACGGGCGGCCTCTCAAGGTGATCGAAGGCCCGCTCATGGACGGAATGTCTATTGTGGGAGATCTCTTCGGGGAGGGAAAAATGTTCCTACCACAGGTGGTGAAGTCGGCCCGGGTGATGAAAAAGTCCGTCGCATGGCTCACACCCTTCATGGAGGAGGAAAAGGCTGCTAATCCCGGGCAGCGCTCAGCTGGCAGAGTTGTGATGGCCACCGTAAAGGGCGATGTTCACGATATTGGAAAGAACATCGTGGGCGTTGTCCTCGCGTGTAACGGCTTTGAAGTCGAGGATCTGGGAGTCATGGTCCCCTGTGAGAAAATTCTGTCGGCAGCTCGTAAGCATAAAGCGGACATCATCGGTCTGTCAGGTTTGATCACCCCCTCCCTTGATGAAATGATTCATGTTGCCTCGGAGATGGAGCGGGAAAACATGACCACTCCTCTCCTGATCGGGGGTGCAACCACCTCAGCCGCTCACACTGCGATCAAGATCGCACCCGCTTATTCGGGGCCGGTAATCCATGTCCTCGACGCCTCTCGATCGGTACCGGTCACCACTGCCCTCCTGAGCGTTGAACAGAGTGATGGATTCAGAGAGAAAAACGCAGCTCAGCAGGAGAAGCACCGTCTCGCTTTCAGCGGTGGCAAACGCAAGCCTACAATCTCCCTCTCTGAGGCGCGTGATAATCGCTACAAAGGCAACTGGGAAACGTATTCTCCTCCTGTCCCGGAATTTACGGGCACCCGGGTGATTGAGCACCAGTCCATCAGAGAGTTGGCCAATTACATTGACTGGTCTCCCTTCTTTCACGCGTGGGGACTGCGAGGGGTCTGGAAAAATCAGGACCGAATCCTGAAGACCCGTAATACCGAGCAAGCCAAGGAGGCATCTAAGCTCTACCACGAGGCCAGCGACATGATGGAAACCATCATCCTTGAGGACCGATTCAGGGCACGCGGAGTTTTCGGATTTTTCCCGGCCAACGCCGAGGAAGATGACTTGGTTGTCTGGGATGACGAAAGCCGCACCACTGAGTATTTACGTCTGCATACTCTACGCCAGCAAATCGCGAAGGACAGCAACAAGCCTCACTACGCTCTCGCAGATTTCCTGAGCAGAGATACTTCTACACGGGACTATCTCGGCGGATTTGTGGTTGGCATTCACGGAGCTGACGAGTGGGCAAGAGAACTGGAGGATGAGCAGAACGATCCTTATCAATCAATCATGGCAAAGGCCCTCGCCGACCGCTGTGCCGAAGCCTTCGCTGAGCTGCTTCACCACCGGGCCCGGGTCGCGTGGTCGATTGAAAGCCCCTGTCAGTTCTCTAATGAGGAGCTGATCCATGAGAATTATAGAGGGATCCGACCCGCTCCGGGATACCCGGCCCAACCTGATCACACCGAGAAGCCTCTCCTCTTTGAATTGCTTGGGGCGAGCGAGTCAACTGGAGTGACCTTAACAGAATCGAACGCCATGGACCCCGGGGCATCCGTATGCGGACTCTACTTTTCTCATCCGGAGAGTCGCTACTTCGCCATCAATTCCCTGCAGGAGGACCAGATCGAAGACTACGCCCAACGAAAGGGACTCAGCACAGCCGAGTGTGAAAAATGGCTCGGGCCCTGGCTGGGCTATGAAGCCTAGCCCGACTTCTTCCGACCAGCTAGCCTGCTTTCTCGCGGCGCTTCCTCTCATGGGGACAGAGGATCCGCTTGCGAAGCCGGATAAGGTGAGGAGTCGCCTCGACGAACTCGTCAGGTTCAATGTATTCGATCGCACGTTCCAGACTCATCTTGATCGCGGGCCTCAATCCCTCGTCAATACTTTTGGTCGCAGAGCGGTGATTGGTGAGGTTCTTGGCTTTGGTAGGGTTTACAGGCAAGTCTCCGGACCGGGAATTCTCTCCCACAATCTGCCCCTCATACACCTCATCCGACGGCTCGATAAACAATCGTCCCCTCTCCTCCAGTCCTTCCAGAGAATATGCCATCGCGGTGCCTGTTGACATAGAAACAAGACAACCCTGTTCGCGTGCCCGGATTTTGCCCACCACCGGACGATACTCCTTGAAAAGGTGGGACATGACCCCATGACCACTCGTCAGGTTCATCAGCTCGAACTCGAATCCTATCAAGCCCCTGGTTGGGACCACAACCTCAAGATAACTCATGCTGCCCCTGGGCTCCATCACCTCAACGACACCCTTCCGATTCGCAAGACTCTGAATCACTCCACCGGTCATATCCGCGGGAAGTTCAAGGTAAAGTGTCTCGAAAGGCTCGACCTCCACTCCGCTCTCCCGGTGGGTGATAACGGTAGGACGGGACACAAGAACCTCATAATCCTCCCGGCGCATCGTCTCCACGAGAACCGCGATCTGCATCGCTCCACGTGCTGATACATTAAAAATTCCAGCCTGATCAGATTCACTTACTTCGATGGACACGTTGGTCTTAATTTCCCTTTGAAGTCGGTCCCACAACGCCCGGGAGGTCACATTCCTGCCGTCCCTTCCCGCAAAGGGACCATCGTTAACCGCAAACTGCATTTGTACTGTCGGCGGATCGATCGCCACAAAGGGCAGGGCCTCTGCCTGCTCACTCGCTGCGAGGGTTTCACCTATGTTTACGTCCTCAAACCCTGCAAGGCCCACGATATTGCCAGCCTCTCCTACTGCAGCGTCCTGAGTACCAAGCTTGGCGTATTCAAAAACCTTGGTGACCGTGCTACGCACCCTCGTCCCATCCTCCCGCAGCAGCCAAAGTACATCTCCCTTCGTAACGTGCCCTGACTCCACCCTCCCCAGTGAGATCCGTCCCACGTAATCATCCCAGTCGATGTTACTGACAAGCATGCGAAAAGGAGCATCCGCATCAACCTTTGGAGAGGGGACCCTTTCAAGAATAGCCTCAATCAGGGGCTCCACATTGCTGCGCTTCTCGTCGTTAAGATCTTTCACAAAATAGCCATCTTTCGCACTCCCATAAAGGACCGGTGCTTCGAACTGATCTTCGGTTGCCCCAAGCTCAATTAGCAACTCAAGCACCCGGTCCTGAACCTTCAGGGGATCCGCCGCTTCACGATCAATCTTGTTTATCACAAGAATCGGGAGAATACCCTCAGCCAGCGCTTTTCTGAGGACAAAACGGGTCTGGGCCTGTGGCCCCTCAAACGCATCAACAACCAGCAGCACTCCGTCCACCATGCGCATCACCCGTTCCACCTCCCCTCCAAAATCGGCATGGCCCGGAGTGTCGACAATGTTGATCGTCTTGTCGCCCCACTTCACCGCAGTGTTCTTGGACTTGATCGTAATCCCTTTTTCACGCTCAAGATCCATGGAGTCCATGGCGCGCTCCTCAAGCTTCTGGTGGGATTCCACTGCTCCCCCCGCCTTCAGGAGTTCATCGACCAGCGTTGTCTTCCCATGATCGACATGCGCGATGATCGCAATATTACGAATATGCTCAGTCATGAATTGATTACCGGTGATATCAACCTGCTGAAGTGGACCTCAGGTTGACTTGGGCAGGCCGGGAGACTCCGTATTTTTTCCTTAAATGCAAGCGCTTGAGTCATCAAATCAGAGGCACTTCTTCCTTGCCTCCACCCTCACCCCTCTGACTCTTAGGCCATGGCCCGTATTCTTATTCTTGGCGCGGGCGGTGTCGCCAATGTGATTGCGGTCAAGATCTCGCAGCAACCGGGCACCTTCTCCTCACTTTGCATCGCCAGCCGCAATCCGGTAAAATGTTCCAAAATTGCGGCCAGGGTAGAGACCGCTCTTCCGGTCACAACGGCCCGGATCGATGCTAGTGACGGCGCTTCCGTCGCTGACCTGATCCGCAAGGAAGGTTCATCGATTGTCATGAACGCCGCGCTTCCGGAGCATAATCTTCCGATTATGGATGCCTGCCTAGAAGCCGGGGCTCACTACATTGACACTTCGGCCCCTGAACCTGTCGCCGGGGCTTACGAGTTATTTGCCTACCGCTGGCAGCTCGCATACCACGAACGTTTTCAGGAGGCGGGACTCACTGGGCTCCTCTCGATTGGGTTTGATCCCGGGGTAACAAATGTCTTCGCGGCTCACCTCGCAGGGACATTTGACCAGATCCAGAGCATCGATATCATCGATTGTAATGGCGGATCGCATCAGCTTCCTTTCGCAACTAACTTCAATCCAGTGACAAATCTTCAAGAGGTCACCCAGCCTGCGCTCTGGTGGGAGAACGGCAAATGGAAGGAAGAGCCCGCCTTCCAGACGAAGAAGACATTCCTCCTGCCCGGACTGGGCCCATCCCAGCTAACGCGTCTTTATCACGAGGAACTGGAGACGCTTGTTGAGAGAATTACGGGTCTCGAACGAGCCCAGTTCTGGATGGGCCTCTCTAAAGACTATATCCGACATGTCGAGGTGCTCTCGGAAACTGGGCTCCTCTCGATGGAACCCGTCGACCACGAAGGCATTCCGATCGTGCCACTTGAATTCCTTGGAAAAACTCTTCCTGATCCTGCCGCCCTTGGTTCAGGATATACCGGAAAAACGCATATTGGGTGCCTTGCAAGAGGTCTGGTCGACGGGCAGAGGGAGGCCCGCTATATGTATAATCTTTGTGATCATGAAAAAGCTTTTGCGGAAACTGGGGCTCATGCTGTCAGTTATACCGCAGGAGTTCCGCCCGTTGTCGCTGCTGAACTCCTCCTCTCTGCTCATACCGATTGGAATAAACCTGGCATCTGGGTTCCCGAGGATCTGCCAACAGCTCCTATGCTGAGCCGCCTTTCCAACCGGGGCCTGCCGTGGCAGCTGATCGACGGAGACAAGCTCCTCTTCTGAGGCAGAGTCAGGAGATTCCCAACCCACCCGTCACTACTTTTTCTTTCTCAGGAAGGGTGGAATATCGAGATCCTCACCCTCGATGAGGTTTGGGTCCTCTCCATCAAATTTACCCTTTGGCCCGCCATCGAGCGCCAATTCGCCCTGAGGACGCTTTGCCTGGGCGGAAGCCTGAATCTCTTCCAGAGATTCCACGTTGATCGGAGCGGGGCCTGCCCCTGGCCCGGTTTCCGCAAAGAATGCATCCTCATCCTCCAGATCAAGTGATTGACCTGTATCGGCCAAACTCGGCACTGCCTCAAGAGAGCTCTGATTTGAAGCTCCGTCAGATTCTGAGCCTCTCTTATCCTCATCTGATATAGGCTCATCGTCCTCTACCTCCTCCACGGGAGGCAGCTCCTTGACCCGTATCCTCACATTCGAGCGTGCCTCTGATTGCTCCTTCTCTGCTACTGAATCCTTCTCGCTGGCAGCTGGCGATTCCGGGTCCTCATCCAACTCTTCTCTGGGTGATCCAGTGTCTCCACTACCTTCAGTATCTTCCCCGACTGATTTCCCAATCTTCTTTGCTGACACCTTCTTGACCGAGTCGACGAGGAGCCGGTCCTCTGGAAGAGAGCTGACCAGGGTCACGCTAAGGGACTCGGACATCGCTGGATCAACGGAAGTTCCGAATAATATCTGCGCTGTTTCGGGCACGTGCTTGCTGAGTCCCCTCATAAGCAACTCAAGTTCATAAAGAGTCATATCCTCACCCCCACAAACATGAACTAGCACTGTCTGGGTGTCATGAAGAAGACTTCCGCGATCCAGGAGCGGACTGACCAATGCATTCTTCAGCGCCTGCTGGGCCCGGTTCTCTCCCTCGGCTATGCCCGACCCGAATAAACAACGCGACTTGGGCGAGCTGAGGGCTGCCATCAGGTCGTCCAGTCCAATATTAACAAGACCCGGACGCATCACGATCCTCGTGACAGCCCGGATACTCTCCGAAACCATGCGATCTGCTGCAGAAAACGCCTCATGAACTCCCTGCTTCGCAAGGACCAGCTCACCCATCCTTGTATTATCAAAGGTGATGAGTGCATTCGCCAGCGTCGAGAGTTCTCCAAGAGCATCCTCTGCCTGCTGGCGCCGCCGTGCCCCCTCAAAATTGAATGGTGTGGTAGCAAAAACAACGATGAATGCTCCTTCCTCACGGGCTAGCTTGGCAATCTGAGGCGCGGCCCCCGACCCGGTTCCGCCACCGAGCCCGACGCAGATGAAAATGATCTTGCGATCCCTCAAGGCGTCACGAATTTCTAATTCCGCCTCCTCCGCGGCCTGGCTCCCGAGCGCGGGATCACCTCCTGAGCCAAGACCTCTCGTGAGATTACGCCCCAGCTGAATCTTTTCTGGTGCGACTGAACTTGTGAGAGTGCGAACATCCGTATTGCAGGCAAGAAGCTCAGCTCCCTCCATCCCATCGAGTGCGATCCTATCCAGCATGTTCGCTCCGGCACCCCCAACCCCTATTATTTTGACGGCTGAATTCGGGATGGTCTGCTGGCGAGCTCTCTCGTAAGGGATCATGACTAGACTGTTCGCAGCTCAGTAAGGGAAATCAGCCGCCAAATGGCCAGAGCGAACGCAAAAAACCACTCACCTTGCCCCAAGCTGAGGAATTGGGCCGTTCCTCCTCCAGAATCTGGGCGTATCGTATCAGCCCGAGGGCAGTGAAATATTGGGGATCCTTTATGTAGGCATGCACGCCACTCACATCTGGGCTCTCGGGTTTGTAAACTGGTAGACCAAAGACGTCCTGTGCCAGTTCCCCGAGCCCCACCATTTGACTAGAACCTCCCGTCAGGAAAACCCCCTTTCCTACCCGAACCAACCCATCATCCGGGAGGCGCTCGCGGACGAGCTCCAAGGTCTCCTGAAATCGCATTCGGATGACATCGTTGATAATCTGCCTTTTGAGCTCTACGTCGGGGAAGCCTCCCTCGTCAGCAACTGTCACCACACCCTCAGATTTAGTAGGATCTCCAGAGGCGTCTCCCTCCGTCTTCTTTACCTGTTCTGCCTTTGAGAGCGGAAGATGAGTTACCAGATGTATATCATTGGTGACGTGATCACCACCCACCGGGATACATCCCGACGCGAGAATCGCGCCATCGACATAAAGAACGTAATCAGTCGTGCCACCCCCGATATCAATCACCAGAGCACCGGCCTCCTTGCACTTGCGCTCCAGAGCGACTTGCGCCGAGGCTATTGGCGCGAAGACCACATCATCCACGTCCAGAGGAATTTCACGCGCACACTTGATACTGTTCTGCACACGAGTTCTTACGCCGTGCACAATATGGAACTCCGCATCCAGCTTCCTGCCCATGAGACCCGTCGGCATAGTAGCGTGAGGTTGGCCATCAACCGCATAGTGCCTGATCAGGCTATGCAGGTAGACATGCTCACTGGGTATCGCTATGTCGCTTGCGATTTCCTTAACCTCCTGCACATGCTTTGACCGAATTTCTCGTTCGCCTTCGGGCAAGCGATAGGTCCCCCGATTATTGAGCCCTTCAATATGCGGACCGGTAACTGCTAGGAACACGCTGCTGATATCCACATCGCTGAGATCCTCCGCCTTAAGCAAGGCCGCTTTCACGCAAGCTCGAACCTGAGGATAATCCACGATTTCACCCTTCCGGACGCCAGCAGACCGGGTTTCTCCTAGTCCGAGGATCTTCACTGAGCCGTCGGGTTTCACCTCGGCGACCACCATGACGGTCTTGGTGGTCCCTATCTCCAGGCCTACATGGATTCTGGGCTTACCCATCTTCGTTAGTAGTGCTTGCGTGTTTCATATGGTCGGCGGATCAGGCTTCTCACGGC
Organism: uncultured Roseibacillus sp.; assembly: GCA_963989605.1. Lineage (GTDB taxonomy): Bacteria > Verrucomicrobiota > Verrucomicrobiia > Verrucomicrobiales > Akkermansiaceae > Roseibacillus_B. Next base: position 488 of record CAXEFH010000133.1, on the reverse strand, counting down.
CGGAGGAGAGCTTCAATATCCCTATGAAGGCGGGTCCGCGGCCACTGCGGACTTCCCGCTACTTCCGGAATCACCGGGATATTACGCTTGGGTATGAGATTTACGGTGAATATCGATTCACCCTTTCTCTCCGTGGCATCCATCAGAACGACCAGATTTTTCAGCTGGTCCTCGTGCGCCTCCATCCCGAAAGTCGCCATGACCCCGGTGTTGGTTGCTGCTTCAAGGGAGTAATCATTACGAACGGCTACAACCGGTAGAGACCATTTCGTTCCCTTTAACTTCTCCTTGGAAAGCATGAGAAGAGCGAGTGCCTTGCGCGCCTGATGATGACGGATCTCTTTCCCTACTCCGATGTCGCCCTCCTCGACCTGACTAACGAGCACAACGGGAAGATCCGCTGACCTCTCCTCCCACTGTCTCTTATACACATCTGACGCTGCCGACGAATAGAGAGGTGTAGATCTCGGTGGTCGCCGTATCATTAA
>CAXEFH010000132.1:0-9112 GCA_963989605.1 uncultured Roseibacillus sp. | reverse complement strand
AATGATACGGCGACCACCGAGATCTACACCTCTCTATTCGTCGGCAGCGTCAGATGTGTATAAGAGACAGCCACCAACCCAATCCTCCCGAACCCGGTCTTCGAGATCCCCACCGCGAGGGCCGCCACAGCCGCCCATATCCATGCGCCTGTCGTTAACTCGATCTCCATTCTGGGAAGAGTGTGCCCTTCACGCGGGGGGACACAAGCCCACCCCTTCCCTAATGTCATCCAACATTCCTCAATCTTGGTTCTGGACTCTCGATCCTCTCCTTTTAAGTTCCGCGGCGATGAAAATCGTCGTCGCCTACTCTGGAGGGCTGGATACCTCCGTCCTGCTGACCTGGTTGAAGGAGACCTACAGCGCGGACGTCATTGCCTATTGCGCAGACGTCGGACAGGGCGATGAACTGGACGGCCTTGAGGAAAAAGCCCTCAATACGGGAGCCAGCAAATGCTTTATCGGCGATCTCCGGGAAACATTTGCCCGGGACTATATCTTCCCCATGTTCCAGGCAAATGCGGTTTACGAGGGACGCTATCTCCTCGGCACCTCGATCGCGCGCCCCTGTATCGCGAAGGGTATGCTCGATGTGGCGCTCGCCGAGGAGGCCGATGCCATCGCCCATGGGGCGACCGGGAAAGGGAACGATCAGGTCCGGTTCGAGCTCAGCTCCGCGAGTCTGGCACCCCAGGTGGATGTCATCGCCCCGTGGCGACAGGAGCGCTTTCGTGATCAGTTCCCCGGCCGGACCGAAATGATTGCCTACGCCGACGCTCATGGCATCCCGGTGCAGGCTTCCCTGAAAAAGCCCTACTCGATGGATCGGAACCTCCTTCACATCTCCTTTGAAGCCGGTATGCTGGAGGATCCCTGGTACGATGGCACCACCGAGGCAGACCGTGAGATGTATGTCCTCTCCGTTTCACCCGAGGAGGCCCCCGATCAGCCTCTCTATCTCCAACTTCTTTTTGAGAAGGGGAATGCGGTGGGATTTCAGTGCGATGGCCAAGGGGAGCTGCTCGCCAGGCTTGGAGACGTCAATCCGGAAGGAGAGCGGGACGGCTACGCCCTTCTGAGCCCCTACGGAATCATGCGGGTCCTCAACACCCTCGGTGGCCAGCACGGCATCGGACGGGTCGATATCGTGGAAAACCGGTTTGTGGGCATGAAATCCCGCGGAATCTACGAAACCCCGGGTGGCACAATCCTGCTAGCGGCTCATCGCGATCTCGAAGCCCTCACCATGGACCGCGAAGCCATGCAACTGCGCGACAGCCTCATTCCCAAATACGCCCAGATGGTCTACAATGGCTTCTGGTTTGCTCCCGAGCGTCTTGCACTGCAGGCCCTTGTCACGGAGACACAGCAGACCGTATCCGGCGAAGTCAGGCTCAAGCTCTACAAGGGGAATATCATCAATGCGGGCCGGCGCTCACCCCTTTCCCTCTACAGCGAGGATGTCGCGACCATGGAAGGAGGCGCAGAAGAGGCCTACAATCAGGACGATGCCACTGGCTTCATCGCCCTCAACGCTCTTCGCCTGAAGGCAAACGCAACTCAGAAGGACTGAGAAACAGCCACCCTAAATATCTGTCCTGGCAGGATTCAGGCGACCGCCATCCGCATGATATCCTCCTGCGTGGCGTTCCTGACGTCAGTGATCTCCCCGGTAATTCGGCCCTCGTGCATGACGAGAACCCGATCGGCCAGACCAAGGACCTCAGGCAGCTCCGAACTGATCATGATGATCACCTTTCCCTGTGCTGCCAGTTCCTGGATCAGGAGGTAAATCTCATACTTCGAGCCAACATCGATACCCCGGGTCGGTTCATCAAAGATGATCACTTCACAATTTCGTTGCAGCCACTTCGCGAGGACCACCTTCTGCTGATTCCCCCCGGAAAGATTACGGGCCAGCTCATCCTGATGTGGGACCTTGATCCGCAGGGAGTCCACAAAGCTGCTGAAACTGGTTTGCTCATTATGACGATCCACCATCCCCCAGCGGGAAAACTCCTCGAGGTTGGGAAGACCAAAGTTCTCCCTGACGGAATGCATCAGGACGAGTCCCTGCCCTTTGCGGTCCTCCGTCAGCAGGCCGATGCCTGCCCGGATCGCCTGCCGCGGGTTGCTGAAGTGCAGGGCCTCTCCATCAAGGGAAATCGATCCGGAATCCGGCTGATCTGCTCCGAAAAGCAAGCGCACGGTCTCGGTCCGCCCCGCACCAACAAGGCCGGTCAGCGCCAGGATTTCTCCTGCTCGAGCGGAAAAGGAGATATCACGCACCGCCGTACCCCTGCTCAATTCCCTGACTTCAAGTCGCTCATCACCAATCCGGGGCTCATGGGAGGGAAACTCATTTTCCAGCTTGCGACCCACCATGAGCTCGATGAGAGCTTCCCGGCCAAGTTCTCCCGTTGGCCTGGTGGCAACATGACCCCCATCCCTCAGCACCATGATGCGATCTGAAATTTCATAGACCTCCTCAAGACGGTGACTGATATAAATAATCCCCAGTCCCTGAGTGCGGAGCTCCCTCACAATCTTAAGAAGTCGCTCGACCTCCTGTGGTGTCAGGGTGGCACTCGGTTCGTCCATCACAAGAATCCTTGCGTCCTGGGAAAGAGCCTTGGCGATCTCGACAACCTGCTGCTGGGCCACCGTCATGTCTGAGCAGCGCTGCTCAGGATCAATGGGAGTCCCCAGTCGACGGAAGAGATCGAAGGCCTTGCGGCGTTCCTCTCCCGTATCGATAAAACCTCCCCTTCCGCTTTCCTGCCCCAGGAAAATATTTTCCCGCGCGCTGAGGTGCGGCACCAGATTGAATTCCTGGTAGATGATTCCAATCCCGGCGGCCTGACTGGCATGGGGAGTTGAGAGATCCACCTCCCTTCCCCCAACAAGAACATTCCCCGCAGTGGGGGCGTGGGCTCCCCCAAGAATTTTAATCAGGGTACTTTTGCCAGCTCCATTTTCTCCCAGCAGGGCAAGGACTTCCCCGGAATACAGGTCAAGATCAACGCCCTTAAGGGCCTGCACTCCCGGGAAAGACTTGTCGATCTCCCGCATCTCAAGCAGGGCAACCGGCCTCTCTTTTGTCCTGTCAGCAATCGATTCCACTTACGAAGTGGGGGTCCGAGCCCATGGAGAGGAGAGACCCACGAGCGAATCCGCAGGTGGCTCCCGTCATGGATACAAGCCCTTAGTTGCTGAGAATCTTCAGCAGTTCTACTTCGAATACCAGCATGCCCTCGGGCGCGGTAGGAGGAGGCGCGGCTCCGTACGCCATGTCGGTCGGAACCCAGATCCTTCTCGTTTCTCCCTCCACCATCATCTGGACTCCCTCGGTGAAGCCCTTGATCGTCCTTTTAAGCGGGAGAGTCTTTGGTCGCTCATTAGGCAACGTGCTGTCTACCACCTTTCCATCCGTCGTCCAGACCGTGTAATGTACCTGCACGTTGTCCGTAGGCTTTGGCTTTGATTCCCCGGCTCCCGCCTTGATCACCTTGGACGCCACTCCGGAGGGGTTGGCCGGGGCATCTTCCGGCGCCGCAGTCAGATTCTCAGGGGTCGGATGCGGGCGAAGAATCTTGATCAGTTCGATATCGAAACAGAGCTGGCCGAGAGGTCGACCCGGACGCTTTCCGTTCTCCCCGATCGGTGGCAGCTCTCCCTCCAGCTTCCCGTAGGCCAGCTCACCGGGGATCCAGAACCGACGCTTTTCTCCTTCCACCATCAACTGCACGCCTTCGGTCCATCCCGCAATGACTCCGTTGAGCCCAAAGGTTGATGGCACACCCCTGCTATACGAGCTGTCGAAATTGTAGCCATCGGTCTGCCACCCGGAATAGTGCACCCTGACCTTTTCATCTGCCTTGGGATGACTGGTTCCCGTGCCCTCCTGGAGGACCTTCGAGTAAATCCCTGATTCGGTCTTCTCTGCTCCCTCTGGTGGTGCAGCCACATCCTCCGGGGCAGCCTGGACCTTGGGTGCCGGAGGCACTGGAGGCACTGGAGGCGTTACCAGCTTCGCAGGATCGGCGGGTGCAGCCTCAGCGGGCGCAGGCTCAGCGGGCGCAGGCTCAGCGGGCGCGGGCTCAGCAGGCGCAGGCTCGGCGGGTGCGGGCTCGGAGGGCGCAGGCGCGGGATCTTCCTGGGCAGAGAGTCCTGCACAAAATGCGACCAAGGCGATGAGCTGAATCAGAGTTCCTTTCTTCATGATGGAGCGCAAAACTCGGGCCTCGCACCCGTTCTGTCAACCGCGCAAAATTTCAGGACGCCGCTCACCTGAATCAACTACCCGAGCCCCGGCAATGCCCTAATCGAAGCACCACTGAATCGCCCGGATTAGCATTTCAACAAAGGCTTTCTGCTCAAAATCGCTGATGTGCCCGAGTGAGGTATAAAACGTTTTCCCTCCATCAGGGCGCTGGAAGGTCCATGCGAGGGGCTCTGCTCGATCAATTCCCTCCACTCGCCCTGAGAGAAGCACATTCTGACCGGGACGCATCGGGCTGTTGATATACAGTGATCCCCCACTCTGGTAGAGGACCTGGGTCGTATTACCAAGGAAATGATCACCCTTCTCCGTAGAGTGAACTGTCGTTTTCAGGGCATTTCCGTGGTGCCCGGTGTAATTCCCCCCGATCACCTCCGCATCCCACTCCTCCCACACCGAGTGCCCTGGAGGCGCAGGCTTGCCTCTCAGGGAAAAGGCATGACTGGCAGTCCGGATGCCTATCACGGGCTTTCCTTCCCGAACGTGATTCCGAAGTAGTTTCAAATCCTCCTTCGGTAGTGCTCTTCGCCGGACACTGACAAAGAGCAGGTCCGCATCCCGGACTGCCTCAACACCGTGGAACTTGTTCCGTGCCACTCCTTCCGGGTCCGCAAAGACAAACGTCGTCCTGAAGGCTGGGAGGAGATGGTCGGACACGAAGCGCGGAAGGGTCTTTTCCGTTTCATATTCGCGCTCTCCAATCAGAAAGACAATGTGCTTGCGCGAATCTCCTGCGAAGCGATGGGGAATCCCTCCCAGGATCTGGTCACTGGTAACCGTGGGACAGACATATTTTTCAATATGGTTCACAATGAGGTCAGTTCCCCCGAAATGGCTGACCATCGGCGGCATCGCCGGATTGTACATCGTATCCGTAAGATCCCTCATCAGGACCACATTCTTGCCGTTTTTGGCCAGCTGACGCAGGCCGAAGGGGCGCCCCAGGACACACATGTTGGTGTGCACTCCAACGAGAATCACGTTCCTGATTCCATGCTGCTCAAGAAGATTCCAATTTTCCCTTCCAGAGTCAGTGATGGCATCCCGGCTGCCGTCAATCTCAAGCAGACCGAGCTGGCGGGTCCACGGCGCCCGCGGATTACGCCCCATCTTCTTTAATTTTTCGGCCCACTCGGCATGCTCCGAGGGATCGTCATCCTCTCCCCCATCGGAATGATCAATGGGGTACCCAGCCTGCTCCTCCCGGTCATCGATCCAGGTCATCCACTGCTCGATGCCTTCCGGGAGATTACCTGAGTCCGGCGCTGACTGCGCCCGCTTACGGGCAGGGTGAGTCTCATAAAACTTCATGCACGAAGAGGGAGCGTGAATGATGAGTGAGCCTCTGTCTCTCGCCGCTTCCAGGAGCGCGTTCATCCGGGGCGCAAGCTGGGTAGCCCGGACCACAGCGTTCTTGCAGTGGTGAAGGTCCCACATATCACAGACAATCACAGCCGTCTCGCGGGGCTTCCATCTCTCTCTCGACTCAACCGTTCGGAACTGGCCTGGACCGTCCTCGACCTCCTTCCTCAGTCGCATTTCGTACTCCGCAGCCATGCTCGGGGCGCACGCTGCCAGCAGGCTCCAGGGGACCAGAAGTCTTGCTACCATCTTCATGCCCGCGAGATAACCGCCCTATTGTCTTCAGAACAAGTCTGACCTCACAAAATGAGGCCCGGCCATCCTTCACTGCGAAACAGACCGCTGATCCATCGTTGCAGATCACCCAAAAGACCATAATATCGCCTCATGAATCGGGTCATTCTCACCCTCACGACAGCCCTCATGCTGCTCCCAATGCTCGGCGGCGCAGCGGACATACGACTGAAAGTCAAAAACTCAACCCTTGGTTCCGAGCGTAAGGGTGAGACCCGTAAAAGCCAGCGACAGCTGGAGATCGAAATCGATAACCGTGACCGTGAGGACTACGAGGGCGTGACCCTCGAATGGGTGGTGATCGCCCGTGACATTCGTAACCGAAAGCTGTCCATCGCTAGTAGGGGTTCCAGACAGATCGACATCCCGGCCGATGAAGAGATGGAGGTGACTTCCTCCCCTTACTCGTTCTCAAAAAAAGACGGAGAAGTCAGGGAGCTCCGGGAGAATCGCTTTCGTCCCGATCGCCCTCAGTTTGACGTGGAGCCGGACAGCGGCACCCGCTACGCCGGCTATATCGTGACGCTGACCAAGGACGATGAGGTCATCGCTGAAGCAGCCACCACGGGCATGAAAAAGCGGATGGCACCGCTCCTCTCCAAGGACAAGAAAAAGTAATGCTCCTTCTCTGAGGGGAACCCGGGTCTTTGCTGTTCCTGAATGCTGCTCGCTCCTGCAACGCTCGCTCCTGCTGACGTCGGAGATTACTACGATCGACTGGACGAATTCTACCGGTCTATCTGGGGAAGGACTCTCCACCATGGGCTGTGGTTTCCAGGAGAATCTCGCTCCGTTGAAGCAGCGACTGACCGACTCCTCACCCTGCTTCTTTCTTCTCTCTCACTGAGACCGGGCCTCCGTGTGGTCGACATCGGTTGCGGGTACGGAGTAGACGCACATCGCGTTGCTGAACGGACCGGCGCCCATGTTTCAGGGCTTACCATTTCCAACGCACAGGCTCAAAAAGCTCGCTACATCACTCCGCCAATTCAAGGGAAGGTATCTATCGAGCAGGGCGACTGGCTCCAGAATACCTACCCTGCTCAAAGTTTTGATCGTGCCATTGCGGTGGAATCGCTTTCCCACATGCAGGACAAAAAAAGATTTTTTTTTGAGATGCACCGTGTCCTCGTCCCGGGAGGCCGGGCCGCCGTCGCCTGCTGGACCATCGAACCAGAGCCATCTGCCGCGGAGCGAGCGCTCCTTCAGCTGATCTGCCAGGCTGGATCTCTCCCGTCCCTTGGGTCAATGAGAGACTACCAAGATCTTAGCCATGCGGCCGGTCTTTCCCTGTTCCATTCGCGCGATCTCACTGCTCTCGTGGAGCCGACCTGGGGTCTGATCGCACGAAAGACATTTCGAACTCTCGCGCGACCGCGTCTCCTCGCTTCCGCTCTGAAAGTTTCGCTACGCCGTCCCCTGATTGCCTGCGCAATCCCAGCCATGATTCTGGCCTTCCGGGCAGGTGTGCTCCGCTATCGAGCGTTCTGGATGGAAAAAGTCCTCTGACACCAGCGCCAGGTCATACGGGCCCTACCACTCCACGTGTACGTGGGTGCTATGCCCTGGCGTTCCGGGACCCTTCACCGTGCGCGCTCCCAATTGACGGCACTTCCGCATGAAACCCCGCAAGTGAGGATTTCGCCGCCCCACCTTGACTCCGTTAATGTAGTCCACGTCGAAAGCCACTCCACGGTAATGACTCGACTTCTCACTGTGGGATCCCCCCGCCAATTCCGTGACACGATACGACCAGCCAGCCCGGGTCAGGTAATGCATCCCCCAGAGCATCTGGTTATCGAGGTAGACTGATCCGCCGGGTGCTCTGAGATAGGAGCTACGCATCGAGCGCGCGCCGCGCTCTGCCTGCTGCATGTTATCAAAGGCGGTAGCGTTATCCCGGCGTCCACTCACATGAAAGTTAGCAAGACCAACCCGCGGGTTTCTGAGGAGAGAGTGCGCAAGAGTCTGACGCAGGGAAACCGACTGTGAGGACCCGAAAGAGCCTGAGCTGCACGCTCCTGTTGTCCACACAACTACCAAGACCAGAAATACCGAACACAGGGCCGAACAGGACTTCACGGGAGAAAGCCTATCATAGAAGTCAGCTGGTGCCAGCGGATGTGAAATATTCTGTATTCCTGATTTTCATGATACCTCTACTTGCCCGCACCCGTCCATGCGGCTAGCACCAGTCATGGCCAGGGGATACGACTCGGATCGGGAACGCAAACATTCCCTCTCGCTCTTCGGAAAAGACCTCGCTCGCAGAGCCAAGTCGCGTTGCGAACTGACGGGAGTGAGCGGGGTCCCTCTGGTGACATATGAGATCCCCCCGGTTCCGACAGATCCAGACTTTGCCCGATGCCTCCTTGTGAGCGAGAAAGTTCTCGGTCAACTCCTGAAACCGCCGACCCTCCACGGCAGCGGATGGCACCACCTCAGGGAGACAATCTGGTCGGACGTCCCGGCGGTCCAGGCCATGGCCCTGCGTATCCTCCGCCACCTCGCACAAAGCGATCTCTGGGCCCGAACCCTGATCGAGGAAACCTACCTCGATCCCGAAATTGAGGACCTTGCTGATCAGGCCGACCTCTGATCATGAATGGGCCCGCGCTAGGCAGGAGGCTCCAGTTCCACTCCAAAAAAGTCGCGCAGAACTCTCCAGTAAACGGGACGCTTGAAGGCCGGAAGCCAATTCAGGTCAAACAGGGAAGGCTTGACCCAGGTATACCTGCTGAATTCCCGCGGATCCTGATCAACATTGATGGGAGGGGCACTCTTTCTCAGCCGACACCTGAAATATGTCTGGGACTGTCCATCAAAACGCGTGCGCTTGCCCCTCCGCCTCCGGACGTCAGGAGGAAAAAGATAGTCGTACCCATCCCGGGACTCAAGGACCTCATATCCCGAGGGAGGAAGACCAATTTCTTCCTGAACCTCACGGAGTAATGCCTCAAGGGGAGACTCCCCCTCGTCGATCCCGCCCTGAGGAAATTGCCAGGCGCCTTCCAGATTCATCCGTTCGCAGATCAGAAGGTGATCCCGGTCGTCAAGAAGCAGGAGCGCGACATTGGGACGATAGCTGGGCACCAGCGTAGAAACTGTCTCTTATACACATCTGACGCTGCCGACGAATAGAGAGGTGTAGATCTCGGTGGTCGCCGTATCATT